>JAKQOH010000219.1 GCA_029565415.1 Candidatus Rifleibacteriota bacterium | reverse complement strand
GCTCACCGGTCCGAAGGGGTCGCGCACCGTGCCGCTCGCCGACTTCTTCACCGGCCCCGGCCGGACCGTGATGCAGAAAGGCGATCTGATCGAGGCGTTCGAACTGCCCGACCGCCCGACGAAGGGCTGCTTCCACAAGATGGGCGAACGGCTCGCGCATGCGATCTCCAAGGTTTCCCTCGCGCTCACGACGTGGGATGTCGGAGCCGGAAAGCGCGCGGTGCGCATCGCCCTCGGCGCCGTCGCCCCGAAAGTCATCCGCGCCGTCGCGGCCGAAAAAATCCTCGAGGCCGAGGCCTGGCCGCCCAAGAAAGAGCTGCTCGAGCGTGCCGTCCAGGCTGCCTGTGAGGCCGCGACCCCGATCGACGACGTCCGCTCGACGAAGGGCTACCGCAAAAAAATGGCCGGCGTGCTGCTCGAACGCGCGGTCCGGAGTCTGCCCGACGCACTCTGACGACAGCCCGGCCGGGGCACAGGAGGCACCATGAAGTATCTGTCCATCCTGCTTCACCTCTACCAGCCGCCCACCCAGATCGGCTTCGTCGTCGACGACATCTGCCGCGAGTGCTACGAGCCGCTCGTCGACATCTTCACTTGCGAGCTGAAGCCCCGTTTCACCCTCAACATCAACTACAGCCTCACCGAACAGCTCGAGGCCCGAGGCCACCACCACATCCTCGCCGGCCTGCGTGCCGCAGGAGAGAGCGGCTGTCTCGAGTTCGTCGATTCGGGTGCCTACCACCCGATCTTTCCGCTCATCCCCGAGGATGAGGTCAAGCGCCAGCTCCGCATCAACCGCGAGGGCAACGCCCGGCTGCTCGGGCCGAGCTACGCCCCCAAAGGCGTCTTCCCGCCCGAAATGTGTTTTTCCGGCAACGTGGCCCAGTTGTTCGCTGAAATGGGATACGCGTGGTGCATCACCGACGATCTGCCGTACTCCTATTTCAACGGCACGCCGCCCTGCGATGCGATCCCGTCGATGCATGGGGTCAAGGTGTTCCTGCGCAGCAACAAGTGGTCGAACGAGCTCTCCTTCCACACCTGGAAAGGCACCGAGTTCGTCGCCCACATCAAGGAACGCATGCACGAATGGTTCGGGGATCGCGATGGATATATCATCCTCGCGATGGATGGCGAGACGTTCGGCCATCACCACAAGTATTACGAGGAAAAATTCCTGCGCAGCATGCTGTACACCCTGATCCACGATCCCGAGATGAAGCTCGTCACGCTGAGCGAGCTGGCGGCGACGTTCCCGGCGTTTCCCGCGTTCGTCCCGCCCTCGACCTGGTCGGCGTCGGATAAGGATCTCTGCAACGACGATCCGTATCCGCTCTGGCACAGCAAATTCAACCCGATCCATCACAACCAGTGGCTGCTCACGAATCACGTGATGGCCTGCGCAAAACGGGTCTGCGACGAGGACCCGCTCACCCGGGAGCTGCTGGACAAGGCAATGTATAGCTGTCAGTATTGGTGGGCGTCGGCCTGGAACTTCGACCCGAGCCAGGTGTTCCGGGGCGCCTATCTCCTGCTCGATACCCTGGAACAGGCCGCACGCGTCGCCGGCGACCGCGAAGCCCTCCGGATCGGCCGCGAGCTCTACAATAACCTGGTCTTCTCCCTCGCCGAACGCACCCGGTCGAAAGCCTGACCCGCTTCGTGCCTGCTTCCAACCCATGGAAATCCCCCGAGAGGAGCGGCTGCCCGTCGTTGCTCGTTCGTGGGCGTGTGAAATATGCACCTTGTGTGCTTGTGCCAAAGATCGGGCGGAACGCGTGCGAATATCGCACCATTTCCCCGTCGCTGAACGGCCTCTAAACAATCCGCAGGAACTTCCCGATAGAGGGGGGGAATTGAGGCCCCAGCTCGTATTGGGCAGGTTGGCAGAAGCGGAGAGACAGATGCGGAAACGGCTGATGAACGGTGCGGCGGCGGCTCTGGTGTCGCTCCTGCTGGCGGGGGCGCCGGGGTTCGGCGTGACGCCCGAAGAGGTTTTCCAGACCGGGAAACGGGCATTTCTGCTGGGACACTGGAAGGAAGCGGCGGATGGATTTGCCCGGTTCAACGAGACCTGGCCGGGCCATGCGCTGCACCCCGAAAGCACCTTTTTTCTCCTGCTCAGCGAGTCGCGTGCGGGTTTTGCACATATCCGGCGCTCGTGGGAGGAGCAGCGGCTGGCATCGCTGACGACCGGTCTGGCCTACGTGCGCCAGAAGCTTCCCGACGCGGATCTGAAGGAGCTGGATGTCGAGCGGCTGGTGCTGAGCTGCCGGCTGACCCCCGAGGCCGCTTCCCTGCCGGCCGTGCTCGATCTGGCCCCCGATGACCTGGGGCATCTGATGAAGCGCGGCATGCTGCCCGACGCGGCGGAGGAGCCGATGCTGACCCTGCGCTGGATCCGGGATTGGAAGGCGCGGCATGGCGGGAAAGCCTCCGGAACGCTGCTTGCCGCGCTCGATCTTTGGAAAGCCCGGGCGTTCTGGCGTCTTCTGCTGTCCCCGATGCCGGCGAAGGCCTTCGATGCAGAGATCCGGTCGATGGAGCGCGTTTCCCTGCCTGCGGCCCACCTGAAAGCGCTGAAAGCCGCCTTCCGGGCCGGGGATCCCGAGGTGAAACGGGAAGCCGCGCTGCTCGGCATCGCCGTCGGCCAACTCGCTGCCTTTGCCAGGTACGATTTATGCGTTGTCAATGAATGGCAAACCTACCTGCGGGATCGCGGGAATCATCTCGAGGGAGCATGGAGCCCCAGATGAACATCTGGTCCAAAATCGGGTATCTGCTGGTCACCCTGGCGCTGGTCGGAACGCTGGTGGTGATGGTGCCCAGTTGCATGACCGTCGATTTCACCTACATCAAGATGGGGCTCAAGCCGGTGACGACCGAGCCGAAATCGAACATCACGACCCTTCCCGAAGAAAACGATTACCCCGAGAAGTCCCGCGATCTCGTGCTGAGCGCGACCCGTGCCCGCACCTACCTGACGACCGCGACACGCGACTACTACACCGGCAGTTATGACGATGCCCTGCGGCGGCTCGACCGGGCCAAATGGTATGACCCGACGAATTTCGGCATCTTCAAGCTTTCGGGACAGATTTTCTTCGAAAAAGCCCGATACCGCAAGGCGTTCAACGACCTCGCCCATGCGACCCAGTTGCCGAACGACGATCAGTTGATCTCCCGCGATATCGACGTGCTCAAGCGGCTCATCCGGTATGGCCGCAACGAGGTCGACCGCCTCCAGCAGGCCATCAACCGCAATCCCGATGACCAGATCGCCGCCGCGAAGCTGCGCGACCTCGAGGAACAGCTCCAGGAGTGACCCGGGAAACCCCTTTCCGCTAAAACGATCGGCCGGAGTGAACCGGCCGATTTTTTTTCCCTGAAACTTTTCCGAAACAGCCGCCATAATCTTGAATTGGAGACCAGGGGTACCCCGCAAGGAATTTGACACCGACGCCCGAGCCCGCTAGCATGTCTGGAGAACTCCACGAGGAGAGGAACAGGTGAAATGGGTAATCTGATCGTTGCCGGGCTCGTCGGACTCGCGATTCTCGTCTTTTTCGTCGTTCTGTCGTTTTTCCCGTTCGGCACCTGGATCCGCTGCCTCTCCGCGGGAGTCCCCGCGAGCCCCGTCAGCCTCATCGCGATGGGGCTGCGCAAGGTGCCCAGCGACATGATCGTCGACACCTACATCCGGGGCTCGAAAGCCGGCCTTTCGGTCTACCTCGACCGCCTCGAGGCGCATTTCCTTTCCGGCGGTGACATCAACAGCGTGATCAACGCCCTCATCGCCGCCGGCCGCGCCCATCTCAACCTCTCCTTCGAGCGGGCCGCCGCCATCGATCTCGCCGGCCGCGACGTTCTCGACGCCGTCCGCATGAGCGTCGAGCCCCGGGTCATTTCCACCGGGGATGTCTCCGGCATGGCCAAGAACGGCATCGAAGTCATCGCCCGCACCAAGATCACGGTGCGCGCCAACCTCGAAACCATGGTCGGCGGCGCCGGGGAGGAAACCGTCCTGGCGCGCGTCGCCGAAGGCATCGTCTCGGCGATCGGCTCGGTCGATACCCACACCGACGTGCTCAAGCGGCCCGAGATCATCACCCAGCGCATCATGGATGCAGGTCTCGACGCCGGAACCGCGTTCAGCATCGTCTCGTTCGACATCGCCGATATCGACGTCGGCCGCAACATCGGCGCCATGCTCCAGACCGACCAGGCCGAGGCCGACAAGAAGGTCGCCCAGGCCAAGGCCGAAGGCCGCCGCGCCCTCGCCGTCGCCCAGCTCCAGGAGAACAAGGCGATCGAGCAGGAGATGAAAGCCCGGCTCGTCGAAGCCGAAATGCGCGTTCCCAAGGCCCTCGCCGCCAGTTATCGCGACGGCAAGCTCCTCGTGGCCCGCAAACCTCGAAAGACGCCCCGTCCGGGGACGGCCCATGCCTGAGAGGCGGCCGACGACCGGCCGCCGCGGAATGTTTCGTGAACGGATTGCCGGTGGTACGCGTCTCTCGATCGAATCATGATCCGAAGGTCGATCTTCATAGCCCTGACTCTGGTTCTCACCGCCTGGTGCGGTCATGGATACGCGCTCGGCTCTTTGAAAAGCGTAGGGTCGGTATGGAAGAAAACCGGGTATGACTGCGTCGTGCGATCCTTCGCCGAGGATCGCGCCGGCCGCCTCTGGGCCGGAACCTTCGGGGCCGGCCTGCTCGTGTTCGACGGCAGCGCGTGGGAACGGATCGCCTCGGTTCCGGAGGCCATTCCCGACGGCCGCATCAGCAAACTGGTGATCGATGCCGACGGCTCGCTGCTCGCCGCGACGGCGGGGGGCGGGGCGTTCCGGTTCGATGTGGCCCGCCGCAGCTCATCCCCCCTGATTCCCGGAAACGAGCCGGGATCACGGCATTTTCATGCGTTCATCCGGACGAATGACGGAAGATTTCTGCTCGGGGCGGTAGGTGAGGGGGTCTTCCTCGCCGAAAAAGGCGACTGGAAGCATCTGACGGAGAGTGACGGACTTCCGAGTTCCTGGGTGAACGACGCCGTTCCCGACGGAGACGGCGGCATCTGGCTGGCGACCTGGGACGGCATTGCCCGTCTCGACCGGGCGGGAAGCATCGACCGGGTCGAGCTTCCCGAGTCGCCATGGACGGACGGAAACGTGAACGTCCTGGCCTCGTGCGCCGGCACGCTCTGGATCGGCACCGGTTCGGGCGGGCTGATACGCCGCAACCCCCCGGCACTGCCGCGGAAGCGGCCGCAGTATGTGCGCATCCCCGACGTGGCCCCCCAGGTTCATGCGCTCCAGGAACACAACGGCTCGCTCTGGGTCGCGACCGAGCAGGGACTGTTCCGCGTCGATCCCGCGACCGGGCGGGCGGTTCCCGACTGCCGGGAAGCGGGGGACGCGGCGTTCACCGCCCTTGGCGTATGGAAGTCGGCGCTCGTGGCCGGCACGGACATGGGTGCGATCTGGCTGCGTGAAAACGACGGCCGGTGGAGTAAGATATTCGAGTATCGGAAAGACAAACCCCAGACTGGAGGTCGTTCGAGATGAGATCCGTTCGAGGAGTGCTCGCCCTTGGAGCTGTGCTGTGCCTGAGTGTCGCCGGATGGGCCGGTCCGCTGGAGGACCAGACGGCGAAGGCGAAGTCCCTGTATGACCAGGGAAAATTCAAAGAATCCGCCGAGGTATACAAAGCGATCCTCGTCGAAAACAAAGATGCCGTCAAGAACGACCACAAGATCGCGGCCGATCTCTGGCAGGGATTCGGTGAAGCCCTGGCGAAGGGCGGCTGGAAGACCCGGGCTGACGACGCTTTCAAGCGCGCGGCCGATCACCGCACCCATATCCAGGGAACCGCGGCCCCCGGCGCCGGTGCCGCCGCGAAGGCTCCCGAAAGCCCCGCCGTCGCCCCCGACGCGAAGCTGATGGACAAATACAAGCTGGCCTCCGTGAAGTCGGAAAAAGCCCAGGAACTCTACCGGCGCGGCTCGGCGTATCTCGAGGAAGGCCGGCTGCTGTATGCCGTGCAGGAGTTCTCGGGGGCGGTCGAGGCCGAGCCCGGAAACGTCGATCTGATGGATGTGGCGGCCCGGGCGATGGTCGAATACGGCGAGCCCTGGTTCGACAAGGCCAAGACCCTGATGGAAGCGGTCCGCAAGTCGGTCGGCGACGCGGCGATGAACCACGACCGGTGGGTGGTGCTCGGCCGGGCGGCGACGAATGCGAAGAAATACGATTTCAAGGTTGCCGAAGAGGCCTTGAACGCAGCTCTCAAGGCGAACGCCCAGAGTTACCCGGCGCACGTCGCGATGGGCGAACTGCTCCTGCTGCGCGGCGAGTACAAGAAGGCGATCGAGTGGTTCGAGAAGGCCCGCAAGATCAAGGACGGCGAGCTGCGCATCCTGTGGGGCATCGGGGACGCCTACACCGGGCTTTCCGAGATGCACAAGGCGCTCGATGCCTATGCGGCCGCCTATGACGTGGCTCAGCAGAACTCCGAGGCCGTCTACAAGTTCGCCGGCGGTCTGAAGAACGTCGGCCGCATCGACGAGGCGATCCATTTCTACGAGGTCGCGATCGGCCTCGACCCGGCGCGGGCCAAGTATCACCTGGGCCTCGTCGACATCTACCTGCCGCGCATCATGGACTTCTCGGCGAAAAAACATCTGGACGCGGCTCTTGCCCTCGAGCCCGAAAACCCCTGGTGCCATTATTATAATGGACTCTATATGGAAATGCGGCGCCGGATCGACGACGCGATGCTGGAATACAATACGGCCGCGTATTATGGGCCGCAGATGCTCGACGTGAAATATCAACTGGCGAATATTTTCGCCGCCGTCGGAAACAAGTTCCCCGGGAACAACTTCTCGAACGAGAACCCGTCGGACAAGCTCGAATACCTGCCCTACAAAGACGTGAAACAGGCATACCGGCTCTACAAGGAGATTCTCGCGATCAACCCGAAATACCGGCATGCCACGGAGATCCAGGCCCAGGTCGCCGGCATCGAGGAACTGCTCGATGTCGACAGAAAGCTCCAGAAGGCGATCGACTCGGTCGTTCGATGACCAGACAGGACTACAATCCTAAAGGAGGATATATGGAGAAACGGATGTGGGGATTCCTCGCGGCAGCTCTCGTTTGGGGGAGCACCGTCTTTGCGGCGGATGTCAGCACAGTGGCGACCGATTCCCGGTATGACATCAATGACCGGACGAAAGTGGTGACCGGCATCATGTCGATTCCGCAGAACGAAATCCGGCGGATTCCCGATATGATCGAGAAACCCGAGTCCCAGATCGGCATGTGGGTTCCGATGATGGAGCCGGATCCGGTCGTGCGCGGCTTCGACAACAAGATCAAGGACAACGTGCGTATTTTCCGCAATACCGGCAACACGAAAGACAAGTATCCCTACCTCGTCAAAGAGGTTTCGTCGGGGAAGTGGTATGCCTACCGCAACGTCAACTACAAGTGGACGTTCGAGGACGCCGGTGAGGAAGGCAAGGGCGGCGGCACGAACGGCACCTCGGGCGGCGAAGTCTGGACGCCGTTCTACAAGGCTTCCGGCTCCGAACGCGCCATCGAATACATGAAGAACATCGTGAACGGCACGGGCGACAAGACCTGGGATCCCAAGGTGTATCCCAATGCCCACAAGAAACCGTTCGACTCCGGTATTTCCGGTGACGCCGACACCCGCGGCTCGACGGTTCTCCAGGAAGTCGGCATGCTCATGACCTACGAGCGCGCCGCCGTGAATCCGACCGTCGTCGGCACCGCCGAGGGCTACCATGGCAACGCCGATATCTCCGTGATCGATCCGGCGGCCATTCCCGAGGCCAAGCTCGATGCCGAGCCCAGCGGATGGGAAACCAAGAAGGCCGTCAATGCGAGTCCCGACGGCTGGAAGCTCAAGAACACCGATGGTGGCGACGAGTTCTCGGCGTTCAACCGCGTCTACGTCGAGGATTATTCCGAACCCAGCGTGAAGGGCACCGAGGTGAAGCTGTACAGCGGCAACACCGGCGCCTTCGTCGAGAAGGTCTACAACAAGGCCACCAACAAATGGGAGCCCTGCAAGGGCATCGCCTTCGAGTATGAAGACGACAACCCGAATGCCGCCGCCTCTTCCGACCGGCTCAAGGCCAGCCTCAACTACGAGTGCGGCAACATGGACCTGTACAAGCTCGACAACCCGTCTTACAACCGCGACGACCCGACGTCCGAGCCGTTCCTGTACTTCGTCTACCTGCCCCCGACCTATCGCATGAACTGGAACGAGCAGGAACAGAAATGGGATCGGATCAAGGTTTCCGAGAACCCGGTCAAGCTCGACGAGACCGTCGTGTACGGCCCCTACCTCGGGCCGGCCAAGAAGGCGGAAGAGTACTACTACTACAAGAACGTCGATCCGAACTGGAAGGGCCGTTCCGAAAAGGACGTCGAGGAGTTCATCAAGGCCCGGTACGCGAATGCCTACTCGACCAAGAACCTCACCCCCTGGATCCGCGGTCTTGCCTACTTCATCCTCGACGAGCGCAACAGCGGCCTGCTCAAGACCAAGCTGCTGAACGGCTGGATCAACAAGGCCAAGAACACCAAGAATGAAGGTCTCGAGGCCAAGGTGCCCGAGCTGGCGATGATGATCGGCGAGTATGAAGCCCTTGGCGATACCGGCAAGAAGGCCGCCGCCGACATGCGCGCCTTCGTCGACCACCTCAATGCGACCGGCATGCTCGAGGTCAACCGCTTCTCCTACATCGAGTTCAAGGACGGCGGCCGGTACTGCGTCGGCCCGATCGAGTTCGAGAAGATCGACGGCATTCACAACGAGACGACCGCCACGGTCGACGGCCAGACCGTCAAGACCGGCTCCTGGTTCGTGCCCGGTCCGCGCGTGCTGCTGCCCAAGCATTACGCCACCACCTCCCTCGAGTGGGATGCCGGCGGCGCCGCGAAGATGGTCGGCGGCCAGATGGCCAAGGATGCCCAGAACTTCGTTCTCGGCCCGGATGGACGCTGGAAGCGCGCCGGCTCTGCGGAAGACGCGGGCGTTCCGGACGAGCTGCAGGTGGCCGGGACCAACTCGAACTTCATCAAGAAGTACGGCGACACCTGGATGCAGAAGGTTCCCGACCTGATGTTCAAGGTCGACATGGCCGACTGCTGCGGCAACACCACCAACCAGGTCGGCTTCCTGAAGGTGAACGACGGCGGTGAGGGCGCCAAGCCGGTGACCGAGGTCGAGATCTCCGACTCCCGCAGCGGCAACGACATGAAGGTCGGCGTTCCCCCGTCCGACGAGATCCCCAGCGATCGCGAGATCTCGATCCAGGACAGCGGCTCCAAGGTCCAGGTGCCCGGCGGTGAGTATGCCGAAAACGACATGGCCAACAAACAGTGGCAGGTCGTCGACAAGAACGGCAACCCGGTCGATGATCCGCTGAACAAACAGCTGAAGCTCGATGACAAGGTCATCTTCGAGGATACGCGCCTCAACGTGACCGCCCAGGCCTACGACAACATCGACCGCTTCTATCCCGGCCGCGGCATCGCCTATCAGCGCCTCCAGATCCGCGAACTCGATGCCAACGGCAACCCGACCGACAAGTTCGAACCGCTCGAGGACGCCACCGGCAACAAGAGCGACAAGATCGAGCGCGTCGTGCCGCGCGAGCGCTTCGAGCGCAACGACAAGACCGAACCGGTGATCAAGTTCTATCACATCTTCCGGAACCCCGGAAAATACCGGGTCGAGTATCTTGCCGAAGACTTCGAGGCCAACAAGCAGCAGATGAGCTTCAACGTCACCGTCAAGGATATGAGCTTCCAGGAGCGCACGATCCGCGACGAGTCCGAGAGAACCAACACGAACGGTCAGTAAGGGCCGGCCTGCCGTCGGACCTGACCCGCACGAGGCGGGACGCGGACCGGCGGCTTGCATGAAGGAATCGACCCGGGGGAACGCTTGCGTCCCCCCGGGTTTTGTTTTATCGTGAAACCGGATCTTCCGCGGATGCCGCCCGCCCGACCGGCCGGCCGGAACGCGATGATACGGGAGGAAATATATCGTGAGACATAATAATTCCGCTCTCTGGTTCGCCGGGGCTGCCGTCGGCCTGTTCCTGGTTCTTGTCGGCGGCACGCCAGCCGCGGCGGTGATGCCGGCGGGGATCGCGCTCGAGCGCGTCTACTCGACGGCGGACGGGCTGAGCCACAACTCGGTGCTGGCCGTCGCCGCCGGGGCGGAGAACGTCTTCATCGGGACGGAGCGGAACCTGAGCGTCCTGAAGAAGGACGGGAAGTTCACGGTCTGGGGCCCGGACAACTCGCCCCTCAAACTGCAGCGGGTGCCGGCCGTAACGGTGCGCAACGGCACCGAGGTGTGGGCCGCCTGCCGCTCGCCCGTGGCCGGCGGGGGCACCTACAAGTGGGATGGCCTGCAGTGGTCGGTGTTCGAGGAGATCAAGGACGACATGCAGTCGAACTACGTGAACTGCTTCGCCGTCGACGAGAAAGGCGTGCTCTGGATCGGCACGGATGACCAGGGGGTGAACTACTACGTCTGGGAATCGAACCCGTACCGCAAGTTCGGGTATCTGGCCTCGAAGAAAGGGCTGCTCGACAACCGCATCACCTGCATGGCCACGCGGCCCGGTGAAGTCTGGCTGGGCACCGTCTCGGGCGTCAGCGTCTACAAGGGCCGTGACGGCGAGAAATACCTGTTCACCAACTACACGAAGGCCGAAGGTCTGCCCGCCGACCATATCACGGCGATTGCGGCCGCTCCCGACCGGGTGCTCGCCGGCACGACGAAGGGGCTTGCCGTGTTCGAGAACGGGGCCTGGAAGCTGCTCGGCACGGCGGCCGGACTTGCCGACACCTGGGTGACCGCCGTCCTGATCGACGGCGCCGACACCTGGGTCGGCACGAAAAAAGGCATCCAGCTCCTGCGCGGCGGCCGCTTCGAATCCCCCATCGACTACCGCGACGGCCTGCCCTCGGCCCATGTCCAGTGTCTCACCCTGGTCCGCGGCCAGGACGGCGTCACCCGGGTGTATGCCGGAACCGACCGGGGTCTGGTGGTGCTGAAGCGGCAGTGACGATGCGATGAAAAAGCAGATCATTTCTATCGTTATCAGTATTCTTTGGGGACTGGCGGTCAGCGGCGTCATGGCGCAGGATGCGGCCGTCGACGTCCGGTCGATGGCCTTTGCCGACGGCTGGCTCTGGGGCGTTGCCGCCGGGGGGACGGGGGTGTTCCGGTTCGAAGGCGGAGTCTGGAAACCCGCGCCAGACGGGGCCGGAGCCGCCGACTCCGCCGTGACGTCGCTCGCCTCCCTTCGGGGGCGCCTGTATGCCGGTTCGGCGCAGGGCCTTTCGGTTCGCAACGGGGCCGCCTGGGATCAAGTGCCGCTTCCGGTTGCGGGAACGGTCGGGGTGACGGCTCTCGCGGCGGATGAGACGGCGTTGTATATCGCGACCACGGCCGGGATGTTCCGGCTGGATGAGCCGGGCGGCATGCCGAAGCTGTTTCTGGGAAACGATGCCCGCGCGCAGGCCGGGGGAGCGTCGGGGGCTGCCGTCAGCAACGTGCGGATTTTCCCGCCACCCGAGGCGGGGCAGGGCTCCCGGCCGACTTCCGAGCCCGCCCGGACGACCGTCGCGCAGGGAAGCGGCGATACGGCCGTTACCGCCGCTCCGGATACGGCGAAAGAGCCGGCCTGGTGGACGAAAGTGAAGAAGCCCGCGCGGCCCCAGCCGACGTTTTTCAAGGATATCCTGCCGGTGATGGTGAAGGAGTGCCTGCCCTGCCACACCGACGGCACGGGCAAATACTTCCCGCTCCATGAACCGCAGACCGTCATCCGGTATTTCAAGAACGGCGGTCTGGTGCGGTTCGAGCAGTTCCTCGAGGATGGCGGCGGGATGGCCGGCAAGGTCGCCCCCGAGACGGCCAAGCTCATCCACATCTGGGTCGTGGACGGCTGCCGCGAGTAAGCTTCAGCTCGGCGTCTGGAAAAGGATATACATGTAGCCGAGGTAGGCGGCCACGAGCAGCAGCCCCTCGGCCCGGACGATCCGGTAGCCGGTCCACATGATCGGCAGACAGCCCAGGGCGACGACCACCATCAGGGGAATGTCGATCCCCAGCATGTGATCCGAGACGGTGAGCGGCAGCATCGATCCCGCCACGCCCAGGATGCCGAGGATGTTGAACATGTTGCTCCCGACCACGTTGCCGACGGCGATCTCCGACTGACCCTTCATGGCGGCGACGACCGAGGTGGCCAGCTCGGGAAGCGAGGTTCCTGCGGCGATCAGGGTCAGGCCGATGATTTCATCCGACACGCCGAACGTCTTGGCGATTGCGACGGAGCCGAACAGCAGGGCTTTCGAGCCGCCTACCAGGCCGACCAGGCCAATGACGATTTTGCCGAGATCCTTCCCGAGGGAGGTTGGCTCGATGGCTTTGACTTCGTCGGGAATCTCCGGGGTGGCTTCCTTCTTGCCGAGAACGTAGCTGACGGCCGTGTAAAGCACGAGAAGGCCGATCATGATCAGGCTTTCGGGGCGGGAGAACTGGCGGTCCGAGGCAAACCACCAGCAGAGCAGAGAAACCAGGATCATGATCGGGGTGTCGCGCTTGACGACGGCCTTGTTGCAGGCGATCGGGTGGATCAGCGCGGCAACGCCGAGGATGAGGGCGGCGTTGAAGATGTTGCTGCCGACGGCGATGCCGGGGTTGTTCTCGATACTTGCCTGGACGCTGACGACGAGCTCAGGGGTCGAGGTGCCGGCAGCGACGATCGTCAGGCCGATGAACAGAGGCGAAACCCCCATCTTGTGCGCGAGAGCGACGGCGCCGGCGACCAGCCAGTCCGCGGCGAGGGTGAGAAGCACGAGACCGCCAACGATGGCAACGATATGCGTAATCATGGCCACGATGATACCCGGCCGACCCCTGCAGGGCAAGCGCCGGGATTCCCGGGAAATGATTCCCCCGCAAACCGATGCATCGGGATTGGCTCGCGGAATGGGGCGCCCGCGTCTGGAAAATGAACGGGTTTCATGGTACGATGACGGGGTGAAGAAGGGCTTGTGCTGGATTCAGTTGATCGCCATCACCCTGCTGGTGCTGATGGCCCCGTGCATGCGATGCGAAATCGGCGTCGCCGGTGCCGGATATAAAGCAAGCTATACTTCCGACGAGCACCAGGGCGAGTGCGAGGACCACCACAACTGCACCTCGATCAGTTGCAGTTGTCATGGCGGTTTTTACCCGCTTCCCACGGGGGCGGTGACGCTCGAACCGGCAGTCGTCGGCTTCGTGGGGTTTTCGGCACCGATCGCGCCGAAGGCTGCCGCGATCCGGGAAATCTTCCAGCCCCCGAAATCCTCCAACGCCTGATTTCGCCGTTGCGGCGGAATCCCCGTTTCCATCCCCCTTTTCCATACCAGTCTGCGTTGGAGGTCTCATGCCTGCTTTTCGTTTCCTCGTTCCGTTTGCTCTTCTGATGCTTTCGTGCGGCGCCTGCCAGGCGCTGACGCTGTCCGAGGCGCTCCGTGAGGCGGCTTCGAATCCGGCCCTGCTGCAAAGCCGCCTGGGCACCGACCAGGCCGCGGCGGCGGCCGAGGATGCCGGCGCCCGCGGCCCCGACGAGATCGCCTTCGAGGCCGAAAACGTGGGAGGCCGGCTGCCGGGGATGTCCCAGGCCGAGCTGACCCTCTCCTTCAAACGGCCGCTTCCCGATCGCCGGAAAACGTCGGCCCAAAAGCGCCTCGCCGCCCTGTCCGTCGATGCCGCGAAACTCGACGAAGCCGCCGTGGAGCGGGATATCCGCAATCGCGTGATGGCGGCCTTCCATCTCGTCATCGGCTTGCAGAACCTGCTGCGCAACGCCGGCGAACTCTCCCGCATCGGCCGCGACATGTGCGAGGCCGCCCGGATGCGGGTGGAGGCAGGCTCCAGCCCCGAACAGGAGCTGGTCGAAGCCCGGCTCGAAGCCGAACGGGTCGAACTCGACCGGAGCACCCTCGAAGGGCAGGTGAGCGAAGCCATGCTGGCCCTGTTCCGCGAAATGGGCAAGCCGCCGGAAGCCGACCGTGAACTGGTCGGAACCCTGTCCCTCGATCTCGGGCTCCCGCCGCTCGACGAGCTGCGGCGGACGATGTTCGAACGGCATCCCGCCCTTCGTTCGGCCGGGCTGAAAGTGGAGGAGAACGGAGCCGGCCTCGCTCTGCTGAATGCCGAAACCCGGCCGTCGTATGCCTGGGTGGCCGGCGCCCGGAACTTCCGGGAAACCGGGGAACATGCCTGGGTGTTCGGCATCGAAGCGGAACTGCCCCATGCGCGGTCGAACCGGGGCGCCCGGAAAGCCGCGCGGGTGGAGATCTCGAAGATCGCCGCCGGACAGGAAAAGATCCGGCGCGAGTTGTCGGCTCAGCTCGAAGAGCTGGTCAGGCGCTTCGAGCGCGTCAAGGCCACCGCCGTGCGCCTGCACGACGAGATCACGCCGACGGCCGCGAAAGCCCTGGAAATGGCTCTCGACGGGTATCGCCTGGGAAAGACCGGTCAGGCGATCGTTCTCGAGGCCCGCAAGACCCATGCGGAAGTCACCGGCCAGGCCCTCTCCGCCTTGCTGGAAATGCACCAGGCCGCCGATGCCATCGAAAGCCTGACCGGCGCCGACCTGGTCCGCGAACGGCCCTGATCCTCCGCCTTCACCAGCCCCGAAGACACCGAATCCCGCTCTTCCGGCCCGACCGGAAAGCCTTCCACGGAATGGAGTGAAACCATGAATAACACGAATTCGTATATATCAAAAGCTATTGAAAATCGACGGGCGTCGGCCGGCGTCGTCCTGCTGGCCGTTCTCCTGGTGCTGTTTGCCGCCCAGGTGGCGGCCGGGGCCGGCGAAACGGATGGGCACGGGCATGCCGCGGAGGCTGCCGGCCACGAAGGCCACGATCACGCGGGGCACGGCCATGACGAGCCTGGCCGGGTCGATGAAGGCCACGAAGGCCACGATCACGCGGGGCACGGTCACGGGGATCCGGACAAGCCCCTGGCCGAGCGCATGAAGGAGCCCTGCGAGCACGAGGTTCCCATCATCGCGTGCGACAAGTGCCGGTTCGAGGTCGGGGCCGTGAAGCTTTCCTCGACGACGCAGGCGCTGGTCACCTTCGAGACGATCACGACCAGCCCGGCGCCCCGGACGATCGATCTCGTGGGGGAGCTGATGCTCGACGACAACCATAAGCGGGTCGTGACATCCCGGATCCCCGGCCGCCTGGCCTCGATCTCGGCGACCGTGGGCACGACGATGAAGGAGGGCGACGTGGTGGCCCACGTCGAGAGCACCGAGCTCGCCCAGTCCGCTCTCGAGTATCTCAAGCGGCTTTCCGAGCTGGATTTCGCCGAGAAGAAGCGGGCGCGGGCCGCCCTGCTGTTCGAAAAGAAGGTGGGGTCGGAGCAGGAAGTGCAGGAAGCCCAGTCGGCCCGCGACCTGGCCGACCTGGAGGCGACGAATGCCCGTGACCGGCTGAAGCTGTTCGGCCTTTCCGACGCCGATGTCGGCCGGATCCGGAAGAACCGCTCCGATACACTGGCCCAGGGCCGGATCGTCCTCAAAGCCCCGATCGAGGGCCAGGTGATCCAGCGCGAGGGCATCGCCGGCGAAATCATCTCCGGCGACCGCAACCTGCTCACGATCGCGAACATCTGCCACCTGATCGCGATCGGCCAGTTGCACGAAAAACAGGTGGGCGAGGTGCTGACCACCCTGGCCCGCGCCGCCATTCCCGTCGAAGTGACGGTCGAGTCGTTCCCCGGAAAGACCTTCGCGGGCCAACTGCTCGCGGTCGACACGCAGATGCTCGAAGACACGCGCACCCTGCCCGTCCGGATCGAGATCCGGAACCCCGACTCCCTGCTGCGGCCGGGGATGTTCGTGAAGATCCGCCTCTTCCTCGAGACGGCCGAAAACCAGACACTCCTGCCCACCAAGGCGGTCATGGACGACGAGGGAAGCCGCTTCGTGTTCAAGCAGATCGAGCCGAACCTGTTCCTGCGGCAGCCGGTGGTCGTGGGCCGCCGCATCGGTGACCGGAGCGTCATCCAGAGCGGCGTCGCCGCCGGAGACGTGATCGTCGTCGACGGCGCGTTCCTGCTGAAATCCGACGTGCTGCGCGAGAAGATGGGCGCAGGCTGCGCCGACTAGGACGGGGGAACACCGCCGATGCAACGATTTTTCCCGCTTCTCCTGCGATACTCCTCCCTCGTTCTCGTCTGCACCTGCCTGCTGATCGCGGGCGGGCTCTGGGCGTGGAACGCGCTTCCCATCGATGCCTACCCCGACGTGACCAGCATCCAGGTCACCATTCTCACCAAGGCACACGGCCTGTCGGTGACCGACGTCGAACAGCAAATATCATTTCCTATAGAACAGAAAATGTCTGGAATGAAGGGCGTCCAGCAGGTCCGGTCGCTGTCGAAATCCGGCCTTTCCCAGATCACGATCGTGTTCGCGGACCACACCGATCCCTACTTTGCCCGGCAGATGGTGTTCGAACGGCTCCAGGAAACGAAGGAGGAGCTGCCTCCGGAAATCGAGCCGGAACTGGCGCCGCTGAGCACGGGCCTCGGGGAGATCTTCCAGTACACCCTCGAGAGCGAAAAGCACTCGGACATGGAGCTGCGCACCCTGCAGGACTGGGTCGTCGCCCCGCGTCTGCGGCCGATCGCGGGCGTCAGCGAGGTCAACAGCTTCGGCGGGACCGTGAAGCAGTACCACGTCCTGGTCGATCCCGAGCGGCTGCAGAAGTTTTCCCTGACGCTCGACGAGGTGACCGAGGCGGTCGAAAAGAACAACGCGAACGCTTCGGGCAAGTATCTCGCGCGCGATTGGGAGCAGGTGAACGTCACCTCGATCGGCCTGTTCCGCACCCCCGAGGATATCGGAAAGGTCGTCCTGAAAACGCGCGACGGCATTCCGATCCGGATCGCCGATGTGGCCGAGATCGCCGTCGGGCATGAAGTCCGGCAGGGCGCCGTGACCCGCGACGGCAAAGGCGAGGCCGTGGCCGGCATGGTCATCATGCTGCGCGATTCCAACTCGAAGACGGTCGTCGACGCCGTCAAGAACGTGGTGCCGGATATCCAGAAGAGCCTGCCCGAGGGCGTGCGGATGAACGTGTTCTACGACCGCACCTACCTGATCGAGGCTTGCATCAAGACCGTCATGGACGCCACGAACGAAGGCGGCATCTGCGTCATCCTCGTGCTGTTCCTCTTCCTGGCCGAGCTGCGCACGGCGATGCTGGTGGTGCTGTCGCTGCCGCTGACGTTTTTCTTCACCTTCCTGGTGATGCATCATTTCTCGATCACCTCGAACCTCATGAGCCTCGGCGGGCTGGCCTTCTCGGTCGGCATGGTGGTCGACGCGACGGTCGTGGTCCTGGAAAACGCCCGCCGTCATCTTGCCCATCCCGCGCCGGGGGAGTCCACCCGTGAGCTGATTGCCCGCTCGGTGGGCGAGGTGGCGCGGCCGGTCTCGTTCGCGGTGCTCATCGTCGTCCTGGTGCTGGTGCCCCTGTTCGCCCTGGAAGGGCTGGAAGCGAAGATGTTCGAGCCGCTCGCCCTGACGATGCTCATCTCGCTGCTGACCTCGCTCGTCGTTGCCCTGTTCATCATGCCCGCCCTGGGCTACTACGGGCTTCCCCACGGCGAGGAGCACGAGTTCTTCGTCGCGCGGGCGATCCATGCGGCATACCGCAAAAGCCTCGAGCTGGTGCTGGCCGCGCCGCGGATCACCGTGTTCGCGGCCCTGCTGGCGCTGATCGGAACGGGATTCCTGGTGCCCCTGATCGGCACCGACTTCATGCCGGCGCTGCAGGAAGGGGCGCTGGCGATCAATGCCGTCCGGCTTCCGAACGCGTCGCTGGAGGGCGCGGTGAAAGTGTCGACCGAGATCGAGAAGCGGCTGCTGAAGCTGCCCGAGGTGGCGGCCGTCGTCTGCAAGACGGGCCGGGCCGAGATCTCGGAAGACCCGATGGGCCCCGAGCAGAGCGATATCTTCATCACGTTCCGGCGGCCGGCGGCCGGGGAGAAGCTCCGGACGCAGGACGAGATGACCGAGGTGATCCGTGCCGAGCTCGAGCAGATCGTCGGGCTGCGGTACTCGTTCTCCCAGCCGATCGCCCTGCGCGTCAACGAGCTGATCTCGGGCATCAAGAGCGACGTGGCGATCAAGATCTTCGGCGACGACCTCGAGGTGCTCAAGACGTTCGCGCAGCGGGCAACCGGGATCGCGGCAACGGTCGATGGGGCCAGGGACGTGAAATCGACGCAGATCTCGGGCATGTCCCAGATCGAGATCGAGATCGACCACGACGCGGCCTCGCGATACGGGCTGAACGTGGGCCAGATCAACACCATCATCGAAACGGGCGTCGGCGGGAAGGTCGTTTCCAAGCTGATCGAAGGCCAGCAGCGGTTCGCCATCGCCGTGCGGTTCGGCGAGAAATGGCGGGACAACGAAGAGGCCATCGGCCAGCTCAAAGTGCCGGCCGGCAACGGCTCCTGGGTGCCTCTCGATCAGATCTGCCGCATCCGGCAGGTCGAGACGCCGATCGAGATCACCCGGGAAAACGGCCACCGGCGCATGGTCGTCGAGACCAACGTCCGGGGCCGGGATCTCGGCGGTTTCGTCGCGGATCTGCGCGCGAAGATGGCGCCGCTCGAGAAGGAGCTGCCGCCCGGGTATTACATCGAGTACGGCGGCCAGTTCGAGAACCAGCAGCGGGCCATGGCGCGGCTGGAGGTCGTGGTGCCGGCGGCGATCGTGCTGATCTTCATCCTGCTGGTTCTGGCGATGGGGTATGTGCGGGATGCCCTGCTCGTCATCCTGAACCTGCCCTTCGCGCTCGTCGGGGGCATCGTCGCGGTCATCGGGTTCGGCATGTCGCTGTCGGTGTCGGCGGCGGTGGCCTTCATCGTTCTCCTGGGAATCGCGGTTCAGAACGGGGTGCTGCTCGTCGCGTTCTTCCGGCAGCTCCTGCACGAAGGCTGCTCGATCAATCGCGCGGTCCGGCGCGGCTGCGCGATCCGGTTCCGGCCGCTGGTGATGACCGCCCTGACGTCGTTCATCGGCCACCTGCCGATGCTGTTCGCCACGGGCTCGGGCGCGGAAATCCAGAAGCCGCTCGCCGTCGTGGTCATGGGCGGCCTGGTCACCTCGACCATCCTGACCCTGCTCATTCTGCCCGTTCTCTTCCGCTGGACCGAGTCCCGCTGGCTCCTCCACCGCCGTGCCCGCCACCAGGCCCGGCTGCGGAGCGCGTGACGCCGGTTCCGTACCGGGTTCCCCGAGAAAAGCGACCGGGCGGCCATCCGTTGTGTGGATGGCCGCCCGGTCTGGGTTTGCGGGAGTTCTTCCGTCAGGGAAGCTTGTGGGCGTTCACGAAGGGCAGGCGGGCGCGCAGGAGGTTTTCTGCCAGGCTGCCGATCGAGGCGGCCGAACCGCCCTTGGCGGCGAAGGCGCGGGCGATGACGAGCGCCTGCTGGATGTCTTCGGCGGAGTCGAGCGCGTTGATCTCGTTGGCGACGGCGGCGCGGGTCGATTTCTGGCCGGCGAGGGCTGCCTGGAACTCGGGGGAGTGCTTCGGCGTCTCGGGGCTCATCAGGGAGAACAGGTATTCATCAGCCTGGACGGCGGTGGTCAGGACCTTGGTGAACTGGGCACCGTCGAGGGAAAACGCAGGGGAGATCACGCCAATCGTGAGGACCGCGAGCAACAGCATGACAAACCGGTTCATGAATCATTCTCCTGTCTGAAGTTCGTTTTTGAAATGTTGGGCGAGATAAAGCAGGATTCATGCCAGCCGTTTCCGCGTCGGCCGGTTCCTTGGAACCGGGCTTCCCGAGCCATCTTTGTCGATGCCCGAGGTGCCCCGCCTTCCCCGACCGCCGGAAATTCGTACCCCCTCCTGCCTGCTTTTCGGCACCACCGCCCATGTGCCCCTGCGTCCGCTTGTAGCGCGCGGGCGGGAGTGGTATCGTGGGCCGGAAGGCCGATCCACACACATCGCATGCGCGAATCCGCGCTCTTTCAACATGGGAGACGATCATGGCTGATCCGAATCTTTCCTCTTTCATCTGGTCGGTTGCCGACCTGCTGCGCGGGGACTACAAACAGTCCGACTACGGAAAGGTCATTCTGCCGTTCACCGTGTTGCGGCGCCTCGACTGCGTGCTGGAGCCGACCAAGGCCGCCGTGCTGGCCGAAAAGGCGGCCCGGGAAAAAGCGGGGCTGAATCCCGAGCCGTTCCTGCTGAGGAAATCCGGCCAGCTGTTCTACAACACCTCGCCGCTGGACCTGAAGAAGCTCATGGGCGACCACGACCACATCGGCGAGAACCTCCGCGCCTACGTTCAGGCGTTCTCGCCCGCCGTGCGCGATATTTTCGAGAGCTTCGACTTCCACACCCAGGTCGACAAGCTCGCCAGGGCCGGCCTGCTGTATCTCGTGACCGAAAAGTTCGCCACGATCGACCTCCACCCGGACACCGTCAGCAACGCCCAGATGGGCCTCGTCTTCGAGGAGCTGATCCGCAAATTCTCGGAACTCTCGAACGAGACCGCCGGAGAGCATTTCACGCCCCGCGATGCGATCCGGCTGATGGTCAACCTGATATTCATCGAGGACGACGACGCCCTCACGAAGCCCGGCACCGTGCGCACCCTCTACGACCCGACCGCCGGCACCGGCGGCATGCTGAGCGTTGCCGAAGAGCATCTCGCAACCCTGAACCCCGATGCCCGGCTCGTCATGCACGGGCAGGAGCTGAACCCCGAGTCCTACGCCATCTGCAAGGCCGACATGCTCATCAAGGGCCAGGATATCGGGAACATCGTCTTCGGGAACACCCTCTCGTCCGACGGGATGCACGGGAAAACCTTCGACTACATGCTCTCGAATCCCCCGTTCGGCGTCGAATGGAAGAAGATCGAGCGCGAGATCCGGAAAGAGGCCGAGGAACAGGGCTACAACGGCCGATTCGGCCCCGGGCTTCCGCGCGTCAGCGACGGCTCCCTGTTGTTTTTATTGCACCTGATATCGAAAATGCGCCCGGCGAAGGACGGCGGCAGCCGGTTCGGGATCGTCCTCAACGGCTCGCCCCTGTTCACCGGCGGCGCCGGCTCGGGGGAGAGCGAGATCCGGCGCTATGTGCTCGAAAACGACCTCGTCGAGGCCATCATCGGCCTGCCCACCGACATGTTCTACAACACCGGCATCAGCACCTACGTCTGGATCGTCAGCAACCGCAAGCCCGCCCCCCGCAAGGGAAAGGTCCAGCTCATCGACGCCTCCGGTTTCTGGCAGAAGATGCGCAAGAGCCTGGGCAGCAAGCGCAAGGAGCTGAGCCCCGAGCACATCGACGAGATCACCCGCCTCTTCGGTGAGTTCAAAGAAGTCACCCGCGACGGCGTGCCGATCAGCCGCATCTTCAGAAACGAGGAGTTCGGCTACCGCACCATCACCGTCGAGCGCCCCCAGCGCGACGAGAAGGGCGAGATCCTTTTCGGCACGAAAGGCAAGGCGAAGGGAAAGCCCGTGCCGAACGCCGACCTGCGCGACACCGAAAACGTACCCCTGGACAAAGATATCGACGCATATTTCAAGCGCGAGGTCCTGCCCCACGCTCCCGACGCCTGGATCGACGAGGACAAGACGAAGATCGGCTACGAAATCCCCTTCAACCGCCACTTCTACGTCTTCAAACCCCCGCGCCCCCTCGCCGAGATCGACGCCGACCTGAAACTCGTCACCGACCGCATCCTGACCATGATCGGCGGCCTCTCGAAATGACCTTCCCGCGCTACCCGAAATACAAAGACAGCGGTGTAGAATGGCTCGGCAAGGTGCCTGAGCATTGGGTGGTCAAACGCATTGGTAGCCTGTTTCGACAGGTGGATGAGCCGGGTGATGAATCACTTCAAATATTGAGCGTATCGATCCATGACGGTGTTTCAGATAAGGAACTTGACGAGAAAGAGATGGATCGTAAGGTCACCCGCAGTGATGATCGAACAAAGTATAAGGCTGTTCAGCCTGGCGATCTTGTATACAACATGATGCGTGCATGGCAGGGTGGTTTTGGCACGGTTGCTGTTGCCGGCATGGTAAGCCCCGCCTACGTTGTTGCACGGCCAGTAACAAAGTATATGACTCTGTATATTGAACGTTTGCTGCGCACGCCACACGCTATCGAGCAAATGCGGCGATACTCTAAAGGTGTAACGGATTTTCGTCTTCGGCTCTATTGGGAGGAATTCAAGACGATCTCCGTTGTCCTTCCGGACGCCGAAGAGCAATTAATGATTTCTGAATTCCTGGACCGGGAGATGGCGAAGATCGACGAACTGGTGACAGAGCAGCGGCGGCTGATCGAACTGCTGAAGGAAAAACGCCAGGCCGTCATCTCCCACGCCGTCACCAAGGGCCTGAACCCCCACGCCCCCCTGAAACCCTCCGGCATCGAATGGCTGGGCGACATGCCGGAGCACTGGGAGCTAAAGCGGCTTAAGTATCTTGGCAAATCAATAATCGGACTGACTTACAATCCTGCAGAAATTGTTGATGAGGGGTTAGGAACCTTGGTACTTCGATCATCCAACATACAAGGTGGAAAGATTGTTTTCGATGACAATGTTTTCGTCTCGACTACAATTCCTGAGGATCTGATTACGCAGCTTGGTGATATTCTCATATGCTCGCGAAACGGCAGCAGAGCGTTGATCGGAAAGAACGCCTTGATCGACGAATCCTCCGCAGGGCTAACCTTTGGCGCATTCATGACTGTTTTTCGCAGTTCACACAGTTCATATCTTGCTTGTGTCCTGAACTCACCACTCTTCGAATTTCAATCTGGCGCATTTCTCACATCAACCATCAACCAACTAACGTCGGGAGTATTAAATAATTTCGAAGTTCCGTTCCCGCCTGAAGATGAACGGGACCAGATTGCATTGTATCTAGAAAGAGAAATCACCAGATTCGACGCCCTCGTCGCCGAGGCCCAGCGTGCCATTGATCTGTTGCAGGAGCGTCGCACGGCGCTGATCTCCGCCGCCGTCACCGGGCAGATCGACGTGCGGCGGTTGGAGGGGGCGCATGAGCGGGGGTAATCGCAGGTCGATACGGCTGCCGGGGTATGATTACGCCCAGCCGAACGGGTATTTCATCACTCTCTGCACCTTCGGGCGGCAGCACCTGGTCGGGGAGTTCATCGATGGCAGGCTGCGCCTCAACGAACTCGGGGAAATCGGCGCTTCCGAATGGCTGAAAACTCCCACGATCCACTCCGAAATCGAACTCGCCGAATGGGTGGTCATGCCCAACCATTTCCACGCCATCGTATTTATTCGTTGGAGCCCGCCCCCAATAATTCCTTGTTCGGGCGACCGGCCGGTCGCCCCTGCGCCTACGGCGCCGCCGCATGCGGCGGGAGGAAGGCCGAACGGGCCGCCGCCGAAATCCCTCGGGGCGATGGTCGGGGGTTTCAAGGCGGGCGCCACCAGCGCTATCAACGCGAAGCGCGGGACGCGCGGGGCGAGGATCTGGCAGAGAGATTACTATGAACATATCATCCGCGATGAATGGGCGCTGAGCCGCATCAGGGCATACATCGCGAACAATCCGGCAAAATGGTCCTACGACCGCCAGAATCCACACGCGGCACCTCAACCCTCCACCGTCCGCGAGGAGCCCCAGCCATGGGACGTCTGAAAACCCGTGACACACATCTGGTTTTTCCGATATTCCTTCCGGGCGGGGATCGGCAGGACGGCTACGCGGCTTGACGGGGTCGATTCTTCGGGATATCGTTTTACGATGAGGTTATCGATGGCCACGGAGGGTATATGAGCGTCGTGAAGGTTTCCCCGAAGTTTCAGATCGTTATTCCCGAAGCGGTCCGCAAGAGCATGAACATCAAGCCGGGCGAACGGATCCAGGTGTTCCAGTTCGAGAACCGGATCGAGCTCGTTCCCGTGAGAAGCATGAAAGAGATGCGGGGCTTTTTGAAAGGGCTTGATTCCAGGATCGAACGGGAGCCGGACCGGCCATGAACCTCGTCGACTCCTGCGGCTGGCTCGAGTACTTCGCCGACGGCCCGAATGCCGACTTCTTCTCGGTTG
The DNA here is from genome assembly GCA_029565415.1 of Candidatus Rifleibacteriota bacterium. The sequence goes on along the minus strand of JAKQOH010000219.1, from coordinate 8,004 downwards.
CGCTGTTCAAGACCGAACAACTGATCGTTCCGACGATCTGCATCTACGAGGTTTTCAAGAAGGTCCTGTCCGAGAGGGACGAAGATGCGGCATTCCAGGCCGCGGCCATGATGCGGCAGGGCCAGGTCGTCGAGTTGGACGACGTCCTCGCGATCTCCGCCGCCCGAATCAGCCGGGATTTGAAGATTCCCATGGCGGATAGTATTATTCTGGCAACTTCAAAACGCTACGATGCCCTGATCTGGACCCAGGATGAACATTTCAAGGGTATCCCACAGGCAAACTACCGAATAAAAAAGAAGGCGAAATGATAAAAGCCCGGGACACGGGACACACACCTGGTTCTTGTATCCGAACCCGTCGAAAGGATGGAACTGTCAGCGAATGAAGGCAGAAGCACCAAGCCTCGGTTCGGAGAAGTGTTCCCAGAAAAGGTTCCCAGAAAGAATCATGAAAAGGTTCCCTGAAAAAACCGGGACTCACACCTACGGAAAAACCCGTGACACATTCCTGGTTTTTGAAAAGGCTGGCTTATGAGCATCACACCCAAGACCATCCAGATATTCCTTCCGGGCGGCGATCCGCGAGGGATCCGCGTGGCGGAGATAACGACCCGCATCGTGCAGGTCATCGAAGTTCCGCGCAGCCTGCTCCAGGAATTCCTGAAAATGCCCGAGAGCGGCCAGGTTGCGCTGTATTTCCTCTTTGGCGAAAGCGAGGACGGCGCCGAGCAGAAAGTCTACATCGGACAGACCGGCGATTTGCGAACCCGCCTCGCGAGCCACAACCAGAAGAAAGATTTCTGGCAGAGGGCTCTGGTGCTGATATCCCGCACCAACAGCCTGACCCAGACCCATGCGCTGTTCCTCGAATGGCATTGCCTTCAAGCAACCCGCAAGGCCGGACGGTATATCGACGAGAACGGGAACAGTGGCAGCAAACCCCACACGCCGGCACCCCTCGCCGCCGATTGCCTGGAGATCTTCGAAACGGGACGCACCCTTCTCGCAACCCTCGGCTACCCGATATTCGACCTGGTCGTCACAACCGACGACACGTCTACGCCGGAGGAGACGTTCTACTGCAAGGTCACAGGCGGTGAGGGGCGTGGGCTGTATACTCCCGAGGGCTTTGTCGTATTGAAGGGATCAGTGGGCCGACGAGCGAACCATCCCTCGATCATCGGTTCCAGCGATGAGCGTTTCCGGAAGAGGCTTGTGGAACAAGGGGCGATGACTGAAAAGGGCGACACCGTGGTGTTCCCGAAAGATCACCTCTTCCATTCCCCCAGCATGGCCGCCGTTGCCCTGCTGGGCCGCACCGCCAACGGCTGGAAAGAGTGGAAGAACAAGGCCGGCAAAACCCTGCACGAATTGAAACGCCTGGCCATCGAGGAAAATTCATGAGCCTTCACCAGGAAATAAAAAAACCTGGGGCGCACAACTGTTTTTTTACCAGACACCGTCGAAAGCATGGGGTTGTGAGCGAATGAATCTGAAGGAATTGAAGGCCCAGATCGGTCTTGGCGAAGACAGTCGTCGGCAGTTCAAGGAAGACGTGACCAACATCGATTCCCTGGCCGCCGAGATGTCCGCCTTCGCCAATTCCAAAGGCGGCATGATCTTCCTCGGGGTGGCTGATGACGGCTCTCTGACCGGGCTGAAACAGACCGATGTGGCGCGGTTGAACCAGATGATCGGCAATGCGGCCTCCCAGCATGTTCGCAGTCCGCTGATCGTTCGCACCGAAAACGTCTGTGTCGGCAAAGGCCGCGTCGTCATCGTGATCACCGTCCCCGATGGCGAGGACAAGCCGTATTTTGACAGGCACGGCGTCATCTGGCTCAAAAACGGATCCGACAAGAAACGGGTAAACGCCAAGGAGGAACTTCGGCGCCTTTTCCAGAGCGCCGACCAGTTCCATGCCGACGAACTCCCGACCAACGCGGGCATCGACAGGCTGGACACACTCCGTTTCCGGGATTTCCTGCGGGATGTCTATTCCCAGGAACTGCCGGCCTCTCCCGGACAACTGACCCGCCTCTTGCAGAACATGAACCTTGCCGCCGCCAACGGGAAACTGAATCTGGCAGGCGTCCTGCTTTTTGCCGAGCGCCCGGAATGGATCAAGCCCCAGTTCATCATCAAGGCCATCCGCTACCCCGGCAATGACATTCATTCCACCGACTACCTCGATTCCGAAGACTTCTCCGGCCCATTCCAGAAAGTGTTCGAGGGCGCCATCTCCTTCGTGATGCGCAATCTCCATCGCATCCAGGCCGGTCGCGGCGTCAACTCCCCGGGCCGACCGGAAATTTCCCCGGTTGTCTTCGAAGAGCTGCTCGTGAACGCTCTCGTCCACCGCGACTACCTGGTCAGCGCCAGCATCCGCCTTTTCATTTTCGACGACCGCGTGGAAATCATCAGTCCGGGACACCTCCCCAACAACCTGACGGTCGAACGCATCCGGGTCGGCATCTCCAATATCCGCAATCCCATTCTCGGCTCCTACGTGGCCAAGGGCCTTCTGCCCTACAAAGGGCTGGGGTCAGGCATCAAGCGGGCGTTGGAGGCATGGCCCGGCATTTCCTTCACCGATGATCGCGAAGGGTGTATCTTTACCGTCACCGTTCACCGCAAACCCGGAAAAGGTTCCCAGAGACATTCGGGCCGAATTTCGGGAAGTTCGGCGAGCGGAGCAGGCGGCGGATCCAAAGCCACCGGCGCTGATTCGGATAATGTTTCCGGTCCCCGCAATAAGAGACACTCCGGAAACAGTTCCCAGAAAATGGCTGAAAATGGTTCCCAGAAGAGGTTCCCAGAAAAAGGTTCCCAGAAGACATCCGGGAAGATACTGGCGTTCATGCAGGCAAATCCTTCGATCACCATCGCCAGGCTGGCAACGTTGCTGGGAATATCCGACCGGGCTGTCAAGAAATCGATCGAGCGTCAGAAGAAGCTGGGCCACATCCGGCGTATCGGTCCCGATAATGGCGGCCGCTGGGAGATATCGGCATGAATCTGCACAAGGAAATCAGCTTCGAGACGGAGATCTGCCGGCACCTCGGCGGTCACGGGTGGTTGTATAACGAAGGCGATGCAACGAGCTACGACCGGTCGCGGACGCTGTTTCCGGCTGATGTGACGGCCTGGGTTCAGGAGACGCAGCCGCAGGCATGGGAGATTTTGGCCAAGAACCACGGGGCGAAGGCCGAAGAAATACTTCTCACCCGCCTGCGCGACCAGATCGATCAGCGCGGCACGCTCGATGTGCTGCGCCACGGCATCGAGCTGATAGGCCTGAAGAAGCCGCTTCTCCTGGCCCAGTTCAAGCCTGCGTTGGCCATCAATGAGGAGATCCTGGCCCGGTATCAGGCGAACAGGCTCCGGGTGGTGAGGCAGGTGAAGTATTCGCTGAACAATGAGAACTGCCTCGATCTCGTGCTGTTCCTGAACGGCGTTCCGGTGGCGACGGCAGAGCTGAAAACGGATTTCACCCAGAGCGTCGGCGACGCCATCGACCAGTACCGGTTCGACCGGCATCCACACCCAAAAGGTCAGCCCGCGGAGCCGCTCCTGTCCTTCCCGAACGGGGCGCTGGTGCATTTCGCCGTGAGCAACACCGAAGTCCACATGGTGACCAGGCTGGACGGCCCGGCGACCAGGTTCCTGCCCTTCAATCAGGGCGATGACGGCGCCGCCGGCAATCCCGTGAATCCGGCCGGCGGCCATCGCACCGCGTATCTGTGGGAGCAGGTCTGGGCGCGGGAAAGCTGGCTGGAGATCCTCGGGCGATATATCATCGCCCAGCGAAACAAGAAGAAGCAGATCGAGAAGATCATCTTTCCCCGGTATCATCAGCTCGACGTGACGAGAAAACTCCAGGCCGCCGTGCTCGCCGACGGGGCGGGCGCCAAGTATCTGATCCAGCACTCGGCGGGATCGGGCAAGACGAACTCGATCGCCTGGTCGGCGCACTTCCTGGCCGAGCTGCACGATGCGGAGCACAGGAAGGTTTTCGACACCGTGCTGGTGGTGTCCGACCGCAACGTGATCGACTCCCAGCTCCAGGAGGCGCTGTTCGACTTCCAGCGCACGACCGGCGTGGTGGCGACGATCACGAACAAAGACGGCAGCAAGAGCGGCAAACTCGCGGAAGCCCTTTCCGGCGACAAGAAGATCGTGGTCTGCACGATCCAGACCTTCCCGTTCGCCATCGAGGCCGTCCGGAAGCTTGCCGCCACCCAGAACAAGCGCTTCGCCGTCATCGCCGACGAGGCGCACAGTTCCCAGAGCGGCGAGGCGGCGGCGAAGCTGAAGGCGGTGCTTTCCCCCGAAGAGATCGCCGAACTGGACGACGGAGGGGAAGTGAGCACGGAAGACCTCCTGGCCGCGCAGATGACGGCACGGGCGGACGACCGGGGGATCACCTTCGTGGCGTTCACGGCGACGCCCAAGGCGAAGACGATGGAGCTGTTCGGCACCCGGCCAGACCCGACGCAGCCGGCCGGGCCGGGGAATCTTCCGGCGCCGTTCCATGTGTATTCCATGCGGCAGGCTATAGAAGAGGGGTTCATCCTCGACGTGCTGCAGAACTACACGACCTACAAGCTGGCCTTCAAGCTGGCGCACGAGGGCAAGGACTACGACGAGAAGACCGTCGAGCGCAGCACGGCGCTCAAAAGCATCATGGGCTGGGTGAAGCTGCATCCCTACAACATCGCGCAGAAGGTGCAGGTCGTCGTCGAGCATTTCCGGGAATACGTGGCGCCGCTGCTGAGCGGCAAGGCCAAGGGGATGGTCGTCGTCGGCAGCCGCGTCGAGGCCGTGCGCTGGAAGCTGGCGATCGAAAAATATATTAAAGACTATGGATATCAGATCGGCACCGTGGTCGCCTTCTCGGGCGAGGTGAACGACAAGGAAACCGGGCCGGACGGATTCACCGAGAACAGTCACCTTCTCAACCCGAACCTGCGGGGCCGCGACATCCGCGAGGCGTTCAAAAGTGACGAGTATCGGATCCTTCTCGTGGCGAACAAGTTCCAGACGGGCTTCGATCAGCCGCTGCTGTGCGGCATGTATGTGGACAAGCGGCTGGCCGGGATCCAGGCCGTGCAGACGCTTTCCCGGCTGAACCGCGCCCACCCCGGCAAGGACACCACCTACGTTCTCGACTTCGTGAACGAGGCCGAGGACGTGCTCACCGCGTTCCGGATGTATCACACCACCGCCGAGCTCGCCGCCGCCACCGATCCGCACCTGGTTTTCGACCTGCGGGCCAAGCTGGATGCCGCCGGCCATTACGATGAGTTCGAGGTGGACCGGGTCGTGGAGGCGGAGCTGAAGGGGGCCAGGCAGAGCGAGCTCGTCGCGGCGATCACCCCCGTGGCGGACCGCCTGATGAAGCGCTACAAGGCGGCGCAGAACGCCCTGAACATCGCGAAGGCGATCTCGGATGAAACGGGCGAGCAGGCGGCGCAGGACGAGATGAACGCCCTGGCCCTTTTCAAGACCGACATGGGGTCATATATTCGGCTCTATACATTTTTGTCGCAGATTTTCGATTACGGCAACACGGCGCTGGAGAAACGCTCGATCTTCTTCCGGCGGCTGAGGCCCCTGCTGGAGTTCGGCCGCGAGCGCGAGGGGATCGACCTCTCGAAGGTGGTGATGACGCATCATCATCTGAAGAAGATCGCCCAGCCCGGCATGCTGCTCGGCAAGGGCGAAAAGCCGGTGTTGTATCCGGTCGCCGAGGCTGGAAGCGGGGCGGTCCGGGAGAAGGCGCGGGCGTATCTGGCCGAGATCATCGAGAAGGTGAACGACCTGTTCGAAGGCGATCTGACCGACCAGGACAAGCTCGTCTACGTGAACGACGTCATCAAAGGCAAGCTGATGGAGTCGGAGGTTCTGCGGAAGCAGGCCGCGAACAACACCAAAGAACAGTTCGCGAACTCGCCCGACCTGAAGACCGAGCTGATGAACGCCATCATGGCCGCCCTGGACGCGCACAACCTCATGAGCACCCAGGCCCTGAACTCGCCGAGGATCCGGAGCGGAATGAAAGACATCCTGCTCAACCACGCGGGCTTATGGGAAAGCCTGCGGGAAGCGAAGGTATCGAACCCACCGGAATGAAAACAGGTCGCGATTTGCGACCTGTTCGGTTGGTTGAAGCTTGAACCTCCCAAGAATGGGAGAGACTCTCAATAGGTCGTGCTGGTTCGACGTTTCACGCCGGTCAACAGGATGATTCCCGTTTCGGTGTCGAGTTCGAAGAACACCCGCCAATTCCCAACGCGCATACGCCACCCGGCCCCGCCTTCGAGCTTACGGATCTCGGCCCCGGCAGGATCGAGAACGAGTCGATCAACGGCGGCGATGATTCGCCGGGCATCGGCGGACGGAACGGCGTTCAGATCTTTTGAAAATCTCTTGGTTGGTGACAGCTTCCAGTGCATTACCGGCCCGCCCGTTTCTTTTTGATGGCTTCCCAATCATCCACCCGGCCCGCCTTGGCGTCATCCCTGGCTTCCCTCAACCCCTCGCGTTCCTCATCGGTTAAGGGCTCATCGTCGAGAGGGGCATCATGCAGGGCTTTCAAAAGCGGATCATCGGGAGAAATGCGGGTTCCTCCGAATCGCTTTCGGAGCATGTCGAGAATCATATCCTTGATGGTTCGGCCTTCGGCGCTTGCCGTGGTCTTGATCGCCCGGTGAAGGTCCTCGGGCAGTTTCAGCACGTAGGATTTCGTGGTCATGGTTCGCTCTCCGATATGCTTCATTACGTATATTATGTATGTAATGAATATAACCCGACCCATGAACCGCCGCCACCGGAAATTCTAGGAACGTGATACAGGTTTCGAAAAGAACCAGGTGTGTGTCCCGGATTTTCTAAACCCGATACCCCGGTTTGATACCCCGGTTGCGACACAAAGCGAGCGGTAGCATCGTTGACAGTGATACTGCTTGGTGATACTATTATCTTGTGAACACGAAGCAGCGAAAGACGCTTGAGGCGATCTTTGAAATGCCCACGCGTTCAAATATCGCTTGGAACGATGCAGAATCCTTGCTGATGGCATTGGGCGTGGAATGCGAAGAAGGGCGGGGATCGCGTGTCAGGTTCATCCTGAACGGCGTATTCGCGGTGTTTCATCGTCCACATCCGCACAAGGAAACTGACAAAGGCGCGGTTGGATCGCTGCGGAGATTTCTGACAGAAGCGGGGGCAAAGCCATGTTGACGTATAAAGGCTATGTCGGCATCGTCGAGTTCGACGATGAAGCCAACATCTTTCACGGCGAGGTCATCGGCATCCGTGATGTCGTCACGTTTCAGGGGCAGAGCGTCGAAGAGATTCGCGAAGCCCTGAAAGACTCGGTTGACGACTACATCGACATGTGCCGCAAACATGGGAAGGAGCCTGAAAAGCCTTTTTCCGGGAAGCTTGTGTTACGCCTGGAATCAGAGCTTCACCGCCGGGTAGCCTGTGCCGCTCTCCGCGAAGGGAAGAGCATAAACAAATGGATTGCCGACACCCTCAAAGATAAAGCCGCATAAAGACAGCCGACAATACGATCGAACTGGTCGCATATCGCGACCGGTTCATGCAAATTGGCATGTCCGCCACCCAAAAGAACGGCCCCGGCTCACGGCTCGGCAGGTGAGACCCGGCGCCTCTAACGCCGTGGTCTGGGGGTAACCTCGTTCTCGAACGGTGCTGATACCCCCGGAAATACCCCCGGATTTCTCCGAAGAAAGCCGGTAAATAGACGCTGAAAACGAAAAACCCGCCAAATGGCGGGTTCTCCGTTGATACAAGAATAGCCCCAGGGGCTATATCGGAAGGTATATAAAAGCCTCATCAGCACGGGATTTCCCTTTCGGGCAGTTCTAAAAATACCCCCAGAAATACCCCCAGCCGTTCGGCGCTTGAGCGGTTCGCGAATCTGAATATTATTCAACGACAACGCGACGGCCGCCACCCAAAAAGAACGGCC
>JAKQOH010000213.1 GCA_029565415.1 Candidatus Rifleibacteriota bacterium | reverse complement strand
CGGGGTCACACCCGATCCCATTCCGAACTCGGAAGTTAAGCCCGGACGCGCCTATGGTACTGCACGGGCAGCTGTGTGGGAGAGTAGGTTGATGCCAGGGTTATGAACCGCCTGGGGCCAAAAGCCCCGGGCGGTTCTGTCATTTCCGGGAAAAAACAGACAACGCACCACAGAGACACCGAGGCACAGAGAGGGCATCCGCAGATGACACAGATGCCGCAGATCCTCCACCAACATGCCGCGGATGATTCACCACAAACCGTATGGGCGGTTCGCGAACCGCTCCATACGATATCACCCACGATAGGATGTACGGGCGGGCTTCAAACCCGCCCGACGTGCATCGTCATGTTTCGTGCCGTTGCGCTGCCGTACATCTGTGTCATCTGCGTCATCTGTGGATCGTTCTTCCTGTTCCATCTGCGGGGATCGTCGTTCTGATCCGTTCGGGAATGATGCGTGATATCATGGGGTATCCCATCAGATCCAACGGAGGCAGGATTATGCGATGTTCCCTCATGACGGCCCTATTCATGGTGTGGGCAATGACGGCCGTTTCGGCGCAGACCCCCGAATCCATCAAACTGCCGGCGCCGGCCCTGAACCCCGACAAACCTCTCATGCAGGCCCTGAAAGAGCGCCAGACGCGTCGCGAATTCGCCGACAGGCCCGTTTCCCTGCAGGATCTTTCGAACATCCTCTGGTGCGCGAACGGAATCAACCGTCCCGAGTCTGGCAAGCGAACCAGCCCGTCCGCGAAAAACGCGCAGGATATCGATATCTATATTATCAAGAGGGACGGCGCCTATCTCTATGATGCGCCAAAGCACCAGCTTACGCTCATCGCTTCCGGCGACCATGTGCTCGATGCCGGCACCCAGCCCTACGTGGCCTCGGCCCCTCTCAACCTCCTCTATGTCTCCGACCTCGCGAAGTTCGAGTTCATGAAGGAGCGCGAGGACCAACTCGTCGCCGCTGCCATTGATGCGGGCCACTGTTCCCAGAATGTGTATCTGTACGGTGCCGCTGCGAACATGGCCGTCGTCACCCGGATGTCGGTGCCGAAGCCCAGGGCAGCGGAAACCCTCAGGCTCCGGCCGCAGCAGTACATCGTGATCGGTCAGACGATCGGGTATGCAAAATGAGAGTGAATCGGTAAACCGTCGTTGCCGGCCTGCGTAATACAGGTATCAAGCAGTACAGGAGACTGATATGTCGCGTTTGCGATCGATCTTCGTCGTGGCGGCTTTTGCAAGCCTGATGTTCGCACCGGATGCGGCTCTTGCCGCTGGTCCGTCAACGAATGGGCAGAAGATTCTCGGCCAGGCACCCGTGAACTACGGGAGTGGAAAAACGGTCCGCAAAACCCACAACGAGGATGCGGTCGTCACTCGAATCTGGGCGCCGGGCCTCGATGACAAATTTGTTCCCCAGGGGCTCACCTGGGCCTCCCCCTACGTGCTTGTCGGCGGCTACATCTGGGATGGCACCGCGGACGACAAGGCCGTCGAATGCCGTGTCTACCGGATCGACCCCGCGACCGGGGAAACGCGCGGGATGTTCACGCTCGGACCCATCGCCAAAGGCGCCCTCTGTAAGCATGCGGGCGGTCTCGCCTACGCCGGCAGAGGGATTCTCTTCGTGTCCGACACTCACCACGTGTTCAAGATCGATCTCGAGAAGGCGTTCGAACTTGGATCGGCGTTCGACAACGAGGCTCTTCTTGCCCGTGTCGAGCTCGGCGGAAGCGGGGATGACGAGGTCGTCGGCTCGTTCGCGGCATGGTCGCGGAAGTCGTCTGTCCGTGCAGCCAGCGTTCCCGTGGTCCCATCGGCGAAGCCCGGAGCGGCCGGGGCGGCGGCGAATCCCTTCCTTGGCGGTCTTGTCGACTCCGCAGAAAACGATACGGGGGCATCGTCCCATGATACCCCGGTCCTGGCCGGCAAAGAGACGCCTGTGTCGGTATCCGCCGCCTTGTCAGGAACTCTGTGGCTCGGCCGGTATACAGGCGGTGAAGACCGCGAAAAAAATACCAGGATCTATGAATTCCCTGCCTCGCTGATCGACTGGGCCAACCCGGCAACGCGCCAGGTGCGCACGCTGACGGCGGCAGACGCTTCGACCAGTCTCTGGATCAGCGCGGGTGCGCAGGGCGGGGCCTTCGATCGCGACGGCAATCTCTGGATCAGCCGTACCGTGACCCGCTGGTTCGAAAAGACCAGCGTGTTGCACAAGAAGGATCCGAAAACCGGCGACATCATTGCGAAATACGATATCCTGCACGGGCTCGAGGATTTCGCGTTCGACGACAAGGGGTATTTGTGGATCGTCTCCGAGAGCGGCACCTGGAAATACAAGGACTGGCGCGTGTTTTCCCGCTTTCGGGTGATTGACGACTTTTACCCGCTCCTGATCCGGATCGACGTGAAGCGCCTGAAGGCGTATGACTGACCGCTGAAGGATTTCGACGGCGGGTTCCTCGCAGGGAATGCCGTTCGAAGTCGAGGAGAAAGCACGAAGCCCGGGAAAACCTCTTCCCGGGCTTCGGATTATTTCAGGGGTGTATCAGCGGCGGGTGTTCTTCGGGGTCTCGCCGATGGTCTGCTCACGGAGCTCCGGCGTCTCGATGGTGTGGAGGCGGTTCAGCGTTTCCTGCCAGATCGCGGCGATGCGGCTGGCCAGGATGTGATGATTCCGCTGGTACCCGGTGACCAGGGTGTCCAGGTTGACCGGCGTGCCTGGCTCGCGAACGGCGCGGATGAGCTCGTCATTGAGATCGAGGAAGAATTTCACCGTGATGGCGATCGTTTCCTGATTGATCTTGAACAGCTCGTCGCGGTTGATCACGGTGTTGATCGGGTGATTCTTCAGCGGCTGATTCGCGATCGCCTGCTCGAGGGTTTCACGGGTGGTGTTGATGATCGTCTCGAGGGCCGTCTGGTGGATGCGGCGATACTCTTCGCAGGTGTGGGTCAGGGTCTCGATGTGGTTGCGGACGGTCTCGGGCCGGTCGAGGTGGGCGACGATGTCGAGGATGTTCGTGTTCAGCTCGACGAAGAACCGCACGGTGTGATCGATCACTTCGCGGTTGGTGCGGACGATCTCGGCGATGTCGAGGGGGCGGTTGAGCGGCTCATTCACCGGCTGTTCCGTGGTGGTCGGCCGGTTCAGGTTGATGGCGCGGCGCAGGGTGGTCTCGATCTGCTGCACCAGTTCCTGGTGGCGGCGGACATACTCGTCGCGGGTGCGGTTCAGCAGGTCGGCAACGGTCTGGGGCGTCGTGACCGGGTGCTGCGGATCGAAGGCCTTGAACATCTGTTCGCCGGCCTTCGTGAAGAAGCCGATGGTCGTGTTCATGACATCGCGGTTGTAGCGCAGCAGCTCGTTCGGATCGAAGATGTTGTTGATCGGGGTGACGGTTGTGTCGGTGGTGGGGCGGTTCTTCGGATCCGTGACGGTGGCAAAGGTTTCGCGCCAGACGTTTTCGGCGCGGGTGAGAAGCTGACGGTGCTCGTTGAGGAAGGTTTCGCAGACCTTGTTGGTTTCTTCGACCAGTCGGGGAAGCGGCATGTCGGGCCGCACATCCTTCGTGATCTCGATCAGCCGCTCGTTGATGACGTCGAAGAAGGTGAGCGAGTGTTCGATGGTCTCACGGGTGATGCGGGCGACGGCTTCATGATTGAACTGGTTGATCATGGTCTGGAGAACTCCCTTTTTTCAGATGTGCATCGCCGGCCGGGTGGCGGAGCGATGATGAAAAAAGTATACGGATAATTTCCAAACCCGGAAGGGGCTGCCGGAAAAAAGATGCGTCACCGGTCTTTCGGGCGCTTCGATTTCGGGGATGCCCAGCCGGTTTTTCCGTCGGCCGCTTTCCGCCTGGTTTCTGCATGGAAGGGGGCTTTCGATGGCCGTGTGCCGGTTTCGGCGCTGCGATCGTGCTTGCCCGGCCGCGTATCCCGGTATGAGCCGTAGGGCTTTTTCTCCGCAGATCGGGTGCGGAAGGGGGACGTCGGTCGATCGGCCTGCCCGGTCCGCTCCTCCGTCCGTTCACGTCGGGGGTGGTCGGCAGCCTTTTCGCCGGCATCGTGTCGATCCCGCTTGTGATGGTGGCGGGGCCGGTCGGTCTCTTCCGGTGTTGTGCGGTCGTGTTCCTCGCGTGCCGGGTGGCTCGTACGGGGGGCGGCGGGATCGAAGCGCGAGATGCGCAGCCGCTGGCCGGCGACCCAGGTCTTGCTCAGGATGCCGAACGAGGAGGCGAACACCTCTTCGGGGAGATCGACGGTGGAAAACTCGTCGTGCAGGACGATACGGCCGATGTGGCTGCTGTCGATGCCGGTCTCGCCCGCGATGGCGCCGACGATCTGGCCCGGTTTCACCATGTGGCGGCGGCCGACCTCGATGCGGTACCGGGTCATGCCGGGTTCGACTTCCTCGTTGTCGCGGTGGATGCGAGGCTTGCGCTCCTCGGTGGGGCGTTCGCGACGGGGCCGCTCACGTTGGGGACGCTCGGGTTTGCCCAGCAGTTCGGCCGATGCGGCCCGGATCTCGCGGTATTCCTTGCCCTCGGAGAGGCGTTTCCGCCGTTCCTCCTTCAGCCGGGAGGCTTTCTCGAACGCTTCGGTGGCCGACTCCTCCTCGGCTTTGGTGGTCAGCAGGAAGGAACGGCCGTTCTGGCTCATGAGCGCGAGCGCCGCGGCAACATCGAGGGGCGGGACCCCGGCCTCTTTCGAAAACTCGGTGACGATCGGGAGGTAGGCATTCCATGCATCGTCGTTGAGGGTGGCCGCAATGCGCGTCTTGAAGCCCGAGATCCGCTTTTCGTTGATCGCTTCGATCGTCGGCAGTTCGAGCAGTTCAATCTTCTGACGGGTGGCCTGCTCGATGACGCGCAGCAGATGCCGTTCGCGGGGCGCGACGAACAGGATGGCATCACCGCTGCGGCCCGCACGGCCGGTCCGGCCGATGCGATGAATATATGACTCGGTATCATAGGGCAGATCATAGTTGATGACGTGGCTGATCCGGTCCACGTCGAGGCCGCGCGCCGCGACATCCGTCGCGATCACGATGTTCACCTTGCCCGACCGGAGCTGTTCGACGGTGCGTTCCCGCTGGTTCTGCGGGATGTCCCCGTTGAGGGGCACCGAGGCGAAGCCGCGCGCGGCGAGCTGTTCGCTGAGTTCGATCGTCTCGATCTTGGTGCGAACGAAGATCAGCATCGCGTCGAACGGTTCCATCTCGATGATCCGGGAAAGCGCATCCAGCTTGTGATACCGGTTGACGAGCCAGTACCGCTGACGGGTCGTCTCGACGGTCGTCGTGCGGCTCTTGATCGTCACTTCCTCGGGCTCGTTCATGTAGGTCTTCGCGAGGGTACGGATCGTGCCGGGCAGCGTGGCGGAGAACAGGGCGATCTGGCGCTGGCCCGGCGTCTCCTGCAGAATGAGTTCGACGTCCTCTTTGAAGCCCATTTTCAGCATCTCGTCGGCTTCATCGAGCACGAGGCCGGTAAGCGCATCGAGGGCAAGCGTTCCCCGCTCGATGTGATCGATCACGCGGCCGGGTGTTCCGATGACGACGTGAGCGCCGCGCGCGAGCTGCCGCAACTGGGGGCCATACTCCTGGCCGCCGTAGATCGGCACGACACGGAGATCCGGCAGGTGGGCGCCGTATTTCGCGAACGCCTCGGCCACCTGCCCCGCGAGCTCCCGGGTCGGCGCAAGCACGAGAATCTGGGGGACGCACCGCGAGAGATCGATCTTCGAGAGCAGGGGCAGCGCGAACGCGGCCGTTTTCCCGGTGCCCGTCTGGGCCTGGCCCAGGACGTCGCGGCCGGAGAGAATCAGCGGAATGATGCGTGCCTGGATCGGCGTGGGGGTCTCGTACCCCACATCCTCGAGGGAGCGAAGCACCTGCTGGTGTAGGCCGAGATCGGCAAAGCGAACGACGGTTTCTTCGGTGGAGCTCATATCAGATACCTTCCTTTTCCCATACAGCCGATCAATCCGGAGTCATCATCACACAGGAGTATATCTGAATGAGTCGCACGCAGATTCATGACGGCAGGCAAACCGTTCGGTATGAAATATATCGTGAAATATAGTGTGGTTCCCGAACGGTGCGGATCCGGCGCGTCAACCGCGTGGATCCGACGGATACAGGATACCACGGAATGCGGCCGATGTCATTCCCGTTCGGCGAGTTCGGTCCAGCGCTCGAGATCGGTGTCGAGCGTCTGCGTGAGCAGTTCGAGCTCGTCGGAAAGGGCTTTCATCGTTTCGAATCCGCCGCTCGGCGCGGCCAGCAGTCCCTCGATTTCGGCTTTGCGGGCTTCGGATGCGGCGATCCGGGTGACAATCTCGTCGAGTTCCCGGCGCTCCTTGAACGAGAGCTTCTGCCGTGCGGGACGCTCGCTTCGGGATGGTGCAGACTCTGCGACGGGCGTGGCCTGCGCGGGCAGAGCGGGGGCTTCCGGGGGTGTCTCGGCGGCTGCGAGTTCGAGATAGGTGGTGAAGTTTCCCGGGTAGCCCTTGAGGCGGCCTCCCGGGCCGATCCTGAAGATCTGGTCGATCGTCCGGTCGAGGAAGGCGCGGTCGTGCGATGCCACGATCAGACAGCCTGGGAAGGACTCGAGATACGTTTCGAGGGCGACCAGGGTGGCGATGTCGAAGTCGTTCGTCGGCTCGTCGAGCAGCAGGACGTTCGGCGCACCCATCAGCAGCTTGAGGAGCGCCAGCCGGCGGCGCTCGCCCCCTGACAGGCGGGCGACGGGGCTGTACTGCATCTGGGGGGAGAACAGGAAGCGTTCAAGCATCTGGCTTGCCGAGATCACGCCGCCGTCCGCTGTGGGAATCTGCTCGGCGATCGCCTTGACGAAATCGATCACTCGCAACTCCTCGTCGGGGCGTTTTCCGGTGCCGGCATACAGATCCGGTTCCTGCTCGAAATACCCGATGACGGCCGTGTCGCCCCTGGCGATCGTGCCGGAGTCGGGGTGGAGCTTCCCGGAGATGATATGAAGCAGCGTCGTCTTGCCCGAGCCGTTCGGGCCGATGATCCCGATCCGATCGCCCGCCTTCAGGCGGTAGGAGAACCCGTCGAGAACGCGGTTGCCGCCGTAGGATTTGCCGATGCCGTCGAGCTCGAGGATCTTGTTGCCGAGCCGGGAAGAGGCCGACGAGAGCTCGATCTGTCGCTCGGCTTTGGGCTTCGGCCCTGTGACGACGGCTTTCGCCCGCTCGACGTGAGCCTTCTGCTTCGTCGACCGGGCTTTCGCCCCCTGCCGGAGCCAGGCGAGTTCGCGGCGGATCAGATTCTCATGCTTGCGCGCTTCCGCATCACGCTGGGCTTCCTGCTCGGCCTTCTTTTCGAGGTAGTACGAGTAACACCCTTCGAACCGCTGGATGCGGCCGCCCTCGATCTCGAGAATGCGGTTCGTCACGCGGTCGAGGAAATACCGGTCGTGCGTCACCAGGAGCAGCGCGCCTTTGTATTCCGATAAATATTCTTCAAGCCACTCGATCGTGTCGGCATCGAGATGGTTCGTCGGCTCGTCGAGAATCAGCAGATCGGGACGCAGGATCAGACCACGCGCGAGAGCCACGCGCCGCCGGAGACCGCCCGAAAGGCTCGCCGTGTCGGCCGCGGTGTCCGTGATGCCCAGCCGGCCGAGGATGCTTCTCGCAAGCGCTTCGAGCGCCCAGCCGCCGGTCGCATCGAGCCGGTGCGACAGCTCCGCGACCCGTTCCATCTGCTTGTCATGAGAATCCCCGCCCGAGGCCAGGGCGGCGCAGGCCGCTTCATACTCGCGCAGGAGGCGGAGTTCCGGACTGGCCTGGTCGAACAGGGCATCGAGCACCGACTGGCCGCGCCGGAACTCGGGGTTCTGGGCCACGAAGGCGACGGTCTTCCCGTTCGCGAGCGTGACGCGGCCGGTATCCGGCTGCTCGGTCCCCGCGATGAGTCGCAGAAGCGTGGTCTTGCCGCACCCGTTCCGGCCGATGACGCCCATCTTCTCGTCATGCGCGAGGCCGAAGCTGACCCCGTCGAGAAGCGTGCCGGAACCGAAGGCCTTGCTGACCGATTCGAGAGAGAGAATATTCATGGGTGCCTGAGTATAGCAGGTCGGGCCATCCGGCATCATGCCTTCCTTTCGGCATGACGTGCGGGTGGCCCGTGCCTGCCCGGTGCCCCCCGGCTGCCGGGCCGTCGTTGGCGCCGTTCTTACGGGGTCACGAACGAGCGGATCTCGGAGTAGGCATTCACGTCGGAGCTGGTGAAGGCGCGGATCTGGAAGGAGTAGGTCGTGTTCGCGAGCGGCGCTCCCGTCAGATAGATCGTGGCCGAGTGGTTCGTTCCCCACGGCAGGCTGTCTTCCGTCGTCAGGAAGTCGGCGGGAAGCACGGTGCCGTGGCGCAGGTAGCAGGCAGCGCCGATGTTCGTCGTCCAGGTGATGACGGCCGAGTTCTGGTTGATGTAGGTCACCTTCACGTTCTGCACCAGCAGCGTTTCCCGGGTGACGAAATGGTAGTCGCCCGAGATCGTTTCGTTGCCGGCCGCATCCGTCGACCGGACGCGGAAGTGGTAGGTCGTGAACGGCGTCAGGCCGTTGATGGTCACGCTGTGCGTGGCCGAGAGCGCCTCGGTGACGGTCGCGACCGAGCCGTAGGCCGTCGTGAGACCGTATTCGATACGCGAGTTGGCCGCCTCGTCGGTGGTCCAGGTGATCGTGGCGCCATTCTCGAGCACGGTCGGGGTGGCGACGCCCGAGATGACCGGGGCGGTCAGATCCATCGTCGTGAACACCATGTCCTCCGAATCGGTCTGGTTGCCTGCCGCATCCTTCGTGCGGATGAGGAAATGGTAGGTGGTGTTCTCGGCGAGGTTGTACAGCGTGACCGCGTGGTCCTTCGCCAGCGCTGTGTTCGTCTTGGGGGAACCGGCCTCGAGATACGCGGTGGTCGGCCCGAAATACACGGCCGAGTCGGCCGCCTCGTCGGTTTTCCAGACGATCGTGGCCGAAGTGTTCGTGATGTTCTGCACGACAATGCCGCTGATGACGGGCACGGTCTTGTCGGTGGTCGTGAAAACGAAGTCGCGCGAGATGTTCAGGTTGCCGGCCGCATCCGTCGACCGGACGCGGAAGTGATACGTCGCCGGGTTGGCGAGGCCGCTCAGAATGACCGAGTGCGTGATCGTGGCCGTCGAGGGATACGGGAACTGGGGCATCAGCGAGCCGTAGGTCGTGGTCAGGCCATACTCGACCTGGGACGTGGCGGCCTCGTTGGTCACCCAGGTGACGACGGCTTCGGTCGCGGTCAGCGGGGTCAGATTGACGTCGCTGATGACGGGGCCGGTGCGGTCGAGGGTGGCGAACGTCGTCGAGAGCGAGCCGACGTTGTTGAACCCGTCCTTCGATACGGCGTTGACCGTGTAGGTCGTGCTCGAGGTCAGGCCGGTGAGCAGCACCGCGTGGTTCTTGCTCATCAAGGAATTGATGCCGGCGATGCCGGTGAGGGGCAGCGTGGTGCCGTATTCGAGCTTCGAATCGCTGTTCTCGTCGGTCTTCCAGATGATCGTGGCCGAGGTGCCGGTGATGTTCTGGACGATCAGGTCATAGATGACGGGGGCGCTCTGGTCGGGCGTGAGGAAGCTGCCGTCGGTGGAAACGGCCTCGAGGCCCTGGGCGTTCCGCGACCGGACGCGGAAGTGGTACAGCCGCGAGGTGCTCAGCTGTGTCAGCGTGACGGCGTGCGTCGTCGTGGCCGTCGCATCGAACGGGCTCGCGAGATTGTAGCTGGTCGTGATGCCGTACTGGACCTGGCTGGAGCTGGGCTGATCCGTCTTCCAGGTGATGACGGCCGAGCTGCTGGCGAGGTCGGTCACCTGGATCGCCGTGATCTGGGGCGAGGTCAGGCCCGGGGTGAGGAACGAATACTCGCCGGAAAGGGTTTCCAGGGCTTCGGCATCGGTGCATCGGACGCGGTAGTAATACGTCCGGCCGGCCAGAAGGTTCTGCAGGGAAACGGCGTGCGAGGTCGACCAGGCCGCCGTCGAGGCTGCCTGCATTGTGTACAGCCCCGTGGTCGTGCCGTATTCGACGATGGCCGACGTGTTCTTGTCTGTCTGCCACGCGATCTGAACGGTGGTGGGGGTGATGTTCCGCGCCGCGAGGTTCGTGATCACGGGCGCGTTGCCCGAGGCCGGCGTCGAGAATGTCTGGTCGGCCGAGACCGTCTCGCGGCCCGTCTGGTCGACCGACCGGATCCGGTAGTGATACGTCGAGAGGGGCACGAGGCCGCTCAGGGCGACGGTGTGGGCGGTTCCATACGGTGCCGGGATCGGGGTCATGGCCGTCCGGCTTCCATACTGGGCCGTCATTCCATACTCGATGACCGAGGTGGTGGGCAGATTGGTCGTGCAGGTGACGTTTGCCGAGGTCGGGAGAATTCCGGCGGTCGCGATGGTATTGATGACGGGCAGCAGGAAGAACCGCTGGTTCCCGGAGTTGGTGACGTTGCCCGAACTGTCGGTGGCCATGATCGAGAAGTGCTTTTCGGCCGCTGTCGGATCGATCAGCCAGGAGATCCTGAATGAGTGCGAGAAGGTGAGTGCCTGGTCGAGTCGCTGGCCGTCGGAATACACTCCGGCGGCGGGACCCCAGTCGAGTTGGGCCGTGGTCACCTTGTCGGTCGTCCAGGAGATGACGGCCGTCGAACTTGTCAGGCCGGAAACGGTGATGTTGGATAGAATTGGCGGTATAATATCAAGCGTTGTAAAACTGAAGATGGCCGACACGACGCTGTTCCCGGCCTGATCGGAGATCCGGACCCGGTATTTGTAATTCTTCTGGGAAGCGAGGCCGGTCAGGGGGATCGCGAACGTCGTCGAGGCCGTTACCGGTGAGCGGGCCACGAGGCCGTAATCCGTCAGGCCGTATTCGACCTGGGCCGTGCAGGGCTCGTTCGTCACGAATGTGATCGTCGCCGAGGTGCCGGTGATTGCCGTGGTGAACACGTTCGAGAGAGCCGGCGGAAGGGTGTCGACCGTCAGGAACGAGCCGGTGGCGATCGATTCATTGCCATCGATATCTTTCGACCGGACCCGGAAATAGTAGGTTCTCGAGGCGATCAGGCTGTTCAGGACCACCTTGTGCGTCTCGAGGAGTGTCGTATTGAGCGGCGAGATCCAGCCGTAGGCGTCGGTGAGGCCGTATTCCACCTGGGTCGTGGAGGGCTCGTTCGTCAGCCAGACGATCGTGGCCGTCGTTCCCGTAACGAGGGCGGCCGAGGGGGACGAGATGACCGGGGCGGTCGGATCGACGGACGGGGCCGTATCGGCTGGCGTCGTGAACGAGGGAACCGCGGCCGTGGCCGAGGCTTCGTTGCCCCGGGCGTCGCGCGAGCGGACGCGGTAGTAGTAGGTCTGATTCGAGGCCAGCCCGGAGAGATTCACGAGATGGCCATACGAGAGAACGGTGTTGACAGGGGTCACGAGCCCGTAGGCCGGCGTGGTGCCGTACTCGACCTGGGAGGTCGCCGGCGTGTCGGTGAGCCAGACGATCTGGGCCGAAGTCTTGAGGATACCCGTGGCCGAGGCTTCGGTGATCTGCGGCACCGTGGCCTCGAGCGCCGGAAGATTCGCCAGGGTGAGGAACGGGGCGGCCGTGGCCGAGGCTTCGGCGTTCTGCGCATCCCGTGACCGCACTCGGAAGTAGTAGGTCTGGGACGGTTCGAGACCGGAAATCGTGATCAGATGCCCGTAGGAAAGGGTCGAGACGAGCGGGGTCGTCAGGCCGAAGGCGGGCGTGGAGCCATACTCGACCTGGCCGGTCGTCATCCGGTCGGTGAGCCAGACGATCTGGGCGGAGGATTTCGTGATCGCCGTTGCCGAGGCATTGGTGATCACCGGCAGGCTTGCATCGACGACGGGCACCGGGCTTGGTAGCGTGGTGAAAGATGCTATGGTATTATATGATTCTCTATTTGCGGCGTCTTTCGACCGGACACGGTAATAGTAGGTCTGGGCCGGACTCAGGCCGGACAGATTGACGAGATGACCATAGGAAAGCGCCGAAACGAGGGGAGTGACCAGGCCCAGGGCCGGCGTGGTGCCGTACTCGACCTGGCTGGTCGTCAGCCGGTCGGTCAGCCAGACGACTTGCGCCGTCGCGTAGGTGATGGCCGTGGCCGATGCGTTGGTGATCTGGGGCAGGCTCGCGTCGATGACGGTCGCCGGGCTCGGGAGGGTCCGGAACGAGGTGATGACCGAGGCGGCTTCGATGCTTTTCGCGTCTTTCGACCGGACCCGGTAGTAGTAGGTCTGGGACGCCGTGAGCCCCGACAGGTTCACGAGATGGCCGTAGGAAAGCGTCGAAACGATGGGGGTCGTCAAACCGAGCGCCGGGGTGGTGCCATACTCGACCTGGGCCGTCGACAGCCGGTCGGTCAGCCAGACGATCTGGGCGGTCGCATGGGTGACGGCCGTGGCCGAGGCATCGGTGATCGTCAGCGGCGTCGCGTCAATCGGAGCGACGGTATCGGCCAGCGTCGTGAAGGGCACCGGGCCGGCCTGGGCGGATTCGTTCTGGTTCGCATCCTTCGACCGGACGCGGTAGTAATACGGCGTTGCCGGTGCGAGGCCCGTCAGGACGACCTGGTGCCCGTAGCTCGGAACGGCAACGAGGTTCGTGACCAGCCCGTAGGCCGTCGTTTTCCCATACTCGACCTGGGAGGTCGAGAGCTCGTTGGTTTTCCAGACCACCGTCGCCGAGTTCTTCGTGATGGTGTGGGCAGAGACCTCGGTGATGAGGGGGGGCACCGCATCCTGCGTGGTGAAGATGGCGGGCTCGGAGGTCGCGACCTGGGCGTCGATCGCCGAGGAAACGACGACGTCATACCGCGTGCCGGGAGTGAGATACCGGAGGGTCATCGCGTGCGAGGTCACGATCCGCAGATCCGTGGTCGTCGAGGCGTAGGTCGTCGTCGAATACCGCACGCTGCTCGTCGAACCCTTGTCTGTCTTCCAGGAGACGACGGCCGAATCCTTCGTGACGTTGCTGACGA
The DNA here is from genome assembly GCA_029565415.1 of Candidatus Rifleibacteriota bacterium. Next base: position 10,735 of record JAKQOH010000213.1, on the reverse strand, counting down.
GCACGTCGTAGATGATCGGGGTCGGCGAGGCCGTGGCGGTCGAGGCGAGGGTCGCAAACATCCGCGTCGACGAGAGCGGAACGGTGCCGTCGTCGGTCTGGGCCGAAACCCGGAACCGGTAGTCCGTCGCCTCCGACAGGTTGGCGAGCCGCACGGCGTGGCGGGTTGCAGGCGCCGCCTCGGTGACTGCCTCGGAGAGGGTGGCCCCGGTTCCATACTCGACCCGGGCCGTCACCTCTTCATGGGTCGTCCAGCAGACGACGGCCGAGGTGGCCGTCACATCTGAAATATATGGCTCAATATTCAGCATCGCCGCCGCAGCGCCGGCCGGTTCGTCGCCGGAAAGGGCCGCTTCGGTTTCATCCGGCGAGCCGGTCTGGCTGTTCTGCTGATTTCCGGTGATGGCGAGCTGGAGGCCGACATCGTTGAGCTGGCCGTACCGGATGCGGAAAAAGCCGTTCTCGCCCCAGGCGGCCGACCAGGAGTTCTGGGCGATCCAGCAGCTCGTGTCGTCGTCGAAGCCGACCAGCAGGATCGCATGATCCCCGATCTCGGGCCCCGCGATGGCTTCGTAGATGCCGCCCCGATAAAAGAAGAAGTCAGCGCATACGCGCATCGACGAGATGACCGGCCCGTTCAGGAGGGCCTGTTTGAGACTTTCCCGGCCGGCGACCAGCGACCAGCCCGTGATTTTTGCCCGCTCAGCCGAAGCCGGAATAGCGGGAGATGCGTCCATGATCCCGTAGGGGCTGAACTCTTCAGCCGGAACGCCCGTTTCCACGAGATAGGCGGCGGCGGCGGACGGATACCATCCGCCCGGAAGCGGCTGCTTGCCGCGGGTTCCGTTCAGCCACAGGTCCCATTCGGACAAGTCCAGGGAAGCCGTGGCCTGGTTCCGGGAAATGCGCAGCCCTGTCTCCAGCGCGGCGATGGTCGCGAACGCGACGCATGTGCCGTATTTTCCCTGCGTCCTGGCGGGGGAGGTCCAGTTCCGGCCATCCTTGTCGAGCCAGGAGAAGCGGCGGGGAAGGGTCGAGGCATCGGGGGCAAGGTGGGCGGCCGAAACGGCCGAGGTCATGCCGGTGCGAAGAGTGGTGGAGAAGCTCGAAAGCAACGGATCGGGGATGAGTCCGCACAGCGCGACGGCTTCTTCCTGCGAGAGTTCGAGGGTGATCGCGGTTTCGTCGGCCGCCCAGGCGCTTCCCGAGGCAGTCAACAAGGCCTGGCGCACCTGGTCGAGGCCGATCGACCAGGACGTCTGGCCGCCCAGCGAGGGGCCGACCGGTGACGAGCCGCCTCCGCCTCCGCAGCCGATCAGAGCCAGGGCGGCGGCAAGAAGGCCGCACAACAAAGACCTTGTGATGAATGCCCGGAGCGCTCGGCTCATGCGGAAAACCCCCGATGCGAATATCCCCGACCGAAAAAACGATTCAGTCAATCAGATATCGGCAGAATTCCCCCGGGAGTTTCGGGCGAATCTCTTCGGGCTTCGACCCTGGGCTCGAGCCGCGATTTGATCGGGAGCCGCTTGTCATTCCCTGCCGGTCGTGCGACACTTTGTCACCTTCCGGAACGGAGAGGGAAGTATCCGAAGATGGGGACGATGGAACCACTCGAAATCCTTTACCAGGACGAATGGTATGTGGCGGTCCATAAGCCCGTCGGTCTGCTCGTCCACCCGACGCGCATCGCCGAGGCCACGGCCGAAACCCTGCTGCCGATCATCTGCGAGCAGCTCGGGCGGCGCGTGCTGCCGGTGCACCGGCTGGACCGGGCGACGTCGGGGGCTCTCGTCATGGCGCTCAGCTCGGAAGCGGCCGGAAAACTCTCTGCGCAGTTCGAGTCGCGCAATGTCGAAAAAACGTATCTGGCCGTGGTGCGGGGCTGGTTCCAGCCGCCGGATGGCGTGATCGACCGCCGGATGCATCAGTGGCCCGGCGAGCCCCTCCAGGAAGCGATCACGCGGTATCGCACGCTGGAGACGGTGGAGCTGCCGGTTCCCGTGGGGCCGCATGCCACGAGTCGGTATTCCCTCGTCGAGGTGAAGCCCGAAACCGGCCGCAGGCAGCAGATCCGGCGGCATTTCTCGGGGGTGGCGCATCCGATCGTGGGGGACACCTCACAGGGGGACCGGGCGCACAATCTCTCGGTGCGGGACCGGTTCGGCTGTGACCGCATGTTGCTGATGGCGGTCGAAATCCGGTTCGATCATCCCTGGCTCGGCCGGCGACTCCGGGTCGTCTGTCCGCCGGATGCGAAGACGATCGGAATTCTGGATGCCCTGTTTCCCGGCGGCTGTCCGTTTCGCGGTGCTCCCTCAGCCGGCTTTCTTGTCTGAGCTGCCCGACTCGATCGCCTCACGCACTTTCGCGCACAACTGGTCGGGAGTGAAGGGTTTCTGCAGGAAATGCAGCCCCTCTTCGAGAATGCCGTGCCGGGCGATGACGTTCGAGTCGTATCCCGAAATGAACATCGCGCGGAGCGGGGAAATGCGCTTTGAAAGCTCATCGTAGAGTTCTCTGCCGTTCATGCCCGGCATGATGACGTCGGTCAGGAGCAGGTCGATCCTGTCCGTCAGGCGGCCGATCAGTTCGAGGCACTCGGGGCCGTTCGAGGCCGTCAGTACCTTGTAGCCCTGGCGCTGGAGGATCAATTGGATCATGCTGCGGACCATCTCGTCGTCTTCGACGACCAGAACGGTTTCATTCCCACCCGCCACCGATTCGGTGCTTGAACGGGGTTCGTTCTCCTGCACCGAAACATCGGCGAGCACCGGCAGATAGATGATGAACGTCGTTCCCTCGCCCGGCGTCGAGTCGGCCTGGATATACCCTCCGTGCTGACGAACGATGCCATAAACCATCGACAGGCCGAGCCCGGTGCCTTTTCCCCGTTCCTTGGTCGTGAAGAAGGGCTCGAACAGATGCTGCAGGACGGCTTTCTCCATGCCGCAGCCGGAGTCGCTGACCGACAGCATGACATGGGGCGAGGCGGCCGTGTCGACGGGGGCCTCGGGGCCGACCGGGCGATACATGGTCTCGTCGAGGCCCAGGCGCAGGGTACCGCCTTTGGGCATGGCATCCTGCGCATTCAGGGCCAGATTCATCAGGATCTGCTCGAGCTGCCCGACGTCGGCCCGTACGATGCCGACGCGCGGCTTGATCGACACCTCGATGCTGATATCCTCCCGGATCGTCCGGCGCAGGATACGTTCCATATCTCTCAATACAGTTTCCAGAGATATTGGCTTGAGGACCAGCACCTGTTTCCGGCTGAAGGCAAGGAGCTGCCGGGTCAGGTCGCGGGCCCTGCTTGCCGACTTCTGGATCGATTCCAGCCATTCCCGGTGGCGTTCGTCCGTGGGCAATGATTTGCCCAGCAGATCCGAAAAGCCGATGATCGGCGACAGCATGTTGTTGAAATCGTGGGCGATTCCGCCGGCGAGACGGCCGATCGATTCCATTTTCTGGGCCTGCTGGAGCTGTTCCTCGAGTTTGAATCGGAACGAGATATCGCGGATGGCCGCCAGGTGCACCCGCCTGCCGCCCAGGGTGAAATGCCCTGCCGTGATCTCGACGGGGATCACCGTTCCGTCTGCTTTGCGGTGATGGCGAATCGGGATGAGAAGCCCCTCGGTCTTGGTCTGGTGTACCGTTTGGTCGGGCTCGGCCGAGAGATCCGTGTTCCGCATCAGTAGAAGTTCTTCCCGCGTGTAGCCGTAGAGGGCGCAGGCTGCCGAGTTCACTTCGAGGATGCGCCCGGTTTCCTTGTCGATGAGGAACAGGGCGTCCGACTCCATCTCGAATACCTGTCTATATCTTTCCTCGCTTTCGCGAAGAGCCTCTTCCACGGCCTTGCGAGCCGTGATATCGCGCAGGGCGATGATCACGACGTCCCGCTCACCGATCCGGACGCGTTTCATGTCCCCGTCGACCCAGAGCAAGCTTCCGTCCTTTCGGCGCACATGCCAGTCGAGGGCCGAGAACCCTTCACGGATCGCCTGCTGGAACTTTTCCGCGATGCCGTCCCGTGTGTAGGGAGGGGTGCCGGCGCTCAGGAACCCGAGCGGCTTGTCGAGCACTTCGTCGCGGGTGTACCCGAACATCTCGCAGACACGCTGGTTGACGTCGATGACCTCGCCGGTCTCTGCATCCCGGATGAACAGGGCATCGCTGACCCCATCGAAAATGGCGGTGAACCAGGCCTGTTTTTCCATGACCGTGACTTCCGCCGGGGTATACAGAACCACGAACAGGAGCGTGGCGAGAATGAGACAGGAAAGGCTGTACAGCCATGAGCTGGGTGCATACACGTAAGAGACCGGGTCCACCGTCACCGTCAGGCGGTGCGACGTGAACAGAAAGGCGAAGAGGGCGATGACGAGCGTCATGTAACCGACACCGACCCAGGCGGCCCGCTTCCCATACCCGATCCGCAGGAGAATCGGGATGAAAGGGAGCAGCAGGAGATTCACGCTCAGCATTCCGAGGTGAATGAAGCCCATGGGAAGGGCCACCATCGATACGCCCATGGTTGCCAGAAACAGGCGGTCCGGGCTGATGCGTGTCCTGATGAGATACAGGGCGCTGAGGGCGACGAAGGCAAGGAAGTGAGAAAGATTGCCCAGCACCGGCCCCAGTTGGATCATCCGGTAGAAGGAAAAGGGGAGGGAAAGGCCGAGACAGGCGCAGATCGTTCCGAGGAAACGATACGCATGATGAGGTTTCAGACGAAAAATCGAGTCTTGCATACTCGTCGTCAGCATACCACGATCCGATTCCCGCCGTTCATCTCGGATGGAGAGTTGGAGCCTGCCTGGGCAAAAAGAAAGGGCCCGGGTTGTCCCGGGCCCCTGGGGCAATCGGATGGAATTCAGTTTCAATTGTCGGCGTAAGCCGTTTTGAAGAGCTCTCTGATCTCGCTGATCAGCGGGAACCGGGGATTTCCTTCGGTGCACTGGTCGTCGAAGGCCATTTCCGAAAGCTCGTCGAGCCGGGCGGCGAACTCCGACTCGTTCACGCCCGCTTCCCGGATCGTCAGCGGCAGCTCGAGCTCCTTCTTCAGCTCCTCGATCTTCGCGACGAGGCCCTGGACCTTTTCGTCCGCCGTGGCGCCGGTGACGCCCAGATACTCGGCGATCCGCACGTAGCGATCCTTCGCGACCGGGTACTTGTACTGCGGGAAGGAGGCCTGCTTGCGGGGGGCGTCGGTCGAGTTGTACAGGATCACGTGGGAGATCATCAGCGCGTTCGCCACCCCGTGCGGGATGTGGAACATGGCGCCGAGCTTGTGGGCCATCGAGTGGCAGAGGCCGAGGAACGCGTTGGCGAAGGCCATGCCGGCGAGCGTCGAGGCGTAATGCACTTTTTCGCGGGCCTTCGGGTCGTTCGCGCCGTTGTGGTAGGCCGAGGGCAGGTATTTGAACAGCAGCCGCAGCGACTCGAGCGCCATGCCGTTCGTGTATTCGGTCGCGAACACCGAGGCGAACGCTTCGAGTGCGTGTGTGACGGCATCGATGCCGGACGAGGCAGTCAGCTTTTTGGGCATGTTCATGACCAGGTCGGGGTCGACGATCGCCATGTGCGGCGTCAGGGCGTAATCGGCGATCGGGTATTTCACCCCGGTCGCGGCATCCGTCACGACGGCGAACGGGGTGACTTCCGAGCCGGTGCCCGAGGTGGTCGGAATCGCGATCATCGTCGCCTTCTGGCCGATGTTCGGGAACGAGTAGATGCGCTTGCGGATATCCATGAACCGCATCGCGAGGCCCTCGAAGCTCACCTCGGGGTGTTCGTACATCAGCCACATGATCTTGGCCGCATCCATCGGCGAGCCTCCGCCGAGGGCGATGATGATGTCGGGATTGAAGCTGTTCATGCGCTGCAGGCCGCGCGAGACCGTCTCGGTCGACGGGTCGGGCTCGACATCCGCGAACACGGTGCTTTCGATGCCGATACGATCGAGCACGGCGGTGACCCGCTCGGTGTATTTCAGGTCGTAGAGCGGCTTGTCGGTGACGATGAACGCGCGGCGGCGGCCGGCGAGCTCCTCGAGGGCGAGCGAGAGGCAGCCCTGCTTGAAGTAGACCTTGGGCGGAACCCGGAACCACAGCATGTTTTCCCTGCGTTCTGCGACGGTTTTCGTATTCATCAGGTGTTTGATCCCCACGTTTTCACTGACGGAGTTGCCGCCCCAGGAGCCGCAACCGAGGGTGAGCGACGGTTCGAGCCGGAAGTTGTAGATGTCGCCGATCGCGCCATGCGAGGCGGGCATGTTCACCAGGATGCGGCCGGTTTTCAGGCTTTCCCCGTAGAGGGCGATGCGGTCGTGATTCCGCGGATCGGTGTAGAGCACCGAGGTATGGCCCCGGCCGCCCAGTTCGACGAGCTGGGCCGCCTTGGCAACGGCATCCGAGAACACCGTGGCGCGGTACAGTCCCAGCACCGGGGAAAGCTTTTCATGGGCGAACGGCTCGGCTTCGGTGATCTCCTGGGCTTCGCCGATCAGCACCTTGGTCGACTCGGGAACCGTGATGCCGGCCATGGCGGCGATCTTCGCAGCCGGCTGGCCCACGATCGAGGCGTTGATCCCGCCGTCGACGAGCAGCACCGCGCCCAGCTTTTCCTTCTCCTCGGGGGTCAGGATATAGGCGCCGCGGGCGAGGAACTCCTGCTTCACGGCTTCATACCGGCTGTCGACCACGACGACCGACTGCTCCGAGGCGCAGATCACGCCGTTGTCGAAGGTTTTGCTCATGAGGATCGAGTTCACGGCCATCTTCAGGTGGGCCGTCTCGTCGATCACGGCGGGGGTGTTCCCGGCGCCGACGCCGATGGCCGGCTTGCCCGACGAGTAGGCGGCTTTCACCATGCCGGGACCGCCGGTGGCGAGAATCAGATTGATGTCGGGGTGGCGCATCAGATGCTGGGAAAGGGCGAGCGTGGGCTCGTCGATCCAGGCGATGACGAACTCCGGCAGCCCCTCTTTCATCGCGGCTTCCAGCATGATCTGGGCGGCCAGCACCGTGCTCCGTTTGGCGCGCGGATGCGGCGAAAAGATGATCGCGTTGCGTGTTTTGAGCGCCAGAAGGGTTTTGAAAATCGCGGTGGAGGTGGGGTTCGTCGTCGGAATGACCCCGGCCACGATTCCGATCGGCTCGGCCACTTTCTGGATGCCGTTCGCGCGGTCCTCGGAAATGATGCCGCACGTCCGTTCGTCCTTGTACTTGTGGAAAATGTACTCGGCCGCGAAGTGATTCTTGATCACCTTGTCCTCGACGACGCCCATGCCCGTCTCGGCGACCGCTTCTTTCGCGAGGCGGATGCGGTTCAGGTTGGCGGCCATCGAAGCGGCGCGGAAAATCGCGTCGACTTTTTCCTGGGAAAACGTCGCGTAGATCTTCTGGGCTTCCTTTACTTTCTGGATCAGCGTTTCGAGCTCTTCAACATTCCGGATCTTCATGAAATCCATACCCGTTCCCCTTTCAGGAATTGAATTAGACAGAATAGTGATTTGTAATGCTCTTCAATAAAGCAACAATGAATAAGGATCAGATGGAGCATAATGCTCCAGCAATCTGGTGATCAATCAAACGACGGTATTATCAACGATCATTCACTGCTTCAAACTGTGTTGTGAATAATTTCACTTGCCTATGCCATTTATATATCCGAAAATCCGGGGATTGGCAAGTGCTTTTTTTCACAATTTTCAAAAAATGCTGAAACACGCATGGGATATGGTTTTTGCTGTTGAAGCATCTGGTTCGTCTGAAGAATGCGGATTCACGGAGTGATTCCGGAGAATTCGAGGAGATTTTCTTCTGTTTCCAGGGAGAAACAAGGGACCACGAGGGAAAAAAGGCCAGCCGGCAAAGGCTTTTTGCTGGCTGGTCTTCGGGGTAAATCCTGGGGGGGTGACCTCCGGATGAAGGATGTCTGTCGGAGGATCTTGCAGAAAATTTCCGGCTGCCGGTTCCCCCTCGTCTCTTCTTTCTGCAAGTGAAAAAAATCGCATTTCTGGACTGATGCTGAAAAAGATCTTGACAAAGGCAAAATTCGGGTTTATTTCGATATCAGAATATCGAGAAATAAATCTCGAAACCAGGAGGTCAGTCATGGCAATCGTCACGGCAAAGGCGGGGCCGAAACTCCAGTCGGTTCAGCGGCTTCCCGCCTACCTCGGAATCCTTCGCGGGATGCTCGCCGAAGGGCGTGAATTCGTTTCGACGAGTCACCTGGCCGAGGTGCTGAAGCTCCCCGCCATCGTGATCCGCAAGGATCTCCAGATGACAGGCATCACCGGCACGCCCCGGGTCGGGTTCGATCTGCGGTTCCTCGTGGCGGCGATCGAGCAGTTCCTCGGCTGGAACAACACGAAGGACGTCTTTCTGGTCGGGGTGCGCGGGTTCGGCGAGGCGCTCCTGGCGTTCGACGGATTCGGAACGGCGGGCATGGATGTCGTCGCCGGGTTCGACCGGCAGCCGGAACTGTTTCCCGGAGGTGTCCGGGGAAAGCCGGTGTTTCCGATCGCCCGACTCGGGGAGCTTGCCCGGCGGATGCATATAGCAATAGCTATTCTTACTGTTCCGGATACCGACGCCCAGGAGACGGCGGATGTGCTCGTCACTGCCGGCATCCGCGCGATCTGGGATTTCACGACCCCCCGGCTGTGCCTCCCGGATGATGTCATCGTCCAGAAGGCCGGCCTGATCTCCGAACTGGCCGTTCTCTCGAAGAGGCTTCGGGAGCGCGGGCTCACGGCAACTGCCGAGGAAGGAAACAGCATATGAGAAAGATCGTCGTCTGCATGGGAAGTTCCTGCTTCAGTCGCGGCAATCAGGGAAATCTCGAGTACATCCTCGACTTTCTCGTCCGGCACGACCTCTCGATGAAGGTCGAGCTGCGGGGCAGCCGCTGTGAGAACAAGTGCTCGAAGGGCCCCCTGATCAACATCGATGGGAAACCCTTCGTCGCCCGCGATCACGAGACGCTCGAGATGATCCTGCGCCACGAGCTTCTCGACCAGATGGCCGCCTGAGTCGCGATTTGGAGGGAGGTGGACCATGAACGCCGGATTTCCGGTCTATACGTCGCAGAACGAATGCCAGGACTGCTACAAGTGCGTGCGGCACTGTGCGGTGAAGGCGATCAAGATCGAAGGCGGCCGCGCCGCGGTGGTGCCGGAGCTCTGTATCTCCTGCGGCCACTGCGTGCGGGTCTGCCCCGCGAAAGCCAAACACATCCGCAACGACCTGCCGCGGGTGCGGGAGATGATCGCCTCGGGCCAGCCGGTTCACCTCTCGCTCGCCCCGTCCTGGATCGCCGAGTTCCCCGACTGGCCCGCCGAAGGGCTGATCCATGTCCTGCGCGGCCTGGGCTTCGCCGCCGTGAGTGAGACGGCGCTTGGCGCGGAAATGGTCAATGCCGCCCTCGCAGAGCGGCTGGCCCGGCCGGATGCCCCCCGGCTGACGATCTCGACCGCCTGTCCCGCCGTCGTGGAATATATCCATAAATATATCCCGGCGCTGGTGCCGGCGCTGGCCTCGATGCCTTCGCCCCTCCTGGCCCATGCCGGGCTGCTCAGAACCAGGCTGCCGGCTGGGGCGCGGATCGTCTTCGCGGGGCCCTGCGCCGCGAAGAAACGCGAGGCGGATGCGCATCCGGAGCTGCTCGACGCAGCCATCACCTTCGCGGACCTCCGCCAGATGCTCCGTGAGGCCGGCCTGGAACAGCCCCCGGAAGCGTCCGCCGCGACGGAGGACGACCGGTTCTTTCCCCACGCGGCGCGTGAAGGCCGCCTCTATCCGGTGCCGCATGGCATGATCGGATCCCTCGAACGCCTGCCGGGGCTGGAGAATGTCGAGTGTGTCTCCCTGAGTGGGATTCCGGAACTCGAGGAAACCCTTCGTCACCCGGCATCCGGGCTGCCCGACCGGCCGGTGTTCATCGAGGCGCTGGCCTGTCCCGGCGGGTGCGTGAACGGCCCTGGCTGCGTCCGAAGCTCCGGCGGCCTCGCCGGACGCCTGAAGGTCGTGGGCCAGGTCGGCCGGAGCGATCCCCCGGCGCAGGCTTCTGTCCCGCCCGCGTTCCTGCCCGTCACGGGGACCGCCGTGCGGCTTCCGGCCCACGCCGAAGAACGGATCACCGAGGCGCTCGGCCGCGTCGGCAAGCGCAACTCGGCCGATGAACTGAACTGCGGCGGCTGCGGCTACAACACCTGTCGCGAGTTTGCCGGCGCCCTGCTGGACGGCCGCGCCGAACCCAACATGTGTCTTTCCTGGCTCCGGCGCCAGGCCCAGAAAAAAGCGAACGCCCTGCTCAAGTGCATCCCCTGCGGCGTCGTCATCGCCGATGCCGAAAGCCGCGTCATCGAGTGCAACGAACATTTTGCCCACATGTTCGGCCAGGACGCCGAGCGCGTGTTCGAGGTCGTTCCGGGCATGGAGGGGGCCCACCTCGACCGCCTGATCCCCTTCCCCGAGCTGTTCCGGGCGGTGCTGCGCAGCGGCCACGAACTGCACAAGGACACGCTCCAGGTCGAGGAGAAGGTGCTGAACGTCACGATCTTCACGATCGAGCCCCACCAGGTCGTCGGCGGCATCATCCTCGACGTGACGCGGGCCGAGACGCATCGCGAGGAGATCTCCCGCAGGGCCGAGGAGGTCATTCGCAAGAACCTGACGACGGTCCAGGAAATCGCGGCGCTGCTCGGGGAGAACATGGCCGAGACCGAG
>JAKQOH010000185.1 GCA_029565415.1 Candidatus Rifleibacteriota bacterium | reverse complement strand
ACTCGGGATGGGCGTCACCCGCCCGGACATCGTGTCGAAAGTCGTCATCCAGCCGTAAGCGGAGGAGGAACGCATGATCAAGATCAGGAATCTAACACCGGGCATCCTTCATATCCCCACCGCGAAAGTCCGGCTTCAGGGCCACGCGGCTGTGGACGTGAATGAAATCACGTCCGACATCCAGAAGCAGATCGACGCGGGGCGCGTCGCAGTGATCCCGGATGGGGAAATCTCGGAAGCGCCCGCGCAGACGCTGCCCGAACCGCCAGCCGGTTTCGACAGGCTGGATGAAACGGACGCTATCGAGTACGTCGAGGACGAGACCGATCCGAAAGTCATCCAGTCCATTCTTCAAACCGAACAGCGAGGTGGCGTCGTCGACGCGCTTAAGGGACGGCTGAAGGAGATCGTTGATGCTCGCAAGTGATCTCGTCGCACTGCTGCGGCTCGACATAGGGGACACCGCCGGGGAGATGCTCGGAGACGAGTATCTCACCCGGTGCGTGACCCGTGCCGTGTTTGCGGTGAACAAGGATTTTGGAACATCGTTCGCCGTGAATGCTGGAGAGATAACTCCCGACCCGTCCGGCGAGCAGCAGGAATACCTTCTCCTGAAGGCGCATATCAATGTCTGCTCGCTTATGCGCTCGATCACCGCGAACAACTTCTCATTTCAGAGCGGCGACAAGCAGGTGGACAAGACGAAACAGCCATCGTTCTGGGCCGACCTGCAAGGCGATCTGGAGAAGGATTACAAAGAGCGCGCGAAGAGCGCCGCTCCAGACAGTGGCGGTGTCGTGGACGACCCGGACAACGGTATCATGGCCGCGCCGGCGATAAGGCCAGCAATCTACGAACACGGGTATGTGGAGGAGCCTGATGTTGCTCTCAAATAAGGACAAGGCTTTCATCTCTGAATGCACGGCGGAACTTATCATGAGTTCCGAGCGGACGGGCAAGCGGTATGTGCCCGACGCGGCTGCCGAGAGAATCTACGGCACGGACGACGCGCCGTTTGTCCTGGACTGCGAGTTCCCGTTCGAATTTGTGGAAACGCCGCCTCAAATTCTCACAACGCAGAAAACGGATGCGACGATATCCGTCCTTCCGAATCAAGAGATCAATGAGGGTGATCACGTCGAATTCGAGGGGGTTCGATTCAAGGTGCTGACGGTCGAGGCTCTGAACGTGTTCGGAGTAATCAGCCACAAGGTGGTGACGGTTGCGAGGTTATACCCATGAGAATTGAAAGATACGGTGACTGGGACAAGCTACAATCCGCGCTCGATGCAATATCTTTGCCCCATCCACGCATGCGTTTTGATTGTGCCATTGAGACAAAACCGCCCAAGAAAAGAGCTGTTCAGCTTTTTAGGCAATCTCTCAACAGAATGTGCCTCTATGTAACGTTCATTCTGAGAGCTATATGGGATTATCTGTTCTTCTCCACACGGGCTGTTAAGTTCGGAGATTGGAAACGGCTGGATGCGGTTCTCAAAAACTGTCTTCCAGCCCGGATGGAGAAAGCGCTCAACCGCGCTGCGACAAAATGCGCGCTGCTTCTGGTGCGGGAGATAAAGAAAGGAATAAAGGCGCAGGCACCGGGTGGTAAGAAGTTTACGCCGCTTGCTGAAGCGACCATCGAAAAGAAGGGATCGTCCAAGGCGCTCATCGACACCGGATTTCTGCTCAGTGCAATCACCCAGAAGATCATGGGCGACAAGGCGTTCGTGGGACTCCTGCGTGGCACGCGGAACAAAGATGGAGACGAGATCGTGAACATCGGGGCGATCATGGAATTCGGGGCGACGATCCAAATGCCGAGTGGTGTGACCATCGTGATTCCGGCAAGACCGTTCCTTCAGCCGGTGATGGAGAAATACCTGCCGGAAATCAAAGCAATATTCGCGGAGGAAATCCTTGGCCTCATGCATTAGAGAAGTCGTCGAAGCGCTCATAAAACAGCTTCAGGCCGACGTCACGCCGAACACGGTGCTTGTGCCATTGAACGATTACTACGAGGTCAAGCACACGCAGTCGCTTCTCGTAATCGGGCCGAAGCTGGATGAGAACCGAT
>JAKQOH010000156.1 GCA_029565415.1 Candidatus Rifleibacteriota bacterium | reverse complement strand
CATACTCTTCACCGCCGCCATGTCGTTGAAGTCGGAAGCCTTCGCCGGCCGATCGGCTCCGAACTCGGGGAAAACGGCAACGCCCCCGGCGGCTTTTGCGGCCGCCATTGCCTTCGTTCGGCCCGGATTCCCGGCCGTCGCGTGGTCATCGTCACCGCATACGATCAGGGTTGCGGTCGGGTATGCCTTTCGGAACGAGACGGCGACGGGTTCGAGGTTACCGGCATCGAACGCGACGGCGGCAGGAAGGCCCGTTGCTTCATGGACGGTTGCCGCCGTTGCGTATCCTTCGGCAATGCAGATAACCCCATCGGCCCGCGCTTCCCCGATCAGATGAAAGCCCCGACTTTTCGCGCCGCCACGAAGGAACAGCTTCCCGCCGTCGTCCGAGATGTATTGCAGGGACGATATAACTCCGTCGATCTTCACCGGAACGATCAGCCGCCCATCGTGAACGCGAACGCCGTAAGGCTTCACGCGCTTTTTTGTCAGGTATGGATGATCGGCCCCGGCCGGCGTTGCAACGGCCCAGGTTGCCGCCGCCTGTTCCGCCGCTTCGGCCCTGCGCTTTTTCTCTTCGGCCCGCGTCGATCTAATGGCTTCTTCCCGCCGCCGATCACGTTCCCGGCGTTCCGAGTCGGTCAGCTTCCGGCCGTCGTCGATGAAGAACGGGATAGGATCATCGCCCGTTTTCCAGTTCGCAACAAGCCCGCCCTCCCCGTCGGGGAACAGCTTGATACGGCCGTCGCCCTTCCCGTGCGGATCATCGGCAATATCCGCCGGATGGAAACGCCCATCGGCCGGCACTTCCTTGTAAACAACGCCCGCCTGGTTGCAGGCTTCACGAAGCGCATCATGAATAGACTTCATCGGCCCACCCCCAGCCCCCGCGTGAACGGTTGCACGCGGTGAGGATATCGGGTAGAATACTTTTCGGTATGGTGAGTCGTGCGCTTCGCCGCGCGGCTTCTTTTTTCATGATGCCGCCCCCAGCTTTTCGAGCAACGCGCGGATGTCCGCCGCCTTCCAGAACGTCAGTTTCGAGCCGAGACGCACGGGAGCAGGGAAGCGCCCGCTTGCCACCCCGGCCCACCACGTGGAACGCGACACCGGAACGATGGCGGGAATGCCGCGCTTCCGATCGCCGCATATCTGAGAAATTCGCAACAGGCCGTCAAGAGAGGGTTGGTTCATAGTGCATACCTCCGTTTATTTCGGTCGGTATTATTCCACTATGAATTGAACCGGAAACGTGAGGCATGAAAGAAAAATACTTTCATGCGGGTAGTTTTCCGCCGCTTCCGATCAGGGATTCCGCCGCAAAGATGGCCGGAGAAAACAAAAGACCGGCCCCCCGTGCCGGTCTTGGCGGTTATCGCCTGTCACTCCCCGCTTTCTATGCGGGATTTCAGCTTTTTCAAGTATGTCGAGGAAAGGAGTTTTCTTGCGAGGGGTTCCACCGTTCTGGATATTGCCTCTCCACCCCTCCCGCTGCCTTGGGCGTCGTCTGTTCCGATCGCCTGCGCCATGGCATCATAAGTCATTGAAACCTGATTTTCCCATGCCCATATTTTGAGGTCGATATAGGGCAGAACGCGAGAGTCGGCCCATTGCTGCATGGTTTCCCAGCTTTTCGGCGATTTTCTCTTGCCGGGGTTTGCAACCCCGGTCCTTGTTCGAGTCGCCTTGATGAATGCCTTGAATTGTTCCTCCAGCACGTCATCAGGGTATTCGAGGTCGATACGGATGGTTGCCTTGTTGTAGCCCCAGCCGGTGGCCATGTCAACGGGATCATCCATCCATTCGGCCCCCGGCGCATCATCGACACAGAACACGCTGAAATCCTCGAACAGCTCCCGACATTTCGCCAGCCGTTCGGCCCGAAGCCCCGTGAGCATGTTACAGAACTCCCGAACAGAAATGCCCGATACGGGGGCGGGCTCGAGAATGGGGATGAGCGTTGCCCGTTCCCGAGCGGTGCCTTTGCCCCCGCTTTTTCGGGCAAGGTTGAGAAGCCCAGCCCGGAGGGGGTCATCCCCGGCCCGCAGTCTGGCAAGGTTGGGTATGCCGTCACGCCGGATCAGGTCGAGACGCATCCTTTCCGTGCGCCCCAGCGGGCGGGCGGCGAAGTCGCGATACCACGGCCCATATCTCAACATCAGTTGGTCATACCATTCGGCAAGTGTCAGTTTCCCGGCCCGGACATACTTCCCCAGGTCGAACCATTCCGGCAACGGAAAGTCGCCCGGCTTCGGCCCTCGCTTCCCCATGCTTCCCACCTCCCCCCGAGATCCAAGTGAGCGCCGGGAGAGAAGCCCCCGGCGCCGGGTAATGATTCAGGGCTCCGCCTCGGTCGTGGGCTCTGTGGCCGGCGGCAGGCTTCCCCAGACTCCCCGCCGCCTTTGCATGTCCTCTTCTTCCAGAAGATCGACGGCCCGGCGGACGAGCAGTTGCGCAGCCCCAAAAAACGTGAGCACCTTGAGCACCTTGAGCACCTTACCGGTCACGCCACCTTGCCGAGTCGGATATTCCCGGTTTTCAGGCCGTCGAGATAGTCCGCCCATTCCTGCATCATCCGCCGGCGGTCGTCGAGGAACATGGTCCGGTTATAGGCCCGGCCGTTCGGGTCCTTCACTTCATGAGAAAGCGCCCGCTCGATCACTTCGGGCTTGAAATGCAAGACTTCATGAAGAAGCGTTCGAGCCATGGCCCGCGTCCCGTGAGTAGTAAACAGTTCCCTCGGAACGCCGCACGACCGAATAGCAAGCCGCACCGTGTCCGTGCTGATGTGCTTGTCAAAATTGAACGCTTGCGCGAACACGTAGCGGCTTCCCCCGGTCATGTGGTGAAGTTCCTGTAATATCTCCACCGCCTGACTTGAGAGAGGGACGATATGGGGGATATCCACTTTTGACGCTTGGAAGGTCCATTCCCTCTTCTCTAGGTCAATATCCTTCCATTCGGCCGCCACCAGCTCCCCCGGCCGGCAAAATAAATACGGCGCAAGACGCAAGGCACACCGGACATGGAAGCCGCCGGCGTAATTGTCGAGAGTCCGAAGAAGTTCCCCCACCTTGTCCGGGTTAGTGACTGAAGCCCTGTTCTTCTCTTTGGGCTTCGGCTTCAACTGCCCGCGCAAGTCGGCCGACGGGTCACGATCAGCCCGGCCGCCGTTCACGATGGCATACCGGAACACCTCACCGCATACCCCCAGCACACGGTGAGCCGTCGGTATCGCCCTCTTTTCAACCCGGCGGACAACACGCAAGAGTTCCGGCGGGGTTATCTCTGCTATTGGCCGGTTCCCCATCCACGGGAATACGTCCGTCGTGAAGTAGGTCATGATGTGTTTTGCATGGCCGGGCTTCCACCCGGACCGCTTCACCTCGAACCATTCGAGGGCGACGGCCTGGAAGGTATTTACCCCGCGCGTAATGGCTTCGATCTTTGAAGCCTTCCGATGTTCGGACGGATCGACGCCGGAAGCAAGTAGCCTCTTCGCTTCGTCCCGGCGTTCCCGCGCGTCTTTTAGGGAAGTGTCGGGGTAAGTCCCCAGGGAAAGAAGTTTTTCCTTGCCGGCAAAACGGTATTTCAGCCGCCACCATTTCCCGCCGGTGGGGGTAACCAGAAGAAACAGCCCGCCACCGTCGAAAAACTTCTTTTCCTTATCGGCCACCTTGGTAACCCGGATCAGAGCATCGGTTAGCGACATGGGGGTATCTCCTTTCTCACTTTGGCCACCTACCCCTAAAACTACCCCCGCTTACCCCCGGATGACAAGGGTTCAAAACGGACGATATAAGGCGGTGAGAATGAAAAAACCCGCTGGTTAGGCGGGTTTTCGGAGAGTGTCGGACGTTCTTGTAACGTCCTGCGGTAGCAGGGGAGGGAGTCGAACCCTCGACAACACGGGTATGAACCGTGTGCTCTGACCAACTGAGCTACCCTGCCATGAAGAAGGGCCGGCTAATGAGCCAGCCGACCCTTGTTCAATCGGTTGCGGGGGACGGATTTGAACCGCCGACCTTCGGGTTATGAGCCCGACGAGCTACCAGGCTGCTCCACCCCGCGTCGTATACAGTGCCGGGAGCCGGGGTTGAACCGGCACGGGTATTACCCCACCGGATTTTAAGTCCGGTGCGTCTGCCTATTCCGCCATCCCGGCGGAATGTAGTGTGAGGATACCACCTTCTACCCCGAATGTCAATCTTCTTTCTCAGATCGATGAAATGTATTATGTAAACCACCCGGTGCCGGAGGCCGGATTTCTGATCCCAGAGGCATTCTGTACCGTGTTTTCTCAGAGCGTATGGTATACTAGGGGAATGTTCGTCTTGCATCAATTGCAGATCCGCGGCGGAAGAGCATCGCACCGCGGGGTGACGCTGCTCGAGATCCTCACGGCGATGCTGATTCTGGCCTTCGCGTTCCTGCCGATTTTCGGCGTCATCAGTACCGGAACAGCCGACACCGACATCACCAACTCGTATATCTCGGCCCAGACGATCGCCCGGAACATTCTCAATACAGCCCTCGACTCCGTCCCCTTCGAGAGCATCCAGGTCAATCCCGCCGCCGTTTCCGACATCGGCGAGAGCAATGCCGAGCCGAATGTCGGACTGATGGCCGACGTTCCCGGGTACGACGAGTCGACCTTCCTGGCCCAGTTCGGCAACACGACGGATCGCAGCACCTGCGGGGAGACCATCGACGAACGCGGAATCCGGTATAAAGTCAAACTATTCGTATTCCCCATCTCCGGGAACAATCCGCTGAACCTGGCCACAGATCTGAGTTTCCGGTATCGCCCCCGGCCCCTGTATGAAAACGCCGTCGATGCCCAGGGCCGCCAGGTCTGGTATACGACGACCCCAGGGGATCTCTTCATGGCGGCCCCGGCCCAGAGCCCGTATGCCTACTCCCTTCCGGCCGTCATCACCCAGTCGGCCCGCGATCTGGGGTCCCCCGCTGGGCCGGCCGGGGATTACTGTGTCATGAAGCGGCTTCTGCTGCGGGTCAAGTGGCAGATGCCGCGCGGCATCGAGCGCGCCATCACGATCTACACGGCAAAAGCGCATCTTTCCAGGGTGGACTGAGGTGATCCCATGAATGCCAGACATCCGACCCGGGGCATGGCCATTCCTCTCGTATTGCTGTTCGCGACGGTTCTCGCGATCATCGGAACGGCGCTGGTCAAGGCCACCCGCCAGACGAGCCGCCAGAACCTGACGAGCTACAACCAGCTCCAGGCGCATTTCGTCGCCCGGGCCGGCATGGAGCACGCCCTCCTGAAGACGAAGTATCTCCACCGGGAATTATATGACGCCATATGCATGGCGCAGGGCCGTAATCCCTTGTTCGATTTTTCTCGGCCCATCAGTGCGACGAATCCCGGTCCCGCCTTTCTGTACCGCTCCGGCGAGTTCTCGCCGAACGGTTTCTTCACCCCCGGCTTCACGAAGTCCAACTCGACCGCCTGGCTGCAGGCCTACACCGAAGACCTGGTTTCCGGGGTTACCCTGGAAAACGGCCAGGTGAACGGCTGCATGAGCTTCGTCTCCCCTCCCCCCGCAGCGGCCGGCCTGATGCGCGAGCGGTTCACCGGGGGATACACGGTCCCCACGGTCGGCATCGCGGCAAACAACACAGTCGACCAGAGCGCCGCCATCGTGAACAACCAGAGCATCGTCGAAATCTCGGTGAATGCCTCGATCGTGAGCGCCCGCGGCGAAACGTGGGATGAAACGTTGAAAAGGACGGTGCGCGTATCCCGTGACAACATCCGCTGAACGCCTGCGTTGCGGCCGTTCCCCTTCCGGCTTCACGCTGATGGAAGTCCTGATCGCCGCCGGCATCCTTTCGATGTTCATGATCGGCCTGTTCAGCGTCTTCCGGGGTGGCCAGCAAGTGGGCGCACAGGGCCTGTGGCTCCAGAAAACCGTTTCCGAACTGCGCAATGCCTCGCGGCACATCTCGAACACCCTGGCGCGAAGCAGCTACCCTTCGACGATCGTGTTCCCGGGAACGATCATCGAGAACGACATCGATGACTTCAAGGTGCATTACGCGAGCACGCCCCTCATTCCCGCCAACCGCGCCAGGACGGTCTCGGGACGGGGGAGTCCGGGCACCCAGTTCCTGAGGTTTACAGAATCCATCCCGGAACAGTCGGGTGGGCCGATGAACGTGAACGCCGTTCTGAATTACCACGTCTATTCCCTGACGGCCGACGGGCGGCTGTTGTACCACCGGTACCAGCGCAGCATTCCAACGACCGGAGGCCCGAACTTCATCAAGGATATCAATGAAAGCCAGGTGCCAAGCGCACGGACGACCCTGATGGAAAGCGTCGAACTTGTCACGGATGTCGAGTCGGTCGGCATCGGCATTTCGGCCACGACGGCCTCGCTCACCCCGATCATCGTCGACATCTCCTGCGCCTGGCCCCGGGGAAACACGAAACGCAACGAACGCGTGGTGACCCCGCCGAATGTTCCCGCCATCCCTCATGAATCGACCGCAGACCCGGACTGGCAGCTGAGATAGCCGGTCCGCCAATCTCTTCCCCGGAGGCCCGAGATGCTGACCCGCCTGTTCCGACTCCTCGCCGTCCTGACCCTGTTCACCCCCGCCCTCTCCGCCGCCGAGACGGTCCCACAGATCGGCCACTGCAACGTCGCCATGGCCGTGATGCTGCACCCGCTGATGGCCCACCTGGACACCTCGACGGGGCGATTCCATGGGGCCGCCCTTCCCAATGGGGCCGGTCTCGCCAACCAGGCCTCGGCCGAGACCGAAAGCCAGAGGAAGCAACTGATCCAGGAAGTCGATCAGATCAAGAAAGAGATTGCCGAGGCGAATCAGCAGTTCATCAGCAGCCTTCACGCTCTGAACCGGGAGCGTGATTCGCGCGAAAAGGCCCAGGATCAGTCTTCCCCGGGTACCCAGACGGAAGAGTATAGTAATAAGAGGCGAGAGCTCGAACAGGCCCATCGCCAGAATATTCTTTCGATCCGCTCGAAGCTGTCGTTCAAGGAGTCCGAATTGGAGAAGCTGAACAGCGAGGCAAAACACACGGATCAGCTTCCGGTCCGTGAAACAGAGAGGGTCTTCAAGCTGATTCTCGATGACGTGCAGGCTGCCGTCGCCACCGTGACAAAGCGGGAGAAGCTGTCGTTCGTGTTCAACAGCGCCACCGCCTTCCGGTTTCAGCACCCGTCGCAGGCCTTCATCGAGGGGAATCCGCTTTCCGAGCTGCTCGATCCGGCCAGGCCGCCCAAGCCCGCCGCCGGCAGCGATATCGAGTATTCCCTGCTGAGCCGGTTGTACCAGTGGACCACGGGTGAGATGTCCCAACTGTATCACTGCAATGATGCGCGGCTCACGCGGTTTGTCCTCGAGGGCGGCCTCGACATCACGCCGGCCGTCGTCGGCGAGGTATACAAGAAACACAACGTCGGCCAGGCGGCCGCCGATCTCGTTCAAAAGCTGTTTCGTTCGGACCTGATGAAATAACCCGCTCTGCGAGAAGCCGAGCCGAGGCTGTGTGCCAGGAGGTATCGAGTATGAAGAATCTGACATCCAGAGTGCTGCTGGGATTGACCCTGCTCCTTGGGCTGGCGGGCACTCCCGCCGCGTTTGCCGTTGCCTCCGACTCGTATAACGGCATCGCCTATATCTTCCTGCCTCCGGCCGATTTTGATCCGGGCTATGTCATCCGGCTCCGGCATACTTCCAATGACGGCGTCGTCACCCCACAGGCCGAGTTGTATTATCCAGACAATACCTATTTCGGCCTTGCGGTCAGTCAGGAGCGGAGCATCTTCATGCTCCAGGCGCCCGTCATGTCCGGCGACACCGGCTGGTCGCCGGCTCCCGTCGGGTACCGGCCGAATGCCGCCGATTATCCGTCGGATTCGGACATCTATCTGAAACTGATTGCCCCTTCCAGCTACTCGCCCTGGCGGGGTGTCCATGGGTCGAGCTACTGGAAGCAGAATTACGCGATCAACGGAACGAGTTATTCGTGGGCGATGGTCGCGGGCGGCCCGACGTCGGTGCGGTATCTGAACCCGTCGGGTTCGGGTGCCCTCGGCACCCCCCTCTGGAACGGAACGGCGGGAAGCGCCCATCCGACCGATTCATCGAAGCGCATTCTGCCTTCCCACTGGGGCGGCATGGCCTACTACGCGTATGGCACTTCCCAGCATCCGGATTACCCCTGGAAGCAGCTGGACGGGCGTGAAGACCCGGTCGGTTCGGGACGGTTCCGTCCGACCGTTCTGGCTACCCAGGTTCCGACCTATCATGGAAGCGACAGACAGAAGTTTTCCTGCATCGTGAAGCGCGTGTATGAAACGCGCGACCGCTCTCTCAAGCTCATGAAGGGCAGCGATGCTCCGTTCGCCCCTCTCCAGGCACAGACCGGAGCCGTTCTGAGCGCCACCGACGTCCGGGGGACCGAGTATTTCGCCCGCGGGTGTGGCGACAACTGCATTCCGGGCGGTTCCGGCCCCGGAGTGGCCATCGACTCGGTTCTCGCCAATGTGAAGGTCGTCACCTCCACGCTCGGCCGGCGGTATGGCTTCAATCAGAAAGGTCTGATGAGCGGCCCGTATGCCGACGCCAAGCAGGCCGCCCTGCGCGTCGCCAGCCCATCCGGGGAGCGCACCATCGACATGGCGAACAGTGACGGCACCGTCCATACGAACATCCGCAATGCCGCCTATCTGAACACGCGCGGAATCAAGGCGAACGAGATCAAATCGTTCGGCATCTCCTCCAACTTCGACCCGGCCGCCACCATCGATTTCATCTACGCCTCGAAGGCGGATCTGTTCGTGGTGCAGGACTCCTGGTGGGGAACGGGCGGTATCGGGTACGAGTATTACAAGGACACGGGCGAGATCTATAAACTCGACTATACCAACAACACCAATCCGACGGCCGAGTATCTCGGCATCATATCGGGAGACGTGGACGACATCGGGGTCGACGGGGACGGGTTCCTCTACATCATGACGTCCGAGGCGGATCTCAGCGATGCGCAGGTTGCGGCTCTCGCGCCTTCGATGGCGACGATCCTCGGAAGCGCCGACTACGCGGTTGCCCCCGGCACGACCCAGTGGTATCGGCCCCGCTATGAAATGACGCCCCTCGTGGTGGCCGAATCGGCCAAGACCGCCGGGGATTACCGGGACATCACCTACTATCAGAGTTTCTCGAAGAAGGTGAACAAGTATCCGCCGTCGGCGGGCGGCGGCAATCTGGCCGCCCCGACGTCTGCAGGCCAGGTTTCGGGATATTACAAGGATCAGTGGGCCCGCAAGATCGAATGGAACGGCACCACGGCAAACCTCGTCGGCAACTGGAGCCAGGAGGCGAAGGCGAGCCGCGACTCGATCATCGACGGCGAACTGGCCGTCATCAACGTCGCCAAGCTCCCTGCCGTGTTCAACGAGAACCCGGGCAGCCCGAAAATCTGCCGCGAAGACCGCCAGCCATTCGCGACCCTGGTATCGGAAGACTCTTCCGTGCTGCTGAAGGTGGAAGGGCTCAAGCCGTACATCACTGATCTCTCCGGCACCACCCGCCGGGATCTCAAGCCGATGGGCAGTTTCGGCGCCTACACCAACGTCCGGCTCAACAATCTGCCGACGACAACCGGCGAGTATAACCACGACGAAGACGGCGACGGTAGCTACAGCGGCTTCCCCACCAGTCTTTTCGAAGCCGACGGGTATCAGACGACGATCCGGTGGTATGCCGATCTCGTCGACGGCACCACGCCCCAGGCGACCGTCATCAGTCGTGTCGCCGTGGCCTCGGCACCGAATGTGGATTTTTCGGGCCGCCTGTGCGACTGGAGTTTCACTCCCCCTCACCCCGGCAACTATGCCGTGTGGGCGGAACTCACCTACAACACCTTCAACTTCTCCGGCGCCAACCGGCCCACGGATCTTACCTCTTCCACACGGCCGGCCATCTCGGAGAAGCGCCTGCTGCGTGTCGTTTCGGCGTCTTCGCTCAACGGTCCGCCCAGCCTGATCTCCGCGATCAAGCTCGAGCCCGCCCGCGGCGACGCGGCCACAGCCTTCCAGAACTGCACTGCGGTGTCGGATGCAGGCTACGACCTGCCGGAAGACGAGGCGGTGGAAAACCTGAAGATCTCTTTCAAAGCCCAGTTCCTCCGCGATGCGAACTACCGCACCTCCCAGGATTCCAGGCTGACGACCTATGACGGCATGGGCGTCTGGGATTATGACACATACCACAACCTGTACAGTGCGGCCGGCGAGACCCCCGCCTACGCCAAGACCTCGATGCACGTCTACAACTTCCAGGCCGACGGAAGCGGTTATGCCGTCTCCTCCGCGTTCAATCCCGGCTGGCCCAAGACGAGCTCGCCGGCAGACGTCGCGGCGGCCGATCAGGGAACCCGCACCGACAAGACCAGGCCAACCGCCAACGATCTGAAATTCCTGCGGTGGAACCTGTGGCTCGAAAATACCTGCACCGGCGCGACCATCCCGGGCCAGACACCGCCCTGGCGCGGAGTGAAACTCGCCTCGGGCGACTGCACCGGCGCCGATGTGACAACAACGGCCAACCCCGGCGAGTATCTCATCACCCTGACCCTCCCCTCTTCCGCCCAGGGGACCCAGCGCATCGCGACGCCGCTCGACCCCGACCAATACAAGGTCAGGCTCGAGTTGATCTATCCCCGCGTTTCCTGGCGCGAAAGCTCGGCCGAAGAGGATGCCACGAAGAAGCAGTATCGCAGCATCATTCCCGACGCCGTGCCGGTCAGCGCGATCTGTGAGAAAACCCATCCCAACCTGCCGACCTCCGACACCGCGATCGGCGGCTCCTCTGCCTTCGCGAACAGCTCGGTGAAAGCCTGGCTGATCAGAGCCCGCGACAAGACGCCACCGGAACTCGCCGACCTGAGCCGCGGCATCCTCCACACGACGGGCGACCCCATTCCGGACGTGACGGCTTCGTTCACGGTCTCGGACAACAACCCGCGCGCCACGTTCGGCACCTTCGAAGTCTCGTATCAGATGGCCAATCCGGCTCTTCCGCGCGATCCCACGAGCCGGTCCGTCAAACAGGCGGCGACGACCCACACCGCGATCGGCAAGAAGCCTGATTTCGCCGAGTTCTGGCGGCGTGACGATTATCGCATCGGGGCCACTTACACCGCCCAGATTGCCGATTACGGACCGACCGGCCCCTTCGCCCCGACCGGCGTGCTCACGAACTGGGTCGGCATGCTGAGTTACAACGCGACGGGTTCGCTCAACGACGGCTTCGGCGTCGACGGCCAGAACACGACCCACCTGTTCGGCTCGTTCACCACGCCCCTGCCGAACGGAGCCTTGAATACGGCCCAGCGGACGCTCGAACGGGTCGACAACGACCCGCCCGGCTTCCGGGTCGAGATCATCTCCCAGAATGACAACCGCCGCTGGGTGGCAACCCTCACCGAGGGCGTGCAGGATGCGACCTGGTTGCCCACGACCGTGGGCAACCTCGCCAAGTCGCTCCTCGAGGTCAGCTGCTTCCACCTCAACGGCACCCCGATCGGCGGCGGAGCAACGACGGCCGAGATCAACGGCTGCACGCAGTATCCGACGGCCATCGGCACCGAGAACGAGGCGGTCGATGCCGGCCTGCTCGGTCTCGATACCGCCCGCATGCCGCGTGTGCGCCGCTCGAGCCGTCTGCTGATCAACGTCGACATTCTTGAAAACGTCGACTACCGGAACCTGACGGCCGCCACATTCGCCATCACCGAAAATCTCGAGGCAGGCGGCTCCCGCAGCCTGCTCCCGGCCGGCGTGGGTAATCTGCCGCTCGAGGCCGCCTACCTGCCCAACAACGCCCCGAACCCCCAGATCCAGTCCCCCCGGGCCCGCTTCACCGTCGATATGCCGATGAAGGTTCTTCCGGGGCAGCCGCAGGTATCGATGACGATCTCGGCAACGGACGCCCATGGGAACAAGCGCTCCCTGCGCATCCCGATCGAAGTCGTCGACAGCTCGTTCGATGCCCGCGTTCTGGAGAGCAAGGAAAACCGCCGCTGACGATCTTCCGATGTAAATCGAGCGGGGGTGCCGAACGGCGCCCCCGCTTTTGCTTCGCCGGTTTCTCGGCTATACTGTCCGCATGAACAGCAGCATTCCCCGTTTCGCCGAAGCCACTACCCGGCGAGCTTCAATACTTTATATTATTATATATTATTTTATATTACTTTGCCCGGCCGTTTCAACGGCCTGCAGCCCGTCGGATTTCATTCTGGACGAGTTTTCCCTGCGCTGCAAAGACCTCGCCGAGCAGGTCCGGGACACGGAACTGGCTTACCGGATGGGATTCCCGGATTCGGCGAGCCGGTCGGCCCGGCTGCTGGATGGATGGCTTTCCTTCTTCCTCGACCACGGCATCGCCCCGCCCCCGGTTTACCAGACCCTTTCGGGCCACGGCTGGGAAGAAGGCATGCGCAGTCTCGGAAGATTGATCGGGAGCATCGGGCGCGGCGAGACCGTTTCCGGAGAAGCCCTGGAGATGTCGACCCTGCCGCTCGATCTGCTGGGGGCGCCCCAGAAGCTTCTCTCCTGCCGGCAGGCGCTGGCTTCTCTGTCCCAGCGGATCGACACGCTGGCGGAGCAGCCGGGATCGTTCCCCGTCCAACTGGCGACCGATGACCCGTTGGTGATCGATGCTATGCTGGCCCTGACCCGCTGTTTCGAGGAGTCTCCCTTTCTGCGAAAGCGGCTCGAAACCCTTCATTTCAGCATGACGAGCATCGCCCCCGCCACGGGCTCCCCGCTGTCTCCAGAAGATCTTGGAGCTCTGGCCGAGCTTCAACTCGGCCTGTTGCAGGAGGAGCTGCGGATTCTCGGCCCGATCGGCTTCTGGCAGCCCGCAGCGAGCCAGGCGCCCGCCCGCTAGCGGCGCTCCGCCTCAGAGAACGGCGTAGTCGCTCTCCTTGGATTTCACCGCATCGTCGGCGAACAGGGCTTCGAGGAACTGCTCGGGATCGAACGTCATCAAATCGTCCATCTTCTCGCCGACACCGATGAACTTCACGGGCACCGAGAGCTGCTCCTCGACGGCGAACAGGACGCCGCCCTTGGCAGTTCCGTCGAGCTTCGTCATCACGAGGCCGCTGATCGGCAACACCTCGTTGAACAGTTTCGCCTGCTGGACGGCGTTCTGGCCGGTCGTCGCATCGAGGATGAGCAGGATCTCGTGCGGGCCGCCGTCGCTTTCGCGGGCGGCAATCTTCTGCACCTTGGCCAGCTCGGCCATCAGGTCGGCCTTGACGTGCATGCGGCCGGCCGTGTCGACGATCAGCAGGTCTGCACCGCGCTTTTTGGCCGCGGCGATCGCGTCGAACACGAGCGCGCCGGGGTCTCCCCCTTCCTGGCCGCGCACGACCTCGACCCCCACCCGCTCACCCCAGATGCAGAGCTGATCAATGGCCGCGGCGCGGAACGTGTCGCCGGCCGCCAGCATGACCTTCTTGCCCTCTTTCATGAATTTGCGGGCGAGTTTCGCGATCGTCGTCGTCTTTCCGACGCCATTCACGCCGATGACCAGGAACAGGGTGAGGCCGCCGGGATTGAACTTCGGCGCCGAGGCAAACTTGGTCAGGCGCAGGTGGAGCTGTTCGCGCAGCAGTTCATAGATACAATTGGGATCGGTGATCCGGTCGACGGCAACCTTCTGGTGGAGATACTGGAGGAGCTCCTGGGTGGTTTTCACGCCCAGATCGGCCTCGAAGAGGGTCGCTTCGAGGTCCTCGAGCAGCTCGTCGTCGATCTTCGTGCGACCCAGAACGAGGTTTTTGACCTTGCCCACGAAGCTTTCGCGGGTTTTCCGCAGTCCAGACGTGAGCCGGTCATACCACGAAAGCGCCGGCTCCTCTTCGAGAGCGGGTCGGGGCGCCCCTTCCGCAGGCAGAGCCGGTGCGACAGCCGGAACGGCAGCTTCCCCGGCCGGCGGGACCGCGGGCTCTCCGGCGGCGGCTGGCGGTGGCGCCGTGGTGGGCGGCACAGCCAAAATCCGTTCCCCGGGCTGTTCCGCTCGGAGCTCCGCCGGGGGAGGAACCACTTCTTTGCCCGTGATCTCGGCCTCTGCAGGCCCTTCCTGCTCGTCCTCGATAGGAACGAGCCAGGCGAACAGCAGCAGGGTGATGCCCGAAAGGGCGGTGACCGAGGCGATGATGATCTGGTTGGGGCCGCTCTGGTAGTAGATCAGGCCGCCCTCGATCAGCAGGCAGAGGCCGATCAGCAGCACGACGAGCCGCGGCTCGTTCCACTCGTGGGTCGGCGACGGCTGGGGCGTGTTCTTCACATCATGGGGTTCACTCATGAAGCAGTCTCCCGGGGCTCCTGATAGGGGCCGGCATCGGCCGTCTGCGCCCGATCCGCCGCCGCGACGGCCTTGAGCCGCTCGGTGACGCTGACGCCCTTGCGGGCGGTGAATTCACGAATCTTCTCCTGGTCTTCGAGACGGATCGAGATCTGGCGCGACGTTCCGGTTTTCTCGAGGGTGATCCCGTAGATCACGTCGACGGCCTGCATCGTTTCCTTGTTGTGGGTGATGACGAAGAACTGGGTCTTGTCGGCGAAGTTGCGCAGCAGGCGGGTGAACCGCTTGACGTTCGCCTCGTCGAGCGCGGCCTCGATCTCGTCGAGAATGCAGAACGCGGGCGGTTTGACCTGGAGAATCGAGAACAGCAGGGCGATCGAGATCAACGCCTTTTCCCCGCCCGAGAAGAGTTCTATCGTCGAGAGTTTCTTTCCGGGAAGCTGGCAAACGATCTCGACATTGCTCTCGAGGGGCAGTTCGGGGGTCGTCAGCTTGAGCCTGGCGTTGCCGCCGGGGAACACGACCTGGAAAATCTGGCCGAATGCCGAATCGATCTGCCCGAACGTCTCCATGAACCGCTCGCTGGAGATCTTCTCGATCTCGGCGATCACCTGTTCGAGTGAGACGGCGGCTTCGGTCATGTCGCGCACCTGGCCGTTGAGGAACTCGAATCGCTCCTTCGTCTTTTCGTATTCCTCGATGGCAAGCGGGTTGACCGGCTCGAGCCGCTGCTGCTCGCCGCGCCGCTCCGCGATCTGGCCGCTCAGCACGTCCCGGCTCTCGTATTTGCGGAGCTGGGTGCCGATCTGGGCCGGGTCGAACTCGTATTCGGAGCGGAGGATGCTTTCCTTGTTCGCGATGTGGGTCTTGACCTCGGCGAGCTTCACATCAAGCTCTCCGAGCTTGGTGCGGGTCGATTCGGCGATCTTCGAGCGGCTCTGCCAGGTGTGATCGAGGGTCTCGAGCTCCTTGGAGCAGGCCCGATACTCGGCCTGAAGCGTCTCATAGGCTTTTTCCAGCTCGGCTTTCCGGGCTTCGAGGGTCTGAATCTCGTTCTGGAAGGCGGCGATCCCGGCTTCCGCCTCCTTGCGGAGCTGCTCGAGCCGCGCCACCTCTTCGCCGGCACGGTCGCGGCGCTCCTGGGCATCGCGGCGGCGGCGCATGGCGGCATCGATTTCCTTCTTCAGAGCCTTCTTGCGCTCGGCAATCTGACCCTGGGTCACTTTCTCGTCGGCATGGAGCCCGCGCAGGGAGGCAAGGCGGGTCTGGATCGCCGATTCCCGGCCGCTCATTTCCTGGAGCCGGGCGGTGAGTTCGATGTTCTGGCTTTCGAGCAGGGTCAATTCCTGCTGGGCGGCCGCCTGGACCTGGCGGATCCGTTCGAGCTCTTTCTGGATCTCGCGGCGGTTGATATCGAGATTCTGGAACTCGTTTCGTCGGGTCGCGAGGTCACCATCGGTGATCACCAGGCGTTTCTGGAAGAACTCCATCGACTGGCGGGTGCGGGAAAGGCTTTCTTCCCGCTGCCGGATGACCTGACCGAGGGCGACCCGCTCGTTGCGAAGCCGGACGACCTGGACACTCAGCTTCTTTTCAGCCGCGGCAAGGGTCTGGATCCTGGCCTCGGCCTCCTCGAGCTCGCGCTTGCGGGCAAGCAGGCCCGCCGACTTCTGGCCCTCGGCGCCGCCCGTCATCGCGCCGGAGGAGCGGACGATATCGCCCTCGAGGGTGACGATGCGGTTGAAGTTGCGCGTCGAGCGCGAGTAGGCGACGGCATCGTCGAGGTTCTCGAAGACGAGGATGCGCCCGAGCAGGAAGTTCATGATCGTATAATATTGCGCATCATATTGAACGAGATCGAGCGCAACGCCGAGACAGCCCTTGGCACGGACAGCTTCAAGCCGGGCGGGCGGCTGGATCATGTCGATCGGCAGGAACGTCGCGCGGCCGGCCTTGCGTTCTTTCAGGACCGCGATTGCCCGCTGGGCCGTTGCGGCATCGCGCGTGACGATATCCTGGATGCTGCCGCCGAGGGCGGTTTCGAAGGCCATCTCGTAGCCCTTCGGCACGGTGATCAGATCCCCCACCATGCCGCAGATGCCGGGCAGTTCCCGGTCCTTCAGCGCGAGGGCCTCGCGCACGCCGCGATGGATGCCGCTGTCGGAGCGGTTCTTCAGCTCCTCGAGGATGTTCCGGCGGGCGGTGAGCACCTTGAACTGGTCGACGGTGCCGGAGAGTTCCTCCTCGGCGCGGCGGAGATCCTTGTCGAGCTTGTTGGCGCGCGCCTGGTCGTCGGCAAGCCGGGTTCCCTCATCGGCGATCGTCGTTTCCATCGCCTTCAGCTCTTTCTCGATGCCGGTCTTTTCCGTGGCCAGCTTGTCGATGACGGCCTCGAGCGTGGTGACATCACCGCTGCCCTTCTCGAGCTGGCGGTCCAGGATCTGGATCTGCTGGTTCGAGGTGTTGATCGTGGTCTTCTTCTCGCTCATCTGGGCCGCGATCTTGTAGGAAGACTCGCGGTCCTGGCCGACGCTCTTCAGATGGGCGTCGAGCTCGGCCTGCACCTTGCCGGTATTCGCTTCGATCTCGGCCATCCGGCCTGCAACAGCGCTTTCCTCGGTCTCGGCATCGCGGAGGCGGTTCTCGGCGTCGGTGATCTCCTGACCGCCGTCGGCGAGCATCTTGTCGATGCCGGTCATCTCATCGGCGATCGCCTGGCGGCGGGACTCATGACCGCGCGCCTCCTCGCGAAGGAGGCCCATCCGGCCCCGCGTTTCATCGATCGTGGCCGCGACCTTGCGGGAATCACTCTGCCGCGTCTGGAGCTGGTTCTCGAACTCCTGCACCTTTTCGCGGACGCCGCTCTTGCGGCTGTCGATCTCCTCGAGGAACTTCTCGATCTCGGCGACCTTGGCAAGCAGACCGCGCCGCATCGAATCGACGTTTTCCGCATCCCCATAGAGCTGGGACAGGTCGAACAGGACGAGGTCGATCTCGAGAGCCCGGATCTCAGCCGCGAGCGTCTGGTACCGGCGGGTCTTCTCGGCCTGTTCGGAAAGAGGCCCGAGCTGGTTCTGGATCTCGCCGATGATGTCCTGGAGGCGGGTGATATTTGCCTTGGTATGGTCGAGCTTGGTCAGGGTGTTGGCTTTGCGATGCTTGAACTTCGTGATGCCCGCGGCTTCCTCGATGAGGGCGCGGCGGGTCTGGGTGCGCTGGAAGATGATGTCCTCGATATCCCCCTGGCCGATGACCGAGTAGCCATCCTTGCCGATACCGGTGTCCATCAGCATTTCCTTGATGTCGTTCAGAAGGGAGCGGGTGCCGTTCACGAGGTAATTGCTCTCCCCCGACTTGAACAACTGGCGGCCGATCGTCACTTCCGAAAAGTCGAGCGGCATCATCCGGTCTTCGTTGTCGAGGATGAGCTTGACCTGGGCAAACGCGGCCGAACGCAGCGACGGGGAGCCGGCGAAAATCACCTCGGCCATCTTGTTTCCGCGGAGAGCCTTCGCGCTCTGTTCCCCGAGCACCCAGCGGATGGCGTCGCAGACGTTGCTCTTTCCCGAGCCGTTGGGGCCGATGATGGCCGTGATGCCAGGCTGGAAATCGAAGACCGTCTTGCGGCCGAACGATTTGAATCCCATGATTTCGAGGGACTTGAGATACATGGTTGTGCGTCTGTCCTTCCGGAAAGCTCATCCCACAGGGGAAGGGCCGGCAAAGGCCGGTCAGTAAACGTACCACATCCCGGCAAAAAATGACAGCCCCACCCCGCCCTGCATGCCGGGTCCGGAAGAATGGGTCCGGCTGAATTGCGCCATCCGGGCGCCGCCGGCCCACTTCCCGCCTCGTAAGGGTCTGATCCTTGACGTACCGGATGTTTTTGCGCAGAATTAGAAAATAATCTTCGAATTTCGCCCGGTATTTCCCTCAAGGAGGGTCTTTTCATGAAGCGACTGGATCACTGGATTTCCCGTCTCGCCGTGCTGGCCGTGTTCGTCATCCTGGCCGCCGCCGCATCCTGGGCCGGCGCCCCCACTCTGCCGGCCAACGATGACCTGCGGGCGGCGTTCGATGCGATCGGCGTCCCGAAAGGCGATATCAGCACCCGCGTGCGTCTCATCTGGCGCAACGACGATGCCTGGTATGCCCGCTGGAAGATGATCGAATCGGCGAAACAGACCATCGACTGCACCTATTACATCGTCGACAAGGACATTTTCGGCCAGGCGTTCCTCGGCCTGCTCGCCAAGAAGGCCCGGGAGGGTGTGAAGATCCGCCTGATGATCGACGGGCGCATCTATCGTTCCGGCTATATGAAGGGCATGCCCGACCGGTTCCAGGAGCTTGCGGCACTCCCGAACGTCGAGATCAAGCAGTTCAACGCCGTCGCGAAGTCGCTGACGGGTCTGTTCGAGGATTTCCGCCTGGTCTTCGCCAGCAACCACGACAAGATCATCATCATCGACGGCCAGACGACGATCATCGGCGGCCGCAACATCGGCCCGGATTATTTCGTCGGCAAGGGCGAATACGACATCGTCTACCGCGACACCGACGTGCTGATGAGCGGCACGCATGTCGCGACCCAGCTGAAGCAGGCGTTCGACGACGAGTGGGTCTGCCTGAAGAACTCCACCGTCAAGCCCGACAAGATCAACTGGAAAGACCAGTCGGCGCGGCTCGATCTGGCCTACCAGGCGATGCGCCGGTTCATCATGGGTGAAGGCCTGTTCGACGCCTCCAAGGTGAAGCTCTCCGGCAAACTGCCCGAAGCCCTCAAGGAGTTCAACGAGGAGCTGTCGAAGTTCAAAAATCTTTCGAGCTATACTTCCTTCCAGCTGTTCCGGGGCGAGCGGCCGAAGCCGGTCAAGATCCTCGACAAGCATTCCCGCCTGGGCGCGCTGAACGGCATCACGCCGTCGCTGGTCAAGTTCATCGAATGCAGCCGCGAAGAGATCATCATCCAGAACCCCTATCTGGTGCTGACGGCCGAGGCCGACGCGGCCCTCAAGCGCGCCTCGGCGCGCGGCGTGAAGATCATCATGCACACCAACAGCGGCGGCTCGACGGATTCGCTGTTCCCGCAGGCGTTCCTGATGTCCGACTGGAAGAAGATGCTGAAAGAGATGCCGACCTGCCACCTGCTCGTCGCCCCGACGATCAACGAACGGCTCCACTCGAAGGTGTTCGTGTTCGACCGCCAGATCGCCGTCGTGGGCTCCTACAACATGGATGCCCTCAGCGAGCAGGTGAACTCGGAAGTCGTCGCCGCGATCTGCGACCGGCAGTTCGCCACGATGACCGCGCTGCGCCTGATCGACGACATGAAGTCGGCCGTCGAGTACAAGATCTCGATCGACAAGGACGGCAACGTCACCAAGGTCTACGGCCCCGAAGATCACTGCTCGAAGAAGATCGTCGACCGGATGAACTTCCTGCGCAAGCTCACCTGGCTGCGCCCGGTCATCTGATCCCGTTCCGCCCTTTCCACAAGCCCCGGGGGATCGCCCCCGGGGCTTTTTTCACGGTTCCTTGCGCGGACCGGCCCGCTCAGGTATGCTTGCCGCCCGCTCCAAGACATCCTTCACGAGGCACACATGAATCTGAACGAAATCATCGGCTATGCCGGCTCCCTGCTCGTCGCCGTCTCCCTCAGCATGCAGTCGGTCCTGCGGCTGCGCTGGATCAATCTCGTCGGGGCCGCCATCTTCGCCCTGTACGGCTGGCTGATCGGGGCCATGCCGATCCTGGTCGTGAACGGGTATATCGCCGTGATGGACGCGTATTACCTGTGGCAGATCTACCGGCAGTCCGACTTTTTCACCCTCGAGCCGCTTTCGGAGATCGGCGACCTGTTTTTTCTCCGGTTCATGCGGTTTCATGAAAAAGATATCGTCAGCTATTTTCCCCGCGCCTTCCAGGACACGTTCGAGCCGGAAGACACGTGGCTGCTGTTCCGCAACATGATGCCGGTGGGGGTGTTCGCGATCAGGCCGGGCCGTGACGGCACGGCTGAGATCCTGATGGATTACGTGATTCCCGCTTACCGGGACTTCCAGTTCGGGCGGTTCCTGTTCGAGCACAAGCGAACCTATTTCCGCGACCGTGCCATCCGCACCCTCGAGGCCTGGACGGCCGTTCCGGCCCACCAGGGCTATCTCGAGAACCTGGGCTTCACGGCCGCGGGGGAAGAGGCCGCGCGCGGCCGGCGGTATATCAAGGCGCTGTAGGCTCCGACGCGGGTTCGAACTCCGGTTCCGGGGCTTCCCCGGCTAAAACGGAAGAGGCATCCTCGGCCGGCGCCAGAGGGCGGTCAGCCGGTTCCGCCCCGGCGGTCTCGGCCGTTCCCGTTCCGGAGGATTCCTCGTCATGGACGAGCTGGAGCGTGCCGTCATGTTCCTCGATGCGGAGGCGGGGAACCTGGGGAAGAGCCGTGATGTCGTCGGGGGTCAGGTGAAGCAGGCCCTTCCACATCAGTTCGCCCAGATCATGGGTCGTGACGACCCGGCTCCGGATGCGACCCTGGAGGAGGGCATCGACGTCGGTGCCCAGCTCGCCGCGGACGGTCGGATTAATGCCGAAACCGGACGGGTTGAGGAAGAGGAACAGGTGGACGAGGATGACGAGAATGACGGTTCCGGCGAGCCGCGTGTTGAGGCCCAGCGGCTCGATCTCGCTGAGCGCTTTCAGCAGCAGCACGACCCCGGTGACGATGAACAGCGGCATCCCGCCGAAATTCACCAGGGCGAGGAAGCCCGTGAAGGCATAGAAAATCACCATCGGAAAGTTTTCCTCGTCGATGCGGGAAAGCGCGATCAGGTTGGGCACCAGGAAGATACCGGCCAGCAGGCTCAGCAGGAGCTGGTCTTCGGGGTGCGGATACCGCATCGAAAGCGGGATCTGGTTCGAGACGGCGCTCGCCGCCCCCTCCGGGAAGCAGAGGATGCCGATGAGGGCGCTGAGGATCAGGGTGAGCCGGAATCCCGGCCGGACGAGGGCATAACACGTCACGAGCGCGACGAGCACCCAGCTGTTGAGGCCGAGCGCGCTCGCCGCAGCCGTGATTGGGATCAGCGCCACGCCGAATTTTTCCCGGAGCCACTCCCCGTCGAGAATGGCCAGCAATCCGACCGTGAAGATCAGCTGCAACAACGCACGCAGCCCGAGCAGCGGCTGCATGGCGAAGGCAAATATCCCAAGAACGATCAAGCCAGGGAGGATTTCCCGGCCCCGATAGATCCAGACGAGGAGGAGGCAGGAGAGAAGGAAGAACAGGCCATGGCACAGCGTTTTCAGTCCGGCCAGCGAGGCGGCCGACTGGGCGAAGGCGAAGGCGATGCTCTCGGGCAGGACCGCCCAGCCGATATTCAGATCGAACTCGCGGGCGAACAGGAGATCCCAGTAGGTGCCGGAGGCGAAGGGGCAGGACCGGGTGTAGAAGAAGAGCACGGCGAGGGTGGCCAGGAGCGCGGCGATGCGCTCCCAGTCCCAGGGGGACTCTTCGAGCGTCCCGACGGCGGCCTCGGCCTGAAGGCCGGCAGGGATCCGGTCCGGCTCCGGCTGCGGCATCGGTTCGGCGTTCTGTTCCGTCACGTGCTTCCCCTCCTGGTTCGCTTCAGCAGTCGATGAGCTTTTCCGGCTTGATCGGCATGATCCGGATGCGGCGGCCGGTTGCGTTGAACACGGCGTTCGCGACCGCGGGCGCGATTCCCATCAGCGGGACTTCGCCGAACCCCTTGGCGCCGTATGGCCCCTCGCTGTACCCGTGCTCGACGATGATGGGCTCGATCTCGGGGGCGTCTTCGGTGGTGGGCAAGATGTAGGTAGCGAAGGCATTGTTGAGCATGCGGCCCTGCGCGTCGTGCCGGATCTCCTCCATCGTCGCGTAGCCGACGCCCTGGAGCGTGCCGCCCTCGATCTGGCCCTCGACCTGCTGGGGGTTGATCGCCCGGCCCATGTCGTGGGCCGCGACGATTCGGAGCACTCGCACCTCGCCGGTCTGCATGTCGACCTCGACCTCGGCGACGTTGGTCGCATAGCTGTAGGTGAAGTAGGCGTTGCCCTGGCCGGTCTCCTTGTCGAACGTTGAATCCGGGGCGATATACCACCCGAAGGCGCTCGGCTGGAGCCGCCGCAGGTAGAACTCCTTCACGATGTCGGCATAGGCGACCCGCTTCGTCTCCCGGGCGGTCTTCACGAACGCGACGCCCTCGACCAGGTCCACCTCTTCGGGCTTCGCGCCGAGCAGGCCGGCGGCGGCCTCGATCAGGCGGGGCTTCAGCTCCTTCGCCGCAGCGGAGAGGGCATTGCCCGACATAAAGGTGGTGCGGCTGGCGACGGTGGGACCGGAGTCGGGCACGAACGCCGTGTCGGTCTCGACGACGAACACCTTGTCGAAGGTCACGCCAAGCGCATCGGCCGCGATCTGGGCGAGGATGGTGCGGGCGCCCTGCCCCATCTCGGTGTTGCCGATGGCGCACTGGACGGTGCCGTCCTTCATGATCAGCATGCTGGCGCCGGCGCGGTCGAGATGCTTGCCGCCGGCCCCGAGGCCGACCCCGTAATAGACGGTGGAGATGCCGATGCCGCGGCGCACCTGACCGGAACGGGCCGACGGGTGCTGCCATTTGCGCGTCCAGTCGGATTTCGCGACGGCCTTGTCGATCGTCTCGGTCAGACCGCACGACTGGTCGATCAGCTGGCCGGTGACGGTTTTCGTGCCGATCTTCAGCCCGTTGCGGCGCCGGATCTCGACGGGATCGATTTTCAGCGTGTCGGCGATCTCATCGATGAGGGACTCCCCGGCAAAGATGACCTGGGGAGAGCCGAAGCCCCGGTAGGCGCCGCACGGCACCTTGTTCGTGGCCATGGCAAACGAGCGGATCAGGACGTTTTCGCAGACATACGGCCCGAGGGCATGGACGGTGCCGCGCCAGAGAACGATCGGGCTGAGCGTGGCAGCCGCGCCGCCATCGACGTAGTATTGAATATCCGCCGCGATAATTTTGCCATCGGCGTCGGTGCCGACCTTCATTTTCATGAGTCCCGGATGCCGTTTCGAACTGGCGATGATATCCTCTTCCCGCTTGTAGACGAGCTTGACCGGCCGTTCGAGCAGGCTGGCGAGCAGGGCTGCGTGGCCGGCGAGAATCGAGGGGAAATCCTCCTTGCCGCCAAAGCCGCCCCCGGTCGTGGTCTGGACGATGCGGACCTTGTTTTTCTGGCAGCCGAGGATCGCGGAGACGGCGTCATGGACGTAGAACGGGCACTGCATCGACCCGTAGACGGTCATCGACCCCTCGATGCCGGGAACGGCAATCATCCCCTGCGTCTCGAGATACGCGTGCTCCTGGTAGGGGGTTTCGTATTCGCGCTCGAAGACGTGCGCCGACCGGGCGAACCCGGCCTCGAGGTCCCCGTGCCGGATCACGTAGCGGCTGAAGATATTGTCTTCTTTATACAATCTTGGCGAGGCGGGGTCGAGGGACTCCCGGATCGACAGGACGGGCTTGAGGGGCTCGATGTCGAGCTTCACCGCGGCGGCCGCGGCACAGGCGTGCTCGTAGGTGTCGGCCGCCACCAGGGCGACCGGCTCGCCATGGAACCGGACGAACCCGGTGGCGAGAAACGGTTGGTCATCGAGCACGAGAGGGTTCACGTTCACGCCGGGAATGTCGCCGGCCGTGACGATGCGACACACGCCGGGCATCGCCGCGGCGGCCGTCGTGTCGATGCCCTTCAGACGCCCATAGGCGACCGGAGACCGGACGGTCGCGCAGTGGAGCATTCCGGCAAATGAATAATCATCGATATATTTTGCTTTCCCATTGACCTTGTCCCAGGCGTCTTTGCGGGGAAGCGATGAACCGACGGCAGGCATATCCGACCTCCTCAGGAGAGGGTGAATTTACATCAGCGCATCCACGAGTGTAGCACGGTCACGACTTGGAGTGCATCACCCAGATGCCATCCCACTCGTCGGGGGGCGGCTCGCGCAGGAAGTGGGCGCACCGGTCGGCATACACCTTCGAAAGGGTGTCGCCGGGGTGCAGGGCAAGCGCCTCGCCGAAAAACCGGGCGGCGGTTTCCCATTTGCGCTTGCGGTACAGCTCCATCGCGCTGGCATAGCAGCCCAGCACCTCGTCCATGCGCGGAAACGAGGCGGTGTCGTGGTGGTCGAGCACCTCGTAGATCTTCGCGGGAAGGTTCTTCCCCTTGACGCGCAGCAGATCGACCTCCCGGGTGCGGTGGCGGTAGATCAGCCGGTTGAAGCTGTTCTCGCTGACGAGGATGCTCGTTCCGTAGAACTTGTTGGCGCCCTCGAGGCGGGAGGCCAGGTTCACCCCGTCACCGATGACGGTGTAATCCATGCGCTTGAGGGAACCGATGTTTCCGACCAGCACGGTGTCGGTGTTGATGCCGACCCCGATCTCGATCGTCTGCAGGCCCTTCTCGGACCGCCGGATGTTGAACTCGCGAAGCGCGCGCTGCATCTCGATCGCCGTGATCACGGCCCGGTCGGTGTCCTCGCCGGTCGTAAAGGGGGCCCCGAACACGGCCAGCATCGCATCCCCGATGAACTTGTCGAGAATGCCGCCGTGGTGGAACACGATGTCGACCATCGTGGTGAAATACTCGTTCAGCATCGCGACGGTCTCCTGCGCCCCGAGCTTTTCCGAGATCGTCGTGAAGTTGCGGATGTCGCTGAACAGGACGGTCAGCTCCTGCATCTTGCCGCCGAGCATGCCGTCGGAGTTGAGGAGCTGGTCGGCCACTTCCTTGTTCATGTACCGCGACAGCGTGCTCTTGAGGCGTTTCTCCCCGGTCAGATCCTCGAAAGCCAGCAGCCCGCCCATGGGTTTGTTCTGGGCGTCATGCAGGGGGGCAATTGCCATATTCAATGCTATATGTCGCCCCTGCCGGTCGGTGATCTCGGCGTCGAGGAAGTTGTCGGCCTCCTGGGTCGCGATGACGCGGCGCAGGCTGTCGACGATCCAGTGATTGTCGCCGGTGAAGAAGAGGTCGGCGTATTTGCCGGTGATCTGGTCGGTCGTCACGCCGAAGGTGCGCAGGGCGACGGCGTTGCACTTTTCGATGCGGCGCGCGGCGTTCACCGTGATGACGCCGTTGCTGAGGCTCTCGAGAATGCTTTCGCTGTAGTTTTTCATGTTCAGGACTTCATCGAACAGCTTGGCGTTTTCGATCGCGATTGCCGCCTGGGAGGAGAACGTCTTCAGCTTCTTCTCGTCGACACGCGTGAACACCCCATTCTTGCGGTTGAGCACCTGGGTCACGCCGATCGCTTTGCCGGCGCGGTTGACGACCGGCATGCAGAGGATGTTCCGGGTGTGATACCCGGTTTTCTTGTCGATCTCCTTGTTGAACCGGGCATCGGCGTAAGCGTCGGGAATGTTGATCGTCTCGCCGCTCGTGAACACCTTGCCGGCGATGCCGAGGTGGGCGGGGAAACGGATCTCCTGGTCGTTGAGGCCCAGCGCGACCTGGGACCAGAGTTCATCGGTTTTCTCGTCGTGCAGGAACAGCGTCGCACGGTCGGCATCGAGGATCATCGTGACGGCCTGCATGATCTTCTCGAGCAGCGGCTTGAGGTTCAGTTCGGAGGAGATCGCGGCGGCGACTTCCTGGAGTCGGTTCTCGTTCTCGCGCGAGCGGCGCGTCATCTCGAAGTCGCGGGCGTTCCGCAGGGCCCGGGCAGCCTGGCCCGAGATCTTCTCGACGGCTTCGAGATCGGCCTGGGTGAATCGCCCCTCCCGCTTGTTCAGAAGCTCGATCACCCCGATCGGGTCGTCCGAGGCGGAAATGCGCATCGGGGCCGCGAGGATCGACTTGGTCACGAAGCCGCTCTGCCGGTCGATCTCCTGGTTGAACCGCTTGTCCGCGTAGACGTCGTGGATGATCTCGGCCCGGCCGGAAGAAAGAATATTTCCAGCTATACCCGTGCCGGGGGGCAGGCGGATCTCCTGGATTTCCTCGCCCTGGAGGACGCGCGAGAAAATCTCGCCGGTCTCGGGATCGACGAGGAACAGCGTCCCGCGCTCGGCGCCGACGCCCTGGACGGCGAGACCGATCGTGACGGTCAGGAGGTTGTTCAGGAGGGAGGTCGAGGTTTCGAGCAGCCGGGCAACCTGTTCGAGAACACCGGTCACGGCGGCCTGGGCATCCGCCGGAGACCGGCCGGACGCTCCCGCCAGAAGGGATCCGACCTGTTCGGCCCGGAGGCTCCCGCTGATCAGCAGGGAAAGAAGGTCGGGGATGTGCGGATTCCCCGGCGCAGATGGTGCCTGAGGAGCCAACTGCGGAGGTTCCCCCACGAGCATGTTCTCGAGACTCTCAAAAACGGTTCTCAGCTTCATAACCCTCTCTCCCCCATAGTCTAGCAGCCCACCCCCCGGAATACAATCGGGGAAGAGGCAAAGACGCCCGCGGCAACCGCGGGCGTCGGGAGAGCAGAGACAGGTCCGGCGGGGTCACTCCCCGTCGGTCGAGGATTCCAGGGGCTTGGGAAGTTTCTTGAGCTGGGGGGCCAGCAGGTCGAGAGCGTTTTCGACGAGGGCCGTGCGAACGGCCGCCCCCGTCACCGCCTCGAA
Organism: Candidatus Rifleibacteriota bacterium; assembly: GCA_029565415.1. The sequence continues at coordinate 32,393 of JAKQOH010000156.1, read as the reverse complement.
CCGGAAGCCGAGATACACGCCGCGATACGGCATTCCCGAACCGGAGGATGTGCCGACAACCGCGAGCCCCGCGACCCGCCCGTCCTCGGTCGTGACGAACGGTTTCGCCGGGGCGTCGGCTTCCATGATGGTGACATCCTTCGCCGACTGGGCCGAGTCCTCCCCGTTGAGTTTCACCGGAACGGCGGCGCCGGTCTTCGTGGTGAGCGTCATCGCGGGCAGGTCACGGTCGTCCCCGACATACCGGAAGCCGAAGAAGCCCTCGAGAAGCGGCATGTTCGTGTTCTTCTGTTCGACCGACTGGGCGGCGAGGAAGAGGGCGCCGCCACCGTCGAGATACCGTATGAGGTCGTCGGCCGACGGCGCGATCTCGCCGAAGGAGCTCGCCGAGACGCTGTCGGTGAACACGACGCCGTTGCGATACTGCTGAAGAATATCACCATATTTATAACCAAACACCTTGGGATCCCACAGGATATCGGGCTGGAGCCCGAGAGCCTTGAACGAAACGACCAGTGGCCGCAGCGAGGCTGGATCCTCGACCATACCGCCCGTGACGAGCACGGGGGAGGTGGCCCGATACGCCGGAACGCGCGCGATGAACTCGTCCCATGCCGTGTCGCGGGCGAAACCGAGGCTCTTGTAGGCCGTCCGGAACTCGAGGCAGTAGGGGTAGTAGACGGAGATGCCGTAACTGTTGCCCATGCCCTGGGTGTGGCCCTCGGCGATGATGGGAGAGTCTGCCGGGAAGTCGGTGACGATCACATATTCGCGGCCGGTGCGATCGGTGAAGTCGGGGCTCGATTTCCCGTTTGTATACTCAATGCGATAATTGATTTCGGTGACGTATTCGCGCTTTTTCGCGACCGGGTCGACGACGAGGCTGAAGGGGCCGATGACACAGGTGTAATCGCCCTTTTCATCCGGCCCGCGCAGGGGGGTCCGGACGAACCGCGAGTGCCAGACGGCGCTTCCGCGCGGCCGGAGCTCGGCGGGGGGCAGTTTCCAGCCGTTGTAGCCCCAGATCACCGCGCCCGGCGTGCGGCGACGGATGACGACGGGCTGGGAAAGGCGGTCGGTCAGCTTGGGGTAGCCGAGCTTCTTCACGATATCGATGCAGATATTCTGCACCTCGGCCGGCATCGTCCGGATCGTCGCGAGCCGCACCACGAGGTCGTGGAGGTCGACGAAGCTGGCCTCGCTGTACCGCCGGATGCGGGCGAAGCTGCCGAACTCGTCGACGAGTGCCTGGGTGTAGGCTTCGTGGTTCGCCTCGAGCGCGGCGCCGAGCCTGCCGACCAGCTCGACGAGGGGCTGGATGCGCGACAGGTCGTAGGCGGCCTTGGTCACCGGCGCGCCGCCCAGGGTTTTCGTCGTCTGGGAGCCGCCGGCGGCGAAGGATTTCACATAGGCGGCAACCATCGCCTTGGACGCCATGCGCGGGGTGATGTCAGGGGTTTCCCGGAGCGGCCGCAGGGTATCCTGGTAGGGCATGCCCTGGCCGGGCTCGGTTTCTTCAGAGGCGATCATGAAATCGCATACGTCGCGCAGCTCGTAGGCGATCTCGATCATGCCCATCAGGCAGGCGTCGAAATCGATGATGTCGAACTTCGGATGCTTCGGGTTGGCCTTCGCGAGGGCGGGTTTCGCCTGGTTGCAGGCCCAGACGATGTCGGGCACGGTGAGGTTGTTGCCCGACTCGTCGTCGTAGGAGATGCCGACCCAGCCGGCGCCGTGATTCCAGATGACGGCCATGAACCGCTCGGCAGGGTAGTTCTCGACACCCCAGGTGAGGAACTCGGCCAGCTCGCGCCGACTGCCCATGTCGCGCTCACCGAGGTTGGCGACGAGTTTCGAGCCGATCTTCTTCGTGCGCTCGCGGGCGACCTCGTAGCGGCGGGTGCCGATCCAGTTGCCGTCCTCGATCGTCTCGCCCTTGGCGCCCTGCTGGCGGTCGATCTGGACGACGATGTTGAGGTTCTCGTCGGAGCCGATCATCTCCATCTCGTTGAGATCCTTCATGCCGCTGTTCTCGAGATCGTTGTCGGCATTCAGGAATACCAGGACGGTCCATTGCTTGCGCTTCTGCGGAACCAGCGTCGAAACGGTCGCCGGGCCATGCGTGATGTACGGCACATCGTCATGCTGGGCATCGTCATACCACCAGACCGGGAAGTCGCGACGCGGAACGTTCGCATACAGCTTTCCGACGGCCTCCCAGGTGTCACGGCTCGCGCTCTCCTGGAACCGGCCGAGAAGAGTTTCGATCCGGTCCGCCTGGCGGGAAGCCGCGTCGGAGCTGATCAGGCTCGTGGAGCCTATGCGCTGGGCGCGTCCGAAAGCGAGAGCGTCCGCCAGGCGCTTGACGACGCCGGCATAGGCGAGATCGAGCGGAAACGGCGCGGCTTCAGCGGCGGTGATGACCTGTTCCCGGGAGGCATCGTCGCCGATAGCGGCCAGGATATCCCCCGACACCTCGGCCAGCTTCGCCTCGTAGTTCGCCAGGAGCTGCTTCCGGTAGGCGCCGGTGATATTCGCCTTGAAATTTTTTCGGATCTGCTCGGGGAAATCCTTCAGCAGATCGGTCAGAAATGCCTTCGACCGCGGATCGGCAAGATACTGGAGGGTGACCTTTTTCTGCTGGACCTCGCGAATCAACTTCAGGTCGGCATTCAGGCTCGATCCAGCCCAGGAAACGGCGGCTGACAACGTGAGCACGACAGCCAGGACACCCTGCAGGAACCTCTGATGAGGTGAGGCTTTCATCGAAGCATCTCCTTGTTGCGCAACGTCACGCCCCGAAACGGCGTGGTCATCTTTTAATCATACCGATCCCCCTCCAGGTGTCAATGTTTTCCCCGGAGGAGTGTATTGCCAGGAAGGGAAAGGGACGGCTACAATGCCGCAGAGGTCGGCATGTAAAACCGGCCGGGGAGGACACCGTATGAGCTCCGCGTCTTCGGCCGAATTGTACAGCGGCCTGCAGCATGCGTTCCAGATCGACGACACCCGACAGATCCACGCCCTCCTCGACCGGGCAGGCAAGCCGAACGACGAGCAGACCTTATTGCTACTGCTATACAAAGGCCTCGCCCACCCCGACAATGAGATCCAGCAGAAGAGCGCCGCCCTGGTCCAGCCGCACCTCGTACGGATGGTCGAGGCTCTTCAGGCGCTCCTGAATCACCCGAACGAGAATATCCGGTATTGGGCCCTGACGCTGCTCGGGAACGGCGGGAAACTCTCCCGGGACGAGCTCGCCGCCGTTCTGGGACGCACCGAGAAGGACGAAACCAAGATCCTGGCCGCCGATCTGCTGTTCGCCGGCCCCGAATCCCCGGAAACCTTCGAGCTGCTGATCCGGCACCTGGGCGATCCGAGCTGGGCACTGCGACGCCATCTCAACAAGCGCCTGACGCCCTACGGCGAGAAGCTGCTGCCGGCCATCCGCACCGTGTTCGCGGGGGGCAACCTGCACCAGAAATACTGGGCTCTCAAGCTCCTGATCGATCTTTCCGGCCCAAAGGCGATGCAGAACATCCGCAAATTCCTGACCTCGAAGGATTTCACGGTCAAGCTGTACGCGATCGCCGCGCTGGAATACGTGCAGGGCGACCAGGCGCTCGGGTTCCTCTTCTCGACGTTGATGGAGGAGTCGCCGGTGATGCGGTACCAGGCCGCGCACATTTTCGCCGCCAAGGGCGAACCGGCGCTCAAGGAGGCGGTCCGCCTCATCGGCGAGCGCGGCCCCGAGCTGAAGGATGACCTGAACATCCTGACCGGCCGCATCCTCGGCGAGCGAAGCCGCATCTTTTACCGGGAACAGCTCGAAAGCTCGGATCCGGACGACCGGTTCTACGCCCTGCGCGCCATCGGCCAGAACCCCGATCAGGAAAGCATCCGGATCCTCGTCCAGGCATTCCGCGACCCCGTCTGGATCATCCGGCGGCTCGCCTCCGACCTGCTCGCACGGCTCATTCCCCAGGCACGCGAGGAGCTGATCGCCGCCCTGAACGATCCCTCCTTCGACACGATCTTCTGGGCCACGAAAACGCTCGGGGCCGGCAGGGATGCGTCGGCCGCCCGCCCGCTCCTGACGCTCGTCGACCACCACCCGGATCCGAACGTGCGGGTCTGCGCCGTGAAGGCGCTGTGCCGGCTGGATGTCGAGTACGTCGCCGAGCTGCTGATCCTGAACTTCCGCGACGCACCCCCGTCGGTGCGCACCGCGATCTCGGAAGGGCTGGTCCAGATGAGCCGGCTGAAGACCGTGAAATATCTCGTCATCTATCTTTTCGACCGGGACAAGTCGATCTCGTTCTGGTGCGAAAAGACCCTCAAAGCGCTCCAGTATCCGGCCCTCGCGAGCCTCCTGGGCCTGCTGGTGACCCTTGATCCCGTCCAGCAGGAGAAGTTCATCTCCTTCCTGCACCATCTCAAACCCGAGCAGTTGCACGCGATCCTGAAGCGGGACAAGGTGACGATGGCCGACTTCGATCCCGACCGGCTGGCCGACGAGGAATACGTCCTGGTGCCGCTTTCCCAGTATCGCACGCTCGACGATCTGCTGGGTCAGCTCAAGGAGCAGCACGGTTCGGATCTGCACCTGAACGTCGGACTGCCCCCCATGTTCCGCATCCATGGCGATCTGACGCGCACCAATCTTCCCCCGATCACCGAGGAGCGCGCTTCCCAGCTGATCCTGTCGATCTTCAACGAGGAGCAGCTCGAGCGGTTCAAGACGCACTGGGAGATCGATTTTTCCCACGAGGTGAAGCACGTCGGCCGGTTCCGCGCCAACATTTTCCGGCAGCGGCAGGGTGTCAGCGGGGTGTTCCGGCTCATCCCGACACAGATCCCGACGTTCGAGGAGCTCGGCCTCCAGCGGCCCGTCTTCGAGTCGCTCTGCGAGAACCGCAACGGCCTGATCCTCGTGACCGGGCCGACGGGCTCGGGCAAATCGACGACGATGGCGGTGATGGTCGATTACATCAACAAGTCTCGCCACGAGCATATCCTGACGATCGAGGACCCGATCGAGTTCGTGCACCAGCACAAACGGTGCAGCATCAATCAGCGCGAACTGGGCACGCACACCCACTCGTTCGCCGACGCGCTGCGCTCGTCCCTGCGCGAGGACCCGGACGTCATCCTGGTCGGCGAGATGCGCGACCCCGAGACGATCAAGCTGGCGCTCACCGCGTCGGAAACGGGCCACCTGGTCTTCTCGACCCTGCACACGATCAGCGCCAGCGAGAGCATCAACCGCATCATCGGCGCCTTCCCGGCGGATCACCAGGACCAGGTGCGGCTCGAGCTGGCCGGGGTGCTGCGCGCCATCGTCTCCCAGAAGCTGCTGCCCCGGAGCGACCGGAAAGGCCGGGTGCTGGCCCACGAGATGCTCATCTGCAACATCGCCGTGCGCAACCTGATCAAGGAGGCCAAGACCGAGCAGATCGTCTCGATCATGCAGACGGCGGCCGCGGATCACATGCAGACGATGGACCAGGCTCTCGCCCGGCTCGCCGCGCAGGAGATCTGCGCGGTCGACACGGTGATGCCGCACGTGCAGGACAAGAAGTCCTTCACGCAGCTCGTGCAGAGTGTCACGGTCAAACCGGGAACCTCCCCCGCCCCGTCAACGCCGGCCGCACACCCTTCCGCTGCCCCGCGGAAGCCGGGAAAGGCCTGATCGGACTGCGTCGGAAGCGGCTCAGCCGTTCGCCTTCAGCCGCAGCGTCAGGGAGTTGAGGACGACGGATATCGAGGAAAGGGCCATCGTCAGGCCTGCGACGGCGGGGGTGAGGCCGAAAGACGGCCCCCAGAACGGCTCGAGCACGCCGGCGGCGAGCGGCAGGGTCAACAGGTTGTAGACGACGGCCCAGGCCAGGTTCTGGCGGATCTTGGCGGTTGTCGCGCGGGAGAGACGGAGCGCGAACGGGATGAGGGCGAGATCGCGGCGGACCAGGACCAGGTCGACGGCCTCGCGGGCCGCGTCGGCACCCGAGCCGAGCGCGATGCCGACCGTCGCGGCGGAAAGGGCCGGCGCATCGTTGATGCCGTCGCCCACGAAGGCGGTCGGGCCGCGCGCGATATACTGCCGGAGGATCTCGAGTTTTCCGGCGGGCAGAACCCCGGCATGCAGCTCGGTGATGCCGGCCACCGACGCGATCGCCCGGACCGGCTCGGGCCGGTCGCCGCTGACGATGACGGGCTCGACGCCGCGGGCGCGCAGCTCGGCCACGGCGGCTTTCGACTCGTCACGGAGCGGATCGGCAAGGCCGAACACCGCGACGACCTCCCGGCCGACGGCCGCGAACACCGGCGTCAGGGCTTTTTCCAGGAACTCGTTCGGCAGAGCGGGGAGCTTCAGTCCCGCCTCCGCCATCAGGCCGTCGCTTCCGATCAGAAGGCGATCTCCCGCGCCCGTCGTCCCGGCCATGCCGAATCCCCGCTTTTCCTCGACGGCAACGAGCGAAGAAGAAGTATTTTTGTCAATATACAATTCGAGCCGCTGGTGGATGCCGTGCGACAGGGGGTGCAGGGAGCGCGAGGCGAGATCGGCAAGCGCCGCGGCATGCCGCTGTTCCCCATCCGGGACGAGCCAGACCGCCGTATCGACAGCCGGCCGGCCCTCGGTGAGGGTCCCGGTTTTATCGAATAAAATATATTTCACATCGGCGAGCGCCTCGAGCGAGGAGGGCTTCTTCACGAGCAGGCCTCGGGCCATCGCCACGCCGCTCGAAACGACGATCGCCGTGGGGGTCGCCAGGCCCAGGGCGCAGGGGCAGGCGACAACGAGCACACTCACGGCGTGCATCAGGGCCGTGTTGAGGCCCTTTCCGGCGAGCAGCCAGCCGAGGAACGTGAGGGCGGCGAGGGAGACGACGACCGGGACGAACACATCCGAGGCACGGTCGGCGAACCGCTGCAGGCGCGGCTTGTCGGCCTGGGCGCGGCGCATCGTGCGAATCAGGCTCTGGAGCGTCGAGTCCGAGCCCCGCCGGGTCGCCCGCACCCGGAGCTCACCCGTCAGGTTCACGCTGCCCGAAACGACGGCCGAGCCAGGGGACTTCGCGACCGGCATCGACTCGCCCGTCAGCAGGCTCTCGTCGGAGGCAGAGTCGCCGGCCACCACCTCCGCATCGGTCGGGAACCGCTCCCCTGGCCGGATCACCAGGAGATCCCCGGGCGCGACGAGATCGACGGCGACATCCGAGACGGTGCCGTCGGCGGAAAGCCGGTGGGCCGTTCCCTGCTGAAGGCCGGTCAGACCTCGGAGCGAGGCGGCGGCTTCCCTCCGGGCGGCGGATTCCAGAAGCTTTCCGATCGAGATGAACAGGATCAGCAGGGCCGCGGCCTCGAAATGAATCATGCCGTGATGCCCGGCCAGCGCAGGCAGCGTCAATACCAGGGCCGAGTAGCCCCAGGCGGCCCCCACTCCGAGGGCGACGAGCACGTCCATGTTCGTGGTGCGGTTTTTGAGCGACCGCGCAGCGCCCGTGAAAAAGCGGCGGCCGGTCGTCATCAGGATCAGCCCGGACAGCACCATCTGGGTGAACCGGTTCGCCCAGGTGTCGGGCGCCCCCATCGCCAGGAACGCCACCGGAAGGGCCAGCAGGGCCGTGAACGCCACGGCCGCGCCTCCGGTTTCGTCGGCCGGCTCCGCATCGACGGAGCGGGCTTCATACCCGAGATCGGTGATCTTCCTGCGAATCGCGGCGGGATCGAGTTTCGCCGGATCGTAAACGATCTCGGCCGACTCGTCGGCCAGGTAGACCCGGGCCGAGACGATGCCGTCGAGCCCGGCAAGCCCCTTCTCGATGCCGCGCGAACAGTTCGCGCAGCTCATTCCGCCGATCAGGAGGAACAGCTCGGTGCCGGCCGGGCGGGCTTCGGTCAGAGGGCGTCTCCCTGCGGGGCGGTGGCGGAGGCGGGCGGCTGGGTTTTCAGCCGTTCGATGGCCTGCTTCACGGTGTCGAGGGTCTGGCCTTCGCCCATGCCGCCCAGCGAGCCGTCGGCGTTGACGGGCCAGACGCCCTGGACGAAATTGTTCACCTGGCGGCGGCCGGCCGTGGCGCCGGGGGTGAGGAACACGAGCACGCGCTGCCGGGGCCGGAAGATGACTTCATCCTCGAAGCCGCCGAGCGTGTCGACAATGATGTCGTCCCCGGCTTTCGCTTCGCCTTTCAGCACTTCTTGAAGGGAAAGGATGTTCTCGACCTGCGAAAAGCCCTTTTCGTCCTTGCCCGTTTCGGTGCTCTTGCGCAGGCTGGCGACGGCGATCAGGTCGGAACCGGCAATCAGCTGGTCGTTGGTGAGCGTCTGTATCATGGCGTATGCAACTCCGATCATCAGGAGAATTCCCAGAATTCCGGCCGAAAGCCTGACGCACTGCCTGCGGTTCATGACGCATGCTCCTCGAATCTGGATCCGGCGCGGCAACGGCCCACCGGTCATTTCCTGTCCGAACGTCGGACGAAGGGAATGGATTGCCAAAGCGGCGTTTTTCATTTAACCATGGGGGAGCACAAAACTCAAACCCGGTTTGGAAAGGCCTGTCTTGAACATCCTGCAGCTCGTGAATGCCCTGACCTGGGGCGGTGCGCAGATCCTGGTGGCGGATCTGGCCCGGGCCGCGCGGTCGGCAGGCCATGCCGTGGTCATTGCCGCGTTCCGCGACGGGCCGGTCGGCAGCCAGTTGCGCCAGGAGGGCTTCGACGTGCGCATCCTCGGCGAGGAGGCGTTCGACCTGGTTGCGGCCTGGCGCCTGCTGCGTCTCTGGCGCGAATTCCGCCCCGACGTCATCCATTCCCATCTCTCGCGAGCGACGTTCTGGGCACGCTTTCTCCGGCATCGCGCCCCACAGACCGCCCTGGTGACCACGATCCACGGGTTCGAATCGGGCAGCTTCCACATCGTGGAAAAGCGCATGGCGAGCCTGTCAGACCATCTTGTCTTCCCGAGCGCTTTTCTCGAGCACTGGTATGGAACCCAGATCCGGAATCTACCGGCTGGCCGCTCGTCCGTTCTGTATCCCGGCGTCGAGATCACGGCCCCTGACGCCCAGCGGCCGAACGCGCCGGAGTGCGAACCCAGGATCGGCACCCTCTCCCGACTCCACCGGGTCAAGGGGGTCGACATCCTGCTCGAGGCCTGCGCCCGGCTGTCGGCTGAGCAGCGGTTCCGGATCGTGATCGGGGGTGAGGGGAAAGAGCACGACAGACTCTCCGCCCTGGCCGGCCGCCTCGGCCTCTCCGACCGTCTGGAATGGGCCGGCCCGATCGCCTCTCCCAAGGCGTTTCTGGATAAGATCGACATCTTCGCCGCCCCGTCCAGGGAAGAAGCCTTCGGTATCACGATCTGCGAAGCGATGGAACGCGGCCTTCCGGTCGTGGCAAGTCGCGTCGGGGGCATTCCCGAGATCCTGCGTGACGGCACCGACGGATTCCTGGTGACACCGGAACGCCCCGAAGAGCTGGCGGCCGCCCTCCACCGCCTGCTCGGCAACGCCGGATTGCGGCAAGCGATGGGCGCGGCCGGGAATGCGCGGGTCCGGACGGAATTTCGGAGAGACGCCTGCATTTCTAAACATTTTGATATATATCGATCAATGTTATCGCCGGCCCGGCCCGCGGCGAGACGTCTTCACCTGGCCATCTCCTCGAACGAGCTCGGCGGCGGCGAGCGCATGGCCCTGGCCGTGGCCGGGGCCATGAAACGGCGCGGAGTGGAGGTCACGGCGACCTGCGCCGGCCAGCCGCTCGCCGGGCGGCTGAAAACGCTGGGAATCCCGACATCGACGGTGCCGATGCGCGCCGGCGGCCTGTTTTTCGGCATCCGGCTGGCCCGGGACCTGTTCGCCCACCGCCCGGACCTGGTGAATGCCCACCTGAATCGCGCCGCGCTGATATCCGGATTTTTCCGGCTCCTCGGCGGCCCTCCCGTGGTCTCCCACGTGCACGGACTGAACCGCGCCATCTACTACCGCTGGTCGGATCTGCTCGTCGCGGTGTCCGCGTCGGTCGGCGAGCATCTTCGGCGCCAGGAGATCCCTGTCGGCCGCATCGCCGTGATTCCCAACCGCATCCCCGGCTCGCCCGTCGTCGTGCAGCCCCCGCCCGCGCCCCCCTGGATCATCGGCATCCCGGCCAAGCTGCATGCGAACAAGGGCCACGCATGGGCTCTGGAAGCCATCGAGCGGCACATGGCCCTGCTGCCCGATCTCCGTATCGAGATTTTCGGGGACGGCCCCGAGCGCGACGCCCTTCAACGACTTGCCGAGACCGGTTCCCTGAGCGGCCGGGTCCGGCTTCACGGATTCCAGCCGGACATGGACCTCTGGTATCCGCAGCTTCATGCCGTTCTTCTCCCCTCGCTGGGGGAAGGGATCCCGCTCAGCCTGATCGAACCGATGCGCTGGGGCATCCCCTGCATCGCAACCGACGTCGGCGGCATCCCCGAGATCGTCGAGGACGAAGTGACAGGTGTTCTGGTCAAACCGGGGGATGGGGATGCCCTCATCGCAGGCATCAACCGGGTTCTCTCCATTCCCGCCTATGAGGGGTTTCGTTCGGCGGCCCGCGACCGGTTCCGCCGGATCAACGACTTCGACGGCATGATCGACCGGTTCGCGTCGCTCTGTGAGACGCTCCAGGCTCTTCCCTCATGATCGAAGCAACACCCTCCCGCCTGCTGTTCGCCGCGCCGGCGGCCTGGTCGGCCCTGAGACAGCGGCACCAGGCACTTGCCGAGGGGCTGGCAGCCGCGGGCTGGGATGTCACGTATCTCGATCCCCTGCGAAGCGGCGGCTGGTTCTTCGAAAAACGCGACCTCGGCCGCCGGCTCCGGCTGTTTTCCCTGCGGGTGCCGTTCCGGGCCGCCGAGTTTCCCGGTCTTCAGGCGATCGCCGCACGGCTGGCGCTGCGTCACCTCGTCGGAGCCGGCCTCGAGCCGACAACAACCGTCTTCTGGACGGCCGATCCGTCCCTTTCGGCCCTGGCGCCGCTTCCCTGGCGCTCCGTCATCTACGACCGGTGCGACCGGCACGGCTCGTTTCCGGGGCAGCGCGCATCCGCCTGGAAAGCGCACGAGCAGCGGCTGTATCGGCACGCCGACCTCATCCTGGCCTCATCGCCGCTTCTCGCCCGCGAAGCGTCGGCAGCCGGGGCGAAGCATGTCGCCCTCGTGCCCAACGCGGCAGATCGGTCCTGGCGTTCCCCGCCACCTCCGCAGCGCCCTTCCGGCCCGCCCTGGCGGCTTCTCTCGTCGGGTGCGCATTTCGAGTGGGTCGATCACACATGGCTCGCCGGGCTGGCACGCCTTCCGGGTGTCGAGCTTCACCTTGCCGGCCCGGGCAGGGGCCCTGCCTGGGAACGGCTGATCGACGATCCCCGCGTCACGTGGCACGGCATCCTCGATCACGGGCGGTTGCGGGAACTGATTGACCGGTGCCACATCGGCCTGATACCGTTCCGGGATGACGCACTCACGGCTGGGGTTGATCCGGTCAAGGCTTACGAGTATGCCGCACGGGGGCTGGCCATCTGGGCCCCAGAAACGACGGCGCTGCAGCGGCATCCGCTCGTGACGCGCATCGTCACACCCGGCAATGCGCCGGCGCATCTCGCCGCCGACGGCGCCCGCGTGCCGATCCAGGCCTTCCCGGCAACCTGGGACGACCGGCTGGCGCAAATTCGCAGCCTGCTGAAGGGGATGAGAGACCGATGAAGGGCGGACACCTGCTTCTCACGGGATTCTACGGCGAGGGGAACCTCGGGGACGACGCGATCCTGCGCGGTATCGCCTCGAGCCTGCCGGCCGGCACGCGCATCCTCGCCACCGCCGGCAACACCCCCCTGCCGCCCGGCATCCACGGAATCCGCCGCCGGGGGATTCTCTCCTGGCCCGCGTTTCTCGGTGCCCTGAAAGGCGCCCGGCTCGTCGTCGGAAGCGGCGGCCTGCTCCAGGACTGGTCGCTCGACGGGGTGACGTTCTACGCCCTGCGCTTTCTGGCAGCGCGTCTGGCAGGCAAGCCCGTCGCGCTGTTCGGGGCGGGACTCGGCCCGCTTCGCAGCACGGGAACCCGATCGCTCGCCGCCTTTTCGCTTGGGGCAACGTCTCACTGCCATCTCCGGGACGACGAATCCGTGCGTCTCTTCCACGAACTGACCGGCCGTGAGGCGCAGCGCGGCGCCGACTGGTCCTGGGGGATATCCGCCTCATCCCGCGGCTCCCCAACACCTCGAAATCTGCCGTCAGATGTTATAGCTATCAATATACGACCTTGGCTGACGCACGATTGGAGAGAGGCTGCGACGCGCTGGCTGGCCGGCGCTGACAGGAAGACGCTGATCGGCATCTCCGCCCGCCCCGAAGACCGGCGGCTGATGGAGCGGGTCTGGCCAGGTCTCCGGATCCACGAGCCCGCGGACTTTTCCGCTCTCCTCGCCGACGCTTCGGTGTTGCGGGAGGGCTGGGCAATGCGGTATCACGTGCTCCTCGCCCTGCTCCGGGCCGGCGTGCCCGTCCGCGCCCTCCCCTACGACGGGAAAGCCCGTCACCTGGCCGAGGCTGCGGGCCTGCCGGTTCCGGAGCCGGGTGACAGCGCGCCATCACGGGCGGAGCGGGCCGCGCGCGCTTTTCTCATCGCCGAGGAGGAGCGGTTCGCACGGATGAGCGAGGCCTTCCGCCAGGCATGGGAGGAAGCCGCATGAGCAGAATCCTGTACCGGCTCGCGCAGTTGTATGCCTCGCTTGCCAGCGCCGAGCGCCGATTCTTTCTAACGTTCCCGTTTCTCATCGAGAATCCTGCCGCCCGCGTGATCAGCGTCGGCAACCTCTCGGTCGGCGGCACCGGGAAAACCCCGTTCCTGTTCGAACTCCTCGCCGATCCCGCCCTGCCCGCGAGCCGAGCCGTTCTCACCCGGGGCTACCGCAGCCCCTGGGAGCGGGGATTCTACCTGATGAGCGGTCCCGGCCCGCATCCCGAGGCTCTGACGGATGAAGCCCGCCTGCTCGCCGCGCTGTTTCCCGAAGTTCCGGTGCTGGTCGGAAAGAACCGGGCGCACTCGGCCCGCCTCGCCGAGCGATGGTTCCGGCCCGACGTGCTCCTGCTCGACGACGGCTTCCAGTACCGCCGGCTGCGCCACGACGTCGACATCGTATTGTGGGATGCCCTGATGCCGGAGGAACATGCCCGCCCCCTGCCGCTTGGCAGGCTCCGCGAGCGGCCGGAACGGCTCCGGGATGCCCACGTGATCGCCCTGACGCGATGCGAACTGGCCAAACCGTCCCAGATCACCTTCTGGACGCGTTTCATCCGTGAGATCGCGCCGGAGACGCCGGTTCTCGAGATGCTCACGATGCCGAGCGGCTGGATCGACCCGGCCGGCCGGCACCGGCGGCTCGACGAGGGTCCGGAACGGGTTCTCGCGTTCGCGGCGATCGCCAAGCCCGATGTGTTCGCCACCCAACTGACGGCGGCCGGCCGTTTCGTCACCGACATCCGCAGCTTCCGCGACCACGACGGGTTCCACGCAAAAACCCTCACCGGGCTCGCCTCGGCAGCCGGGAGCATGGCCGCCGTCCCGGTCTGCACCACGAAAGACCGGATCAAGATCGCGCCCGAGGCGGCCGCCCGTCACGGTATCTGGACGCTCGAGATCCGCATGCGCCCCCGTTCGGGCGAATCACTCGGAACCGCGCTGCGTCGTCTCGGCATCGACCTCTCGCTCCGGCGGCGCGACGGCTGACCCCTCGCCTGCCCGTTCCGCAGGGTGCGCACAGGGGGCCGGCGGCGGCCGGCCGAAGAGGCGACAGCGGAGCCACACACAGAGCCAGGCGACCAGGACTCCCAGGAGCCACCCGGTCAGCACGTCGAACGGGTAATGCACGCCGATATATATTCTTGAGTATCCTACAGCCAATGAGAGCAGGGAAAAGACGATGCCGGAGGCCGTTCCGAGTTCGAGCCAGATGACGGTCGCCGCCGCCGCGGTGTTCGCCGCGTGGGACGAGGGGAAGGACTTACTCCCCTTGCACGGCACGAGAAGCCGGGCATCCGCTTCCATGCAGCATGGCCGCTTCCGCCCGACCGCCTTTTTCACGACGGCCGAACTGAGCTGGTCGCTGGCCCCGATCGCGACGAGCAGGAGCAGGGCCACGGCCCGGCGTTTCCCGTCTGCGCCCAGCAGCAGCCAGAGCCAGGCCGCGAGCAGCAGGGGCGCCCACAGCTTCGCATCGGTGATGAGGGGCATGGCCACATCGAGCACGCCACACGTCCAGGTGCCGTTGAACAGGTGGAACAGGAAGCGGTCGGCCGCGAGAATCGGTTCCATGACGGCCGGGGCCTACTCGCCCATGTATTCTTCGGTCAGCATCGTCTCGAGGTTGTCATACCGGGCGAACTGCGGGAAGAACGCCATGTCGCAGGTGCCGACCGGGCCGTTGCGCTGTTTCGCGATGATGACTTCGGCCCGGTTCTTGCATTCGGCCTTGTTCCGGTTATAATATTCTTCTCGATATAGAAAAATGACGACGTCGGCATCCTGCTCGATGGCGCCCGATTCGCGCAGATCCGACAGCATCGGCCGCTTGTCGGGCCGCGACTCGACGGCGCGCGACAGCTGGGAAAGGCAGACGACGGGCACCCCCAGCTCGCGGGCGATTCCCTTGAGGCCGCGCGAGATGGCCGAGATCTCCTGGACGCGGTTGTCCTGGCTGCTGCCGCCGCTCTGGAGACTCATCATCTGGAGGTAGTCGATGACGATGAGGCCGATGTTCTCCTGGGCCTTGGCGCGGCGGGCCTTGCTGCGCACCTCCATCAGGGTCATGTTGGGCGAGTCGTCGATGAAGATCGGCGTCTCGGCGAGCACGCCGACGGTCATGGTCAGCTTGGCCCAGTCCTCGTCGGCGAGGTACCCGTTGCGGATCTTCTGGCCGTCGATGCGCGCTTCCGAGACGATCAGGCGCTGCATCAGCTGGTAGCGGGACATTTCGAGCGAGAAGATCAGCACCGGCACGGCATTGACGCCGGCCACGTGCTGGGCGATGTTGAGACAGAACGCCGTCTTGCCCATCGAGGGGCGGGCCGCGAGAATGATCAGATCCGAGGCCTGGAAGCCGGAGGTCATCTCGTCGAGCTTCGAAAACCCCGTCGCGACGCCGGTCACGGCCTGTTTGTGCTCGTACAGCCGCTCGAGCCGCTTGAACGTCTCCGAGGCGAGGTCCCGGATGCGCACGTAGGACTGGGAATTCCCCTTCTGGGACAGTTGCAGCACTTTCTGCTGCGCCTCGTCGAGGATGGTCTGGGCAACGACCTGGGGCTCGTAGGCGGTGCGGGCGATCTCGCCGGTGACGCCGATCAGCTGCCGGAGCAGCGATTTTTCCTTGACGATCTTCGCGTAATGATCGGCATTCGCCGCCGTGGGCACGACGTTCAACAGCTGCGACAGGTAGCTTGCCCCGCCGATATCCGACAGCCGGTTCTGCGCCCGCAGCTCCTCCTGGAGCGTCACCATGTCGCAGGGGCGGTTCGCCTGGTACAGGTTGAGCAGCGCCTGGTAGATGCCGCGATGCGACGCCTGGTAGAAGTCGTCGGCAACGATGTTCTCCATTGCCTTCACGACGGCCTCGACATCCATCATCATCGAGCCGAGCAGTGCCTGTTCGGCCTCGAGATTCTGGGGCGGAACCTTCTGGAACACGTCGCTCATCGCGTCACCTCGACCTCTGCGCCGTCGCGCATCCTTGGCGGATTATATCGATTGGTATTTCAGGAAAACAACCTCACCACGGAGATCACAAAGGACACGGTGGTTTCACAGGGAAAAGGGCATTCTCCGTGCGACCTCTGTGTTCTCCGTGTTCTCCGTGATGAGGATTTCTTCCGGCCCGTATGGATCAGGCGGTGACTTCGGCGGCTTCCTCGGGCAGGACGACGAGCTTCACGGTCGCCTTGACGTCCGCAAACAGCTTGACGGTGACTTCGTGCTCGCCCAGCTCCTTGATGTGCTCGACGACGACGCTGCGCTTGTCGAGCTGGATGTCGGCCTTCTTGGCGATCAGCTCGGCGATCTCGGTGTTCGTGACGGAGCCGAACAGGCGGCCCTTCTCACCCGACTTGCGGGTGATCTTGAGGGTGAGACCGTCGATCTTGGCGGCCAGAGCCCGGGCTTCCTCCTGCTCCTTCACTTCCTGGCGCTTCCAGGACTGCTTGAGCAGGTTGAGGTTCTTCATGGTGCCCGGGGTGACCGGGACGGCCAGGTTGCGGGGGAACAGGAAATTGCGGGCATACCCTTCGGCGACACGCTTGGTTTCGCCACGCTTGCCAACGCTACCGACGTTCTGGATCAACAGGACCTGCATGATAATTCCTCCTCAGAATTGATCGAAGAATGACGACTCATCGCCGTCTTGATTCGCTTTTGAAGGCGGAGGCGCCCGGAAATCGAGCCAGACGTCCGCGATCCCCGCCCAGATGAGCAGCTGCGTCATCAACAGGGCGAGCACCGACAGACCGACCCGGTTCGGGGTGCTGATCTCGTTCTTCTCGAAAACATAGAACAGCAGGGAAACACCGATGATGAGATACAGCAGCTTGCTGATCGCGAGGCAGTTCGCCCCGATGACCCGCGCGAGGTGGCGCAGTTCGTCCGAGGCGAGGTTTTCGGCCCCGTGATACAGCAGCCAGCCGGCCAGAAACACCCAGATCAGCTGCCAGTCGAACCGCCAGGTCGAGAAGGCGGGAAGCGGCTGGACGCGCAGTCCGTGATTCGGAGCCAGCGTCACGATCCCCAGATACATGATGATCAGGGACAGCAGGTGCCAGCCGAACAGGAACGTGACGGGCACCAGCAGGGCGACGAATCCCATCCATTCCCGGAACTGGCGCATCACGGCCTCGGTCGCCTCTTCGGTCTCGGCAGCGGCGGTCACGGTCATCGCCGCGGCGGTCGATGCCGGTGCCGACGCGGCGGTTGCCGAGGCGGGAGAGGTCTCCCCGCCCGGAACGGCCTTCTTTTCCGTACCCGCCGCCTGGGTGTTCATCTTCCGGATCTGGGCCTCGATGAGATCCGCCTGGTGCTCGAACACGCTCCGCAACTGCCAGAGCCGGGTACCGGCCTCGCCGAACACCGGGGCGATGCTCCAGAGACAGAACGAGAACAGCATCGAACCCGCCAGAGCCAGACCGATCGATCGCAGGGCGGGAAAGCCCCTGTCGATGGCGGATGCCAGCAGTCCGGCCGGCACGAGCAGCATCGGCACGAGAAGTATACCCGTAGCTATACCACCATAGGCCGTCGAACCGGCGATCGTGAGGCCGGCATACACCCCGAACCAGACGCTTCCCCAGGCCAGGCTGACGAAAACGGCGGGCAGTCCCGCCAGGGCCAGCAGCAGGGTTCCAAAGATCGGGGTATACAAAGAAGCGAACAGCGTCACCAGCGTGAAAGCCGCCATCAGGGCGGTTCCAGCGGGACGCTGTCCGAGGTTCTGTTTCATGGTTCTCAGCTCTGTCGGGCATCGGCGCCGGGAGGAAGCGTGCCTCCCGGGCCGCCCGCCGTTCAGGCGGCGATGAAGGGCAGCAGAGCGATGTTGCGGGCGCGCTTGATGGCGCCGGTCAGCATGCGCTGATGCTCACTGCAGGTGCCGGTGGTGCGGCGGCTGACGATCTTGCCGCGATCGTTGATGAAGCGGCGAAGCTTGTTGGTGTCTTTGTAATCGATGAACAGGGACTTGTCCTTGCAGAACTGGCACACCTTCCGGTGGCGGGGGCGCCGCATCTCGCGGGGGGCATCATTCTCGGCCATGATTTATTCCTCCAGAATTGTTCAGACAAACCGGGCTCAGCCCGGCTCGGAATGCGAATGGGGTGATCAGAAGGGCACGTCGTCCCCGCCGGTCGGGTAATCGGCATCGCCGCCGCCGTAGTCGGGAGCGGCATCGCCGCCCTCGTCGGCTCCGCGGCCGGGGCCGCCGGCTCCGCCGGGTCCACCGCCGCCAAGGAACTGGACGCTGTCGGCGACGATCTCGGTGACGGTGCGCTTCTGCTTGTCCTGGGTCTCGTAGGAGCGGTTCTGCAGGCGTCCTTCGACGAAGACCGGCCGGCCTTTGGAGAGGAATTTGCTGCAGTTCTCGCCCGACTTGCCCCAGACCACGATGTTGAAGTAGTTGACTTCCTTCTTCATTTCGCCGTCCCCGCCTTTGAACTGGCGGTTGACGGCAATCGCGAATTTGGCGACGGCCGTTCCCTGGGGGGTGTATTTCAGCTCGGGGTCACGAGTGAGATTGCCCATCAGGAAAACTTTGTTCAGATTGGCGGCCATGCGCGTCGGTTCCCGATTACTGCTGGCGGGACGTGGTCATGAAGCGCAGGATGTTCTGATTGATCAGATAGAAGCGCTCCAGTTCGCGGAGAACGTCGCCGGTGCCTTTGAAGTCGATGAGGACGTAGTAGCCCTCATTGTGCTTCTCGACGGGGTAGGCGAGCATGCGCTTGCCCCAGCGGTTGACCTTCTCGACCTGGCCGCCGTAGCGGTTGATGGCGCCCTCGATCTTGGCAACGACGGCGTCAACGGCATCCTCGGCAATGTTGGGTTCGGTGAAAAACAGGGTTTCGTACGGTTTCACAGGGTCGTAATGACCTCCCTCCGGATGAATGAACATTCAGCCCCCGGCCTGACCCGGACGCGGGAGCAGGGAATGGTACCCCGCAGGATAGCATGAATCGGGCGCCGTTTCAAGCCCCGTGTTGCCAGGGGTTCACCGCAGAGGGACGAAAGGCCGTTTCACTTCAGGGATACTCCGTTGAAATACCCGTCGGATTCGAGAACGGATCCGCAGATGGAGGGCAGATGAACGCAGATGGAAAAAAAAGAGAAACGAACGCCCGGGACCACCTGCTTTTCTCTATCCGCCGAATACTCCATGAATGAAGACGCTCAGGATTTCATCTGCGCCATCTCTGCCATCGGCGGATCGGGTCTTGTGACGAAACCCACATGCCAGGCACGAAGAACAATCGCAATGACAGAGACGAATCGCGATGTCGTGCGGGTCACTCGATCGGTTTCAGGGGGCGGACGGGGGTGCCGTCGCTCCAGGTGCCTGTTTCGCGGGATGCGGGGGTACGCAGGAGGGCTTCGTCGCGGCTGCCGCCGTGGAAGGCCGCGTCGATCAGGCGGTCGAGGCATCGCCAGCTCACCCACGCGTCGAGCGCATCGGGCGGGCGGAGGGCATCGCGTTCGATGCCGGGCGCGCCGAGCAGCTTCGCGAACGCCTTTCCCGTCAGTTTATTCAGCTTCGGGAAGCGCGGTGCCGCGGGCGGCTGGCCCGTCACACCGTCTATATCATACGATATATCCGCAGCCTGCGGGAAAAAGTGGTCGGTGATCATCGGGGGTTCCCCGTGCCGGTCGGACTGGACCAGCGCAAGAACATTGTCGGCCGAGGCGATACCGGTCGCCCGGTCGTGGAACACCCTGCCCCGTTCCAGCGTCACGCGCTGGTCTTCGTCGCCGATCAGCGTCAGCAGCATCGTGCCGGACGGAATGAGCGACAAATTCTCGATGAGGCTTTTCGGCCGCAGATAGAGCCTGCTTGCCGACTCGCTCCCCTTCGCGTCCGCGCCCTCGACGCTCAGTACGGCAAGCGGCTTCGGCAGCCCTTCGCGGGCCGCTACCGCGGCCAGATTCATCGCCATGCAGCCGCCGAGCGAGTGGCCGGCCAGCACCATGCCCTCGGGACGCGGCTTGATCCGGCCGGTCTTTTCGAGTTCACCCAGCGCCCCTTTCAGGGCCGCCACGGCGTGGCGCACCGGTTCGCGCACCTGCATCCGGCCCGTCTGGTAGACGAGCCAGACGACGATATTGCCGCGCCGGGCGAGATGCTCGATCCAGGCCCCCTGGCCTTTCGGGTTGACCCCGAGCCAGCCGTGCAGCAGTATCACGAGCGGCGCCGAGGCAGGAACCGGCTCTGCCGGGGTGACGAGCAGGAATGCCTCCTCCCCTGCCCCCTGCCAGAGCCGGTCGGTTCGCGCGTGGGGATAGACAGGCGCACCCGGCCCCGACACAGGAAACGCCGGCGGTGCAGGCTTGGCAGCGGGCACGCCGGCGGTATCGGCCGGGCAGACGGCCGCCAGCAGACAGAACAGCGCGGCGAGCACCAGCCCCATCGGCCGCCGCGAAGGGCGCCGGCCCGAGGCGTCAGCGACGATCGGCAAAGGGATCATGGATCGCGGTGACGCGGCGGACGAAGCCGTATTTGCCGCCGCCGTATTTCAGGACGCTGCCGCCCCGCATGTTCCGGTCGATCTCGTCGATCGTCTGGGGCCGGCCTTTCCGGAGGCAGTCGGCGAACATCGGGGTCCCCTTCTCGTTCATCCCGATGTAGGCGAACCAGTGGTGAGCATCGTTCGAGGGATTGTAGGCCGGATCGAGATCGTAATGCACCTTGACGTGGATCAGCATGCCGGGCTTGAGCTTGCCCGCCTTTGCCGCGTCATCGAGACTGTCGATCTTCGCTCCGCGCAGGCTGGTGTCGGCCGGATACGCGAGGTGCGGATAAATAGCGGCCGCTTTTGTCGGCTTCGCGCCCGCTGCGGCAGCCATCGTTCCGACATACTGGAGGCACTTGTTGGGCGTAGTGAACCATTTGCTTTTCTTCGCAGCCTCGATGCCGTCGAGCAGGCATTTCGGGATCCCGGGGCCGTTGATGCCGTCGGCGGAGGGCTTCGCCGTCACCTGGCCGGACTCCGGGACCGCCACGGGCTTCGCGGCTGGACCGGCGTAGGGCGACTCGCGCTTCCCGTCATAGGCCGGTACGCCGGGAATATCGACGAGCGAAACGTGGACGAACGCATACCCGTTTTTGTGCCGGATGCGGTACCAGTCGCCTTCCCGGGCAACGACGGTGATCCGGGTTCCCGGCACGAAGCCGTCGATGATCTTTCCCCACGGGCCGGTGCGCACGTTCAGCCGCCACCGGCAGTTGACGTTGCCCTCGCAGGGATACGTCACCGCCACGCCGGTTTCGGTGTCGTCACCGCCCTGGCCCATGGCGGTCGGAACGGTGCCGTCGGTGACCGCACGGGCCGGGTCCGCAGCGTCGTTTTGCGGCATGACGGTCACCGGTTCCTTCGCGGTGAAGGGCGACTGGGGCGTCAGTTCGGCCATGGCCGCCGTTCCGACAAGCAGGGGAACGACGAGAATCAGTCCCGCCCAGGTTCGACACGTCATACGCCACCTCCGGATAAATTGCGGATACACGATGTTCCTCTTGGTTTACGATCGGTACGGGAAAAAGTTTCCCGGCTGATCAGAGCCGTTTCGGACAGTGCCCGGCGAGTTCGCAGCCGGCGCAGTCGGGTGAGCGCGCCGGGCATCGGGCCCGGCCGTGCAGGATGAGGGCGTGGGAGAAGTCGATCCAGCGGTCTTTCGGAACAAGTTTCATCAGATCAGCCTCGATTTTTTCGGCATCGGTCTCGTCCGTGAGTCCCAGCCGCCGGGAGAGCCGCGTGACATGCGTGTCGACGACGACCCCCGAGGCGATGCCGAACGCCGTGCCGAGCACCACGTTCGCCGTCTTGCGTCCCACACCGGGCAACACGACCAGCTCTTCGAGACTCCGGGGAACCTCTCCGCCGTGCTCTTCGACCAGGGCTTTCGCGCAGGATATAATATTTTTTGCTTTATTTCTGAAGAAGCCCGTCGAACGGATATCGGTCTCGAACTCGGCCTGGTCGGCGCCGGCGAAGTCACGTGCCGTGCGGTATTTGTTGAACAGGCTCGCGGTCACCTTGTTCACCCGCTCGTCGGTGCACTGGGCCGACAGGATCGTCGCAACCAACAGCTGGAGCGGATCGTGATGCGTGAGAGCACATCTGGGAGCAGGGTAGGTGCGCGCCAGCAGATCGATGATGGGACCGATGCGCCCCGCAGCCCCCTTCACAGGGTCGCCGGAAACCGGAGCAGCGTGCTTGGAAACGGGCTCCGTCGCGGGTTTGTTTTTGGGTTTCGCAGACGCGGAAGACGATCGTGGCATGTCAGTTCCCCTTTCGTGCCATCCTGGCCTTGCGCAGCCAGTCGAGAAGCTCCCCGCCGGACAGGGCATTCAGCAGGTGGCGGGCCTCGAGACCGCCCTTGCGGGCGATGCCGAGGCCATACCGGATATATTCCAGGGAGGCGGGATCATGGGCGTCGGGACCGATGACGAACGTCAGGCCCCGGTCCCGCCAGGCGCGGATGTGCCGCCAGTCGAGATCGAGACGCTGCGGCTGGGCATTGATCTCGACGGCGACCCGGTTGGCGACGCAGGCATCGAGAACCCGTTCGATATCGATCTCGTAGCCCTCCCGGGCCAGGAGCAGCCGGCCCTCGGGGTGGCCGAGCACCGACGTGAAGGGGTTCTCGACGGCCCGGATGACCCGGCGCGTCATCTCCTCGCGTGGCATGGTGAAACCCGAGTGGACCGAAGCGATCACGAAATCGAAGCCCGCAAGGGTTTCGGGCGGGTAATCGAGCGCCCCGTCAGCTCGTATATCGCTCTCTATTCCTTTCAGCAGCCGGCACCGGCGGCCATGCGCCGCGTTCCAGGCATCGATCTCCCGCCACTGGCGTTCGATCGCCACCTCGTCGATCCCGTGCGCGTAATGAGCCGACACCGAGTGATCGCTGATGCCGAGCCAAGACCAGCCGAAGCCGGCGGCGGCCTCCGCCATCTCCTCGAGGGAGACGGCGCCATCGGAGGCGTTCGTATGGGCATGGATCGCGCCGCGCAGGTCTTTGGCCTCGACGAGAACCGGCAGACGGCCGTTCCCGGCCCATTCAATCTCATCCATGCCTTCGCGCAGTTCGGGGGCGACCCAGCTCAAGCCGAGCGCCTCGTAGACCTCCTGCTCGGTCGCCATCGGGGCGGCCGTCTCCCCGTCGTAGAGGCCGTATTCGTTGAGCTTGAGCCTCTTCGAGAGGGCCAGCGAACGCATCAGGGTGTTGTGCTCCTTCGAGCCGGTGAAGTGGCACAACGCCGGCCCCAGCGACTCGGGCGGAACCACGCGCAGATCGACCTGCATCCCGCTCTCCAGGACGACAGATGTCTTCGTCTCGCCCGTTCCGACGACCCGGACGATGCCCGGAAGGCGCAGGAACGCGGCCATGACCGCCGACCCGCCGTCGGTCGCGGCAAGAATGTCGATGTCCTTCACCGTTTCCCGGCACCGCCGGAGACTGCCGGCGACGTGGTATTCCGCCCCGGGGGCCTCGCGCTTCAGCCATGCCATCACCTGATCGGCCGTTTCCCGTGCGGTCGCCAGCAGAAACCGGCCGGCAAACCGCCGGATAAATTCTATTCCATTCAGTATATTCGCAGCGGTTTTCTCGCCGAACCCCTTGAGACCGGCGATGTTCCCGCCGCGGCAGGCAGCCTCGAGCTTCTCGAGATCGTCGATCCCGAGCTGATCATACAGGAGGCGGACCTTTTTCGGGCCGAGCCCCGGCACCCGCATCATCCCGAACAGGCCGGGGGGAAACGAGGCCTCGAGCTGGTCGCGTTCGGCGACGCGGCCCGTTTCCAGGAATTCCTTCACATGGCCGCACATGCTCGCGCCGAATCCCTTGGGGGGCTCGTCGAGGAGCTGTTGCAGAGGGACGGGGTTCGTCTGGAGCGTCCGGGCCGCGTTCTGGTAGGCCCGAATCTTGAACGGATTGGCCCCGGCAAGCTCCAGCAACCCGGCCATCTCGTCGAACAGCTCCGCAAGCTTCTCCCGTGCTTCCATCGCGCCTCCATTCCCCGATCTGTTCCTCCCCTCACCGTAACCCAACCCGCCTGCCGGGTCAAATGCGATCCATGGGCCCTGCATTGTTCCGCCTACGGGGCCACATCGGCGCAGCCTCTTGCGTTTTTCGGAAAGGTACGGCACACTTGCATCGTGAATCATGGCCGGGCGTTCAACAAACAAAAGCCCGGTCGAACCGTGAAAGGAGCTTGAAACCCGCATGAAAAAACTGTCTCTCCTCCTCGTCGTCCTGGCCGCGTTCCTCGTTCTGGCCGTCTCGGCCGAAGCCGGAAGCTACACGAAGCAGAATCATTCGCTGTATCTCGACGGCAAGGTCCTCGTCCGCTTCGACCAGCTGCTCCTCGGCTGGACCCGTGACCAGAAGGAAATCGACCGCATCCGCTTCAAGATGACTTGCCTGAAGGGCGCCGCCGTGTTGAATAACATCGAGTATATCGACACCGCCGTCGATGGCAAGGAAACGGTCCGCTGGGCCAAGTCCCAGGAGCCGATGAACCTCGACTTCTCGGCGAAGCTCGGTCACATGGACCGCGCCCACCGGGTCTGGATCGCCCAGACCTCCGAGATCAAGGTCGCCCCGTATGATCTCAAGACCGCCAAGGTCCGGTTCCACATCAAGGCTTCGGGCCGCAACTACAAGGTCACCTGGGTTCCGCTGACCGGTGAGGTCCACGCGATCTGGTGATCGTTCGTTTCAAAACCCTATCCTAATCTGATTCCCGGCCGGAAACGGCCGGGATTTTTTTCTTCAGCGGGGCTTTCTGCGCAGGTTGCGATGTTCCTCGACCGAGGAGCGCAGCTCGTCGAACAGGGCCTGCGCCCGCTCAACGGCACCGATCTCATCGTAGATGCGGAACGGCTGGAACACTGCGATTCCGAGCAGAGCCGCCAGCAGGGTCATCATCAGGCCGGAGAGGGTGCCGAGGTGCATGCCCAGGCCGAGCAGGGAAAAAGCACTCCAACAGAGGACCCACGAGACCGCGCTTCCGACGAAGGCGAAGGCGAGTGTGCAGAGAACCCGGACGAGCACCGGGCCCACAAACTCCTCCCGGGGGATATTGAGCCGCCGGGCAAGAAGGGCTTCGATCACCGGGTCGGGGTGACGGCCGAGATTCAGCCGGAGAACGACGGCCCGGCGCCAGTCGAAGGATTCCAGGCGCAGAAAATCGTCGTCCGGGGAAGGTTCGGGCGGGGCTTCCGGCGCGGGCGTCTCGGCAGGCGGGGCAGAAGGTTCGGCGGGCGGAGCGCTCACGGCAGGCTCTTTCCTGGCAGGCGCGGGCTGGGGCTTATCCGGGGTGGGACCTCCCGGCGTTGGGACGGCATCGGGACTCATGCGGCATCATCCTCCGCTGCAACTATATCACAGGGGCTATGCCGCACGGGAAGGCGGGCGTATACTGGGACGGGGTTCATCGTCACCGTTTCTGCAACCGCATCCCTGCCGGAGGCCACCATGCCGTTATCCCCCCCCCCTCGCACCTTGTTCGGCCGCTGCCTGCTGCTTCTCGTCTTCGTCGCCGCGACGGCTCAGGCGGGCGCCTGGTCGTATCACACCCACCGCAAGATCGTCTCCGACGCGATCGCCTTCCTGCCAACCGAGTTCCAGAACCGGTTTCTTCCGTTCAAGGACGTGATGATGAAGGGGGCGACCGATCCCGACACCGTCCTGAAAGATTTCATGAACCATGTGTATCACATCCACAGCCGCACGGGGCACGATTCGGCCGTCCGGATCACGGAGCTGTTCGAACAGGCCGCCGAGCACGTGCGGCGGAGCGGGCCGGGCGCCGAGGCGGCCTATACGATGGGCCTGCTCGCCCATTACGTCGCCGATCTGAACCAGCCGCTCCATACGGGGGGGCGCGAGGCGGACAGCGCGGAGAGCGATTATCACAGCACGTTCGAGCGGGATGTACAGAGTCGCATGAAGCTGATCCCCGTGCCCGTACCGGTGACGGGCGGGTACCGGCCGGTCACCGACCCGGCCGGCCGGGTGCGGGAGATGGCGGAAGCGGCCGGTCGGCCGTATGATCGTATCGGGACGGCCTATCGGGGGGGCCGCGGGGTGTTCGACCTGGAGGATCTCGTGCGCGACCAGTATGCCGCGGCCGTGCGGCACGTCGCCGATTTCTGGCTGGGTACGCTGGGCCGGGGCGGGCTGATCATTCCGCTGACGCCGCCGGCCACGGCCGTCACGGCCGACGCGACGGCCCCGGCGGGAATGCGCCGTCCGGGTGAGGTCGGGTCGTCTTCGAGCCAGGCACAATCCCCCGGAGCACCGTCCTTCATGGTCATCCAGAAGCCGGGCCCCATCGATCTCAACACGGCAACGCTGGACCAGCTCATGCATATCCCGGGTATCGGGGAAAAGCGGGCGCGGGCGATCATCGAGGCGAGGCGGGTCAGGCCCTTTTCCTCGCTTCGCGATCTCGCCCTGGTCACGTATCCCGACAGCGGCCGGAAGGCGTTCAACGTCGGCCTGATCGACCGGCTCGCCGACCACGTCACGGTGAAGTGATTTATTTGTTGTAATATTATATAACCACGAATCTCCGGAAAAGCCGAGAACCGGCCCCGCCGGATCTTCGCGGTGCCAGCACGCTCACTTCGCCTTCTTCACGGCCTCGAGAGCGGCTTCGAAGTTGGGGGAGCTGGCGACTTCCTTCACCAGCTCGGCGTAGGTGATCGTGCCGGTCGAGTCGACCACGAACACGCCGCGCGCGAGCAGCCGGAGTTCCTTGATGTGCAGGCCCCAGGCGTCGGCGAACGACATCGCCAGGTGGTCGGAAAGCGTCTTGACCTTGTCGATCCCGGCGCCGCCACACCAGCGGGACTGGGCAAACGGCAGATCGGCCGAGACGGCGTAGATCGTGACTCCGGGAAGCTTCGCCGCCTCCTGGTTGAACCGGCGGACCTGGGCGTCACAGACGGGCGTATCGAGCGACGGCACGGTCGTGAACACCCGCACCCCCTTCGTGTCGGCGAGGCGAACAGGCTCGAGGCCGGTTCCGGACACGGTGAAATCCGGGGCTTTCATCCCGGCGACGACCGTCTTGCCGAGCAGGGTCAGGGGGTTTCCCTGGAAGGTGACTGCGCCATGGTGTTCCATCATCTGCATCTCTCCTATTTTCTTCTTTTGCGCCGCATGTGCGCGTTGACAGGTTCATGAATCTGCCTCTATCATATCATGTATGGTGGATTTCAAAATTGCGACCGAAACAGCGGGTGAGGTCACGATCATCCGGACGAACGGGTACCTCGACGACATCGGCGGGAAGCAGGTCAAAGAAGCCTGCGAACGACTCCTGGCCGGCGGCGCGATCCGATTCGTGTTCAACCTCTCGAACACGCCCGTCATCAACTCGACGGGGCTGTCGATGATCCTCGACATCGTCGTGAAGGTCATCGATTATCACGACGGAAAAGTCGCCGTCACGGGCCTGACGAAGCTCACCCGGACGGCCCTCCAGATGACCGGCGTCCTGACGCTCTGCCAGGCCTACGAGACGGAGCAGGAAGCGGTCGAGGCAGCCGCCGGATGACGCGGTTCAGCCGGACCCGCCGCGCGGGAGCTCTGGCTCTCTGCGCGCTCACCGCGTGGCTTTTCGCCCCGGCGGCCGGTCCATTGAAGAGTTATCACTATAGCTTTTCGTCTCCGTTGCTGGCGCAGGACGAGGCAGGCGCCGATGCCCCCACCGACAGCCAGGCCCCGGCAGACGGCGCCGATGCCGCTTCCAACCCTGGTCCGGAACCCTCCGCCCAGAGCGGAGACACGGGAACGCCCGCGACCGACACCGCCGCCGGAAGCGCTTCGGATGCGCAGGCGGAGGACACGTCCGAGCCGGAGAAGCCGAAGGTCGACCCGGCGGATGCGATGTACGGCGAAGCCCACATGAAGCTGGCACGGCGGCATTTCAAGACCGGCAACGTCGACCGGGCGAAAGAGGAGCTCAATCTGGTGATCGAGCGGCTGGCCGATCACACCGAGGCGCGATTCATGCGGGCCGTCATCGCCGCCAAGACCAAGGATTTCATGGGCGCCTGGCGGCACATCACGGTTGCCGAGCAGTCCGCCCCGGACCACCCCCGCATCAAGGAGTTCGTGGCCCGCCTCGAGAAGGCGATGCCGCGGCCGAGCGTCATCACCGAGGAGGTCGCGGCGCGGCCCGCCCCGACCCATGCCTCCGAGCTTCTCTCCGACGCGATCGAGGCCGTGTTCGCCGACAAGGCGGCAAGCGCCAGGCTCACCGGCGTCGGCTGCACGGAGCTGGCGGCGGTCGACGGGAAAACGGTCGCGAAGCTGGTGTTCGAGGGCAATGCCGCTCTCGAGGCCGGTCCGGTGGAGAACGCCCTCAAATCCGTCCTGAAGGGCGAGATTCTCGAGAGCACGACGGCCAGCGAAGGCCAGACCCTGAAGATCTCGGCGGAAGTTCCCGGCCTCCCGCTGCTGAACCCGGCGGCCAAGCCCGTGCCCAGCATCGGCGAGCTGCTCAAGACCGCCTCCGAGGAAACGGATGTGGCGCTGAAGAACAGCTCCGAGAGCGAACCCGACGCCGACAAGCGCATCACGGGCACTTACACGATCGTCGCCGCCAGCCTCCGGACCGTGAATGATTTCCTTCGCAGGATCTCGCCGCAGGCCCTCGACGGGCGCATCGTGAACATCGTGAGCACCACGATGAACACGAAGAGCGTCTGGAAGGGCGATGTCAGTTTCCGGTTCACGGCTCCCTGACGTTTCGGGGGAATTCCGGATAAACGAACTCCCGCCATCAGCCGATAGGTGGGCTGGATTTCACATGCCACACCGAACGAACGCGCTTTCTTTCCGCATTCTGCCTGTCATCGTCGCGGCAGCCCTTCTGCTGTCCGGCTGGTGGATGACCGGACGGGGGGCGGCATTCACCAACCGCGATCTGGTCGTCCTGAACGTCGTCATGCCCGCCGTGGCGGCCGGCTGGCGGGCCCACAAGCGGCGGAATCCCGTGGGCCCGGCGATTCTCCAGGGCCTCGCGGGCGGGCTGCTGATGCACAAGGCACTGGAAACGGCCGCCAAGGTGCGTGACGACGACACGTGGCGGGCCTGGCGGGCGAAGATCCTGATGAACGTCGGGGCATCGCTGGCCGAGTCCGCTCCCGACGGGCGGTTCCGGTACCGGATGGATCTTGGCCCCTTCTGGCTCGAAGCCGGGCCCGGCGGCTGCCGGGTGCGGCCGGCCCTGCACGCCTCACTCGCCCCGCTGCTGAACATGGCCGACGGCGCCCGTCTCGATTTCGGACGCACGCTCCGGCTCGGCACCCTCTCGTTCGAGCGCGGCCGCAACAGCGATGGCACGATCGGCCGCAACGGGGCCCTGGCCTACAGCAACGCGAACAACCTCGTGACGAACCGGCGGGGCGACCACGTCGGCCACGAGCTGGTCCACACGTTCCAGTACCGGCGCGAGGCGTTCCTCAGCCGGAACCTGAGCCAGATCTTCCCCTCGATCGCCTGCCGCACCGGCCGCTGGGTCGACGACACCGGCTGGTCCGTCGCCTGGGCCCTCGAGTGTCTCGCCGCCGACCTGCGCGGCGAAGAGCGCGATTTCGACATCCTGATGGAGCGCGAGGCCTACGAGCTGACCGACACCCGCGGCAACCACTGAGCCCGCGCAGGCCCTTCCGGGGTATACTGGGGGCATGACAGGGCATCTATCGCGAACGCGGGCGGCGGCAGTTCTCATCGGGGCCAAAACACGGCTGCTGTGGAACACGCTGCGGGCGAAGCAGGGATTCTGGCACCTGCTGCTGATCGGGCTGTTCGGCCTTTGCTGGTGCGTGTTCGCGGCGCGGGAGGCGGCAGGGGCGACGAAGGCGCTGGGGCTGCTGTTCCTCGCCGAGCCGGCCCGGCAGCTGCTCGCGATGGCCCTGGCGTATGCCGTGCTGATCGTCTTCACCAGCGACATCCTGATGGGCCACACCCTGAATGCCGGCCAGATGAGCACCGACACCGCGTTTCTGTCGACCCTCCCCGTGACGCCCGGCACCTTGCTCGTTCTCAAGCTCTACGAGCGGCTCGTCACCGACTGGATGGGCTTCATTTTCCTGTTCAGCGGCTTCCTGGGGCTGGCCTGGCCGGGCAGCCCGACCCTCGCCTGGATCGCGCTTTCCTGCCTCCTGTATCTCGAGACGAGCCTGGCAACGGGGCTGGCAATCACGCTCGCCGGCACGCTTCTCCAGCGCCTCGCCCGGCCCTCGACGATCGAGAATCTGTTCTCCCTGCTCGGCTACGTCTGCGCGTTCATCGGGCTGGCTCCCGTCCTGCTCGTCTCCTCAGCCCCGATGGATGCGGCGCTTGCCCTGCTCGACTGGACGGGCCGGTTCGGAGCCTGGCCGGCGACGCTTCTCACCCCCGCACGCTGGCTCGCCGATACGCTTCTCGACGGCTTCTCCTCTCCCTCTTTCGTCAGGCTTCAGGTGTTCTGGGCCGCGACGATGGCAGCCGGAAGCGCCTGTTTCCACCTGATGGCGCGCCTCAACTGGCCGGGCTGGGTCCATGCCGGCAGGCGTCTGAACGCCGGAAGCGGCCGCCGCCTGCTCACGGGTCTCCTGCGCAAAGAAGCTCTCCTCCTGCGCAGCGACTGGAACATCCTGACGAACTCGCTCCTCATGCCCATCTCCATCATCATCATGCAGCTCTGGGCCCTGCGCGGGGTCGTGGCGCTCGGCTCGGAAACGGCCGGCATGAACATCATGGCAGCCGCCCTGATGTATTTCTCGATGTTCGGCCCGCTGAACTCGATGGGAAGCGAAGGTCGCGCCATCTCTCTCCTCGAGACCCTTCCCGTCTCCCCCGGCCGTATCATCGGCCTCAAGACCCTTTTCTGGAGCGTCATTGCCGCCTGCTGTTTCGTTCCGGCCGCAATCGGAACGGGGCTGTATCTCGGTTTTCCGACAGCCGCCATCCTCCGCACCGTCGCCTGGACCGTCGCGATGATCCCAGCGCTCGTCTGGGTCGCGGTCTCGATGTCGGCCCTGTATGCCCGGTATGAAGGGAAGGTGCTCCAGCAGCGGTCGCATCTGACGGCAAAACTTCTGACCCCCCTGGTGATGGCGCTGATCGTGCCGGTGAAAGACGCATCGACCTCGTCACTGATCCACCTCGGGCTGTATCTGGCGCTGGCAGTCATCCTGCACGACAAGGCCGTCACGGCCATCTCGCGGCGGCTCGATCCCGATGGGCTCCGGCAGCCGCGCTTCGATCCTTCCGACGCGTTCCTGATCCTCATCGTGCTGATGGGCATCCAGCGGCTCACCGCGACCATCGCCGCCCTCGCCGTTCCACCGGCCCTGCTTGGCCTGTGGCCCTGGCTGCTGGCCTCGCTCGTTTCCGTGGTGCTTCTCTCGGCCATCTGCTGGAGCTATGCCCGGGCGCGGTTCCCCTCCCCCGCCGCGGCCCTGGGCTGGAAGCAGCCTGCTCCGCTCTCGCTTTTCGTCTCGATCGCCGCCGCCCTGGCGCTCGGCGGCATCGCCGCCGCCTATCTCGCGCATGCCGAAGCGGCCGGCATCGAGGTGTTCGCCTCGAGCGGCGCCGTCTGGAGCATCGCGACCGAGCTGTTCGGGCCGGCCTGGAGCGCCGCCCTGTTCCTGCTGCTGTTCTGTGTCGCCACGCCCCTGGTCGAGGAGATGTTCTTCCGGGGCTTCTGCTGGCAAGCCCTCGCCTGGACCGGCACGGGCGGGATCGTCGCCAACGGCCTCTTCTTCGCCCTGTCCCATCCCCCGATCTCGATGCCGACCGCGTTCCTGCTTGGAACCACCGCCGCCCTTCTGTTCCGGCGCACCCGCAGCCTGTGGCCCGGAGTGCTGCTCCATTCGGTGTATAATTTCCTCATCCTGATCATCCACGCAAGCCGGCTGTAAAGGAGGACACCCATGCTGTACCGCACGATGCCCCGAACGAAGGAACCCCTCTCGATCCTCGGATTCGGCTGCATGCGCCTGCCCCAGAAAGGCCGCAGCATCGACGAGCCGGCGGCCCTGAATTTGATAGACATGGCTATAGAAAAAGGGGTCACCTACTTCGACACGGCCGTGCCGTACCACATGGGCGCGAGCGAACCGTTCCTCGGGCTGGCGCTGGCGCGGGACGGCAAGCGGGCGAAGGTCCGGGTCGCGACGAAGCTGCCGCACTGGCAGACCCGTTCCGTGAAGGAAATGGACGCGATGCTGGCTTCGCAACTGGCGAACCTGCGCACGGACGTGATCGACTATTATCTGATCCACAGCCTGAACGGCGCAACCTGGCTCAAGGCGCGGGAAGCGGGGGTGCTCGAGTTTCTCGAACGGGCGAAGCGCGACGGCCGCATCCGGTTCGCCGGGTTTTCCTACCACGGCAGCCGGGAAGAGTTCGCCCCGATCGTCGATGCCTGGAGCTGGGACTTCTGCCAGATCCAGTACAATCTTCTCGACGAGCAGAACCAGGCCGGCCGTGCCGGCCTCGAGTATGCCGCGTCCAAAGGGCTCGGCGTGATCATCATGGAGCCGCTGCGCGGAGGGAACCTCGCCCGCAAGCCGCCCGCCGAGATCCAGACAGTCTGGGACAAGTCCCCGGTGAAGCGGTC
>JAKQOH010000083.1 GCA_029565415.1 Candidatus Rifleibacteriota bacterium | reverse complement strand
CCTGGCGGCAGGTTCTATCTCGAGACGCCTGGGCCACGATCGTTGTTCCCTCGCGTCTCGCGCCGTTTTGCGGGTACGGTGACATTCAGGGATGATCCGACGCATGTGAAACCGTATGCCTGGAATGACCTGGCGAACGTTGGAGCGTCTGCCGGCTTCAGGTGTATTGACGGCGGCAAGGTCCGTAATGTTCTGCATCTGATGCTTTCGCCCGCCCTCGCCCTTTGCGGCATGTTGAGACCGGAGAAATTCTGGTACATGTATGCTCGCAACGCTCTTCTCGGTTGGGCGGAGTGGGTCGTGCTCGAGCGAGTGTGATGATCTCCCCGTGCCGTGAACGAATTCCGGCGGCCAGGAACCGGCGGCTGGCCGCGCTTTTGCACGAACTCGGCCGCTTCGTTTCCCCGTGTGTGAACTTGCTTCTGCCTGCGCGCTCACGGGGGGAGACTCTTTCCGTTCACACGGCGATACGGCGCATACTCGTCCTGCGGACGGATGGACTGGGCGATCTTGTCATGAGTTCGCCGATGTTTCCGGCTCTCAAACGGGCGTTTCCGAACGCCAGGGTGACGGTTCTGGTCGCAAACTGGTCTCGCGATCTGGTGCCGCTCGTGCCCGGCATCGATGACGTGCTTTTCCTCGATCTCCCCTGGGTGACGGGTGGCGGAGTTGCAGCCTGGGCCAAGCTGTTCGAAACGATTCGCAGACTTCGGAACGAAGACTTCGACCTGGGAATCGACCCGCGCGGCGATTTTCGCAACAACCTCCTGCTGTTTCTGGCCGGCATTCCACGGCGCGTCGGATTCGCGATCACCGGTGGCGACTACTGGCTGACGGATGTCATTCCGGCTGGACCAGACAGACATCTGCGGAGTTTTGCCCGGGCCGTCGTCAAATATATTGCACCAAATATACAGAACGACCCTTTCCTCCCCTTCATTCGGCTTCCCGAAACAGGGAAAAATGCTGCCTCGGCCTTTCTGGCTGGGCATTCCGTCGTAAGATCCCCATCATGTCCGGTCGTCGTCATCCACCCCGCCGCCCGCTGGCCTGGTCGCCAATGGTCGATCGAACGATACGCGGAAGTGGCGGACCGTCTTTTTGCCGCCTTTGGGGCGAACATCGTGCTGACCGGCAGCATGTCCGAACGATCCGTCACTCGGGCCGTGACGGAAAAATGTAAAATAGCAAAACCAATAGATGCTGCCGGCGCCGTGTCATTCGAAGGCTTTCTCGGCCTGCTGGCCGCGGCCGACCTGTTCATCGGCGTCGACTCCGGCCCCATGCACCTCGCCGACGCCCTCGGGACTCCCGTCGTCGCTCTGTTGGGGCCGGCCCTTGCCCGAACGATCCGACCAAGCAGTCGTTCTGCGAGAGTCATAACACATCAGGAAGATTTTCCCTGCTCTCCCTGTTCACAAGCCACCTGTTTACATCAGGGACATAGGTGTCTCGATGCCATTTCTGTCGATGAAGTCATTGACGGAGCCGCTGAATCTCTGAAAACGAGAGCATGAAAGCGAGATCCGATCATGCCTACAGGATACTTGTACGAAAAGACCAGGTAATTCCCGCTCGGACAGTGTTTCGGAACATGCTTTACGACAAGGGTGCATGATCACGACGACTTCTTCATGTTTTGAAGTCTCCGAAACGGTGAACACGGCATTTCTCTGTCGGCAATAGGCTGGCATTCAAGACGTCGTGGGAATATCCATGCAACCACGCATGCGGTATGAACCATGTATGGTATGACCGCGAAGGATGCGTATCAGAAAAGAGCGGATATTCCGAAGTTTGAATGTACAATATGCTACCCGGCGCTGGAGCGATGAAGTGCTTCGAGTTGCCTTTTCTGAAATCAGTATGGCTTCTCGTATATGCTCTTCTTGTCGAGTGTGCGAAAGCTGAGAACCGTGCAGCCTGAAGGCCGCGAGGGGTGGGTGGGCTACTTTTCCATATCGAAAGCCCTGGAGAGCGGCTCTGACAAAAAAGTCATGATCGGCCGCGAGCCTGAAGGCCGTATCGAAGCCGCCCAGCGTGTCGAAAACGCGCTTCCGAAACAGGGTTCCCTGTGGTGGAACAGCATTCACCCGCATACCGGCCAGGGGAAGGATGTCCGAGGGTGGGGGCATGAGATAATCATGAATAAAATGGCCATCCTCGTTCACGAAATCGATGTTTCCATACAGAAGATCGCAGGAATCCGCCATGGCAAGCAGCTCTCGATAGATCGTGCGAGGATAGACGAGGTCGTCTGAATTCAAATAGGCAAGCCACTCCGTTTTTGCTGACCGAAGGCCATGATTGATCGCTCCATACATATTCCCCTTCGGGAACAAGAGAATTGAATCTGATCCTGTCTTCGCGATTTCAACGGTGTTATCGGCAGAGTGACTATCAACAACGACGACGTTGGCCCCCTGATTCCGGAGGAACTGCAGCGAGTTCAGTGCCGCGCCGAGATAATTTTCACTATTCAACGTTGGGATGACAACCGTCAGTCCCCCGATGCGCTCTATGCTCGACAAATGTTTGTTTCCCTCCGTCTCAAAATGAACCCTTGCACCCGGAATACGAAAGTATATATCGTTCTCAATATTCTCCTTGTGGACAGGGGCCTCCACGCCGACG
>JAKQOH010000229.1 GCA_029565415.1 Candidatus Rifleibacteriota bacterium | reverse complement strand
GCCAGATCTCGGCGCCCGGAGCGTTCTTCAGCTCGTACAAAACCTCCCGCAGAAGCCCGAAGGCTGTCTGCGGGAGGGTTACGTTCATGCCATCCCGACTCACGTCAGGGACGCCGCTTGAAGAAGTTGATGTCGGGTTTGCGGGCGGCGAGCGCCTCGTCCAGGCGGGTCACCGGCGTGTTGTAGGGCGCGCCCTTGACCTTCTCGGGGTCCGTCATCGCTTCCGCGGCGATCTGTTCCATGACCGTGATGAACTCGTCCATCGTCTGCTTGCTCTCGGTCTCGGTCGGCTCGATCATGATCGCTTCCTCGACGATGAGCGGGAAGTAGACGGTCGGGGCGTGGTACCCGTAATCGAGCAGCCGCTTGGCGATGTCGAGCGTCTTCACGCCCTTCTCGGCGAACGGCTTGCCCGACAGCACGAACTCGTGCTTGCAGGTGCGGTCGTAGGCGAGTTTGTACGTCTTCTGGAGCCGTCGCATCATGTAGTTCGCGTTCAGAACGGCGTAGGAACTGGCATCCTTCAGCCCCTCGGCGCCCAGCGTGATGATGTACGTGTAGGCGCGCACCAGAACGCCGAAGCTGCCCAGGAACGTCCGAACCGGGCCGATCGAGTCGGCGTGCTTGTCCGTGACCTTGAACTTCTTGCCGTCGAACGAGATGCGCGGGCTGGGCAGGAACCCGGCCAGATGCGCCTTGACGCCGACCGGGCCGGAGCCGGGGCCGCCGCCGCCGTGCGGGGTCGAGAAGGTCTTGTGCAGGTTGACGTGAACGATGTCGAAGCCCATGTCGCCAGGCCGTGACCAGCCCATGATCGCGTTGAGGTTCGCCCCGTCGTAGTAGAGCAGGCCATCTACCCCATGAACTATTTTTGCGATCTCGGTAAGGTTCTCGTCGAACAGGCCGAGGGTGTTCGGGTTGGTCAGCATCAGGCCGGCCACATCGGGCGTGGCCTTGGCGCGCAGATCATCGAGGTCGATGCCGCCGCGCGGCGACGTCCGGATGTTGACGACCTCGAAGCCGAGCATCGCCGCCGAGGCCGGGTTCGTGCCGTGGCCCGCGTCGGGGATCAGGATCTTGGTCTTCGCCTTGGCATTCTTCTTCTTGCGGTGATACGCCTTGATGATGAGGAGGCCCGTCAGCTCACCGTGGGCGCCGGCCGCGGGCTGCAGCGTGAACGCATCCATCCCGCAGATCTCGGCCAGGGCGTGCTCGAGGTTGTGCAGCAGGGCGAGAGCGCCCTGGATCGTCTCCTCGGGCTGGTAAGGGTGGATGGTCGCGAAACCGGGCAGCCGCGCCATATCCTCGTTGATCTTGGGGTTGTATTTCATCGTGCACGAGCCGAGCGGATAGAACCCGACGTCGACCGCGTGGTTCAGACGCGACAGTCGCGTGAAGTGCCGCACCACGTCGACTTCGCACAGCGAGGGGAGGGGGATCTCGCGGCGGAGCATCTTCGAGGGGATGTGATCGGCCGGGTCGATCTCGGGCACATCGAGTTTCGGTAGCGTGTAACCGCGCCGCCCGTCGGCGGAGAGTTCGAAGATCAGAGGTTCGGTCATGACGTCAGCCCTCCGAGCAGTTCGCAATAGTAGTCGATATCTTCCGCGGTGCGCTTTTCGGTGACCGCGACGAGGAGATGGTCCTTCAGCGTGGGGAACCACCGTTCGAGGGCGACGCCGCCGAGCACGCCCTGTTTCGCCATCTTCAGGAGCAGCTTTTTCGCGTTCGGCACCTTGATCACGAACTCGTTCATGAACGGGGCCGCGAAGGGGAACGAGACGGCCGGCACGCGGGCGGCCAGCTCCTTCTTCAGGTGGTGCGCCTTCTGGAAGCTCTGGTTCGCGACATCCCGGATGCCGTCACGGCCGAGCAGGCTCATGTAGATCGTCGCATTCAGGGCCATCAGCGCCTGGTTCGAGCAGATGTTGCTGCCCGCCTTTTCGCGCCGGATGTGCTGTTCGCGAGCCTGGAGGGTCAGGACGAAGCCGCGGCGGCCCGTCTTGTCGACGGTCGCCCCGGTGATCCGGCCCGGCACCTTGCGCAGCAGCGCTTCCTTGCAGGCCATGAAGCCCAACGATGGGCCCCCGAAACTCATCGGGATTCCCAGCGACTGGCCTTCACCGCACACGATGTCGGCGCCCAGGTCGCCCGGGGCCGTCAGCAGGCCAAGCGACACCGGGTCGGCGGTCACCACGAGCAGCGCGCCCACGTTGTGGGCGACGTTCGCGAGCGCCTCGAGATCCTCGACCGAACCGAAGAAGTTCGGGTACCCTGCCACGACGGCCGCCGTCGAGTCGTTCACGACCTCGGCCAGCTTCGCCATATCGGTCACTCCGTCCTCGAACGGCACGGTCACGATCTCGATCCCCATCTGGGTGTTGATCGTCTTCGCGACGCGCCGGTATTCCGGATGCACCGTCTCGGGGATCACGACCCGCGTCCGGCCGGTCTGGGCCTTCGCCATGTTGAGCGCCTCGACCAGGGCGGTCCCAGCCTCGTACATCGAGGCGTTCGACACGTCCATGCCGGTCAGGCCGCAGATCAGGCTCTGATACTCGTAGATCGCCTGGAGGGTTCCCTGCGAGATCTCGGCCTGGTAGGGCGTGTAGGCGGTGAAAAAGTCGCCGCGCAGCAGCAGGTGATTGATAGCAGACGGAATATAATGATCGTAGATGCCGGCGCCGAGGAAGCACAGCAGCTCGTTGGCGCCGTAGTTCAACTGGGCCAGGTCGTTCATCTCGTCGACCACTTCCGACTCGCTCAGCCCATCGGGCAGGTCGAGCGGCCGGTTCAGCCGCAGCTCGGCCGGAATTTCCGCGAACAGGTCATCGATGCTCTTGACGCCGATCGCCTCGAGCATCGCTTTGACTTCCGCCTGTGTGTGAGGCAGATAGCTACTCATGGTACCAGATTCTCCTCAAGACCCGTGTCTTGCTGGTTCAGGCTGGCTCGCGACCGGTCAGTGGCCGCAGGTCTCGCAATGTTTCTCGTAGGCCGCCGCGTCGATCATCTCGTCGGCTTCGGCCGGGTTGCTCAGCTCGATCTCGAGGATCCAGCCCTTGCCGTAGGGGTCGGTGTTGACGTTGGCAGGCTCGGCATCGAGCTCGTCGTTCTTCTTCGTGACCTTGCCGCTGAGGGGGGCGAAGATGTCGGAAACCGTCTTGACCGACTCGACCACGCCGAACGTCTTGCCCTTCTCGAGCTTGGTGCCGACGAGGGGCATGTCGACGAAGACGACGTCGCCGAGCTGGTGCGCGGCGTATTCGGTAATGCCGATCACGGCCTTCTTGCCTTCGATGCGCGCCCACTCGTGTTCCTTGGTGTACTTCAGGTTGGGAGGATTCATGACTCTGCTCCTGTTTCGATTTCATCGGTTATGAACACCCGGCGGAGAGCGGCAAGCCCGCCGCCGGGGATTCTACCATACTTGCGCTCGTCGCGCGCGTTCCATTCCGGATGAGAACCCGCCCGGAACACGGAGAACGTTCACCACAGAGACACCGAGACACCGAGTTCGGTCTGAACTCGTTTCTCTGTGACTCTGTGACTCCGTGGTTCGTCGTTCCATCATCGTGCTCTGTGTGGATCGGGTTCTCGAGATCTGCGGTCAGATCTTGTAGTAGGGGAAGCGGTCGCAGATCTTCTGGACTTTTTCCCGGACGGCCTTGAGGTTCGCCTCGTCTTCGGGCCGCGACAGCGCCTGGTCGATCAGCGCCGCGATGTCCTTCATCACATCGGGGGTCATGCCGCGGGTCGTGACGGCGGGGGTTCCGATGCGGACGCCGGACGTGACGAACGGCGACTGCGGGTCGTTGGGGATCGTGTTCTTGTTGACCGTGATCCCGGCGAGGTCGAGGGCCTTTTCGGCGAGCTTGCCCGTCACGTTCTTGTTCCGGACGTCGACGAGCATCAGGTGGTTGTCGGTGCCGCCCGACACGAGCCGGAAACCGTGCGCCTGGAGCCCCTTCGCGAGCGCCTGGGCGTTGTCGAGGATCTTCTGCTGGTAGGTCTTGAACTCGGGGTTCAGCGCCTCCTGGAACGAGACGGCCTTGGCCGCCACGGCGTGCATCAGCGGGCCGCCCTGCAGGCCGGGGAAGATCGACTTGTCGAGCTGCTTCGCCCACTTTTCCCGGCACAGGACCATGCCGCCGCGGGGGCCGCGCAGGGTCTTGTGGGTCGTCGTGGTGACGAAGTCGGCGTAGGGCACCGGGCTCGGATGGAGACCGGCGGCCACGAGGCCGGCGATGTGGGCCATATCGACGCACAGCACCGCATCGACCTTGTCGCAGATCGCGCGGAACCGCGCGAAGTCGATGATGCGCGGATACGCCGAGGCGCCGGCCATGATCATCTTGGGCTTGTGCTCGAGGGCGAGCTTTTCGAGCGCGTCGTAATCGATCGTCTCGGTGCGGTCATCGACGCCGTAGGGGACGACCTTGTAGATCAGGCCGCTGAAGTTGACGGGGCTGCCGTGCGTGAGGTGGCCGCCGTTCTGGAGATTCATGCCCAGATACGTGTCGCCCGGCTTCATGACGGTCAGGTAGACGGCCATGTTCGCCTGGCTGCCCGAGTGGGGCTGCACGTTCGCGTGCTCGGCGCCGAACAACTGCTTTGCGCGGTCGCGGGCCAGGTCCTCGGCCTCGTCGACGACTTCACAGCCGCCGTAATAGCGCTTGGACGGATACCCTTCGGCGTATTTGTTGGTGAGAACCGAGCCGAGGGCTTCGAGCACCGCTTCCGAGACGAAGTTCTCGGACGCGATCAGCTCGATCTGGCTCATCTGGCGCCGGCGTTCTCTGCCGATGATTTCCGCGATTTTGGGATCGACCTTATCCAGCAGACTCATGTATAGCTCCTTCTATGATTGGCTCACGCCTTGGGGCGCTGATAGAACGGGGTGGGGATGACGGTCGCGGGAACCGGCTTGCCGCGCACTTCGATGTCGAACGACGAGCCGACGGCCTTCAGCGAGGGGGGCACATAGGCCAGGCCGATGTTCTTCTTCAGGGTGGGGGACATCGTTCCCGACGTGACCTCGCCGACCTTCTTGCCCTTGTGGAGCACGGGGTAGCCGTGACGCGGAGCCGGGCCCTTGCCCATCTCGAAGCCGACCAGCGTCTTTTCGGTGCCGTTCGCCTTCTGCGCCTTCAACACGTCACTACCGGTGAAGCTGCCCTTGGCGAACTTCACGGTCCAGTCGAGATTCGCCTCGATCGGGGTCGTGCCGTCGTGGATGTCGTTGCCGTACAGCATCAGCCGGGCCTCGAGCCGCAGCGTGTCGCGCGCGCCCAGGCCGATCGGCTTGATTCCCTGATCCTTGCCGGCTTCCATCAGGGCCTGCCACAGCTCGGCGCTCCGTTCGGCGGGGTAGTACAGCTCGAAGCCTTCCTCACCGGTGTAGCCGGTGCGGCTGATGATCGTGGGGATGTTGTTGACCTTGCCGTCGGTGAACCAGTAGAACTTGATCGCCTTGAGGTTCTGGCGGGTCAGCTTCTGGAGGACTTCCTGCGCCTTCGGGCCCTGGATCGCGATCAAGCCGGTGAAGCCCGAGTGGTTCTCGAACTGGACGTCGCCGGTGAGTTGCGACTGAATCCAGGCGAAATCCTTGTCGATGTTCGCGGCGTTCACGACGAGAAGGAACTTCTCCGGGTTCCACCGGTAGACCAGCAGATCATCGACGATCGAGCCGTCGGGCCGGCACATCGGGGTATAGGCGATCTGACGGTCGGAAAGCGCCTCGATGTCCTGGCAGACGATCTTCTGCACGTTCGCCATCGCGTCGGGGCCGGCCAGCCAGAACTCCCCCATGTGGAACAGATCGAACAGACCGGCCTTGGTGCGCACGGTCTCGTGCTCTTCGAGAATCGAAGAGTACTGCACGGGCATGTACCAGCCGCCGAAATCGATCATCCGGGCTCCCAGAGCCTCGTGAACGGAACACAACGGGGTCTTGTTCATCCTTCCCTCCTTGCGGGTTCAGAACAGGCCGGTGATCCGGCCCGTGTTATCCACATCGATACGTTCCGCCGCAGGCTGTTTGGGCAGCCCCGGCATGGTCATGATCTCCCCGGCCAGTGCGACGATGAAGCCCGCCCCTGCCGAGAGGCGCGCCTCGCGCACGGTCACCTTGAAGCCGCGCGGCCGGCCGAGCAGCCCCGGCACATCGCTCAGGGAGTGCTGCGTCTTGGCCATGCAGACGGGAAGATCGCCGCAGCCCATCTGCTCGAACTGGGCCAGCGCTTTTTTCGCCGGCTCCAGGATCTCGACCGCCGCCGCGCCGTAGCAGCTGCGGGCCACGACGTTGATCTTCTCGACCAGCGGCATCTCCAGCGGATACAGCGGCTGATACTCCTGATGCCGGCCGCGCAGAATCTCATCCACCTTGCGGGCCAGTTCCAGACTGCCTTCTCCGCCGTCCTGATACGCGGTGGAAACGGCCGCGGAGCAGTCCGCTTCCTCGACAGCTTTGCGAACCCACTCGATCTCGGCGTCGGTGTCGTCGGGGAACCGGTTGATCGCGACGATCGCCGGCAGATTGAACATGCGGATGTTCTCGATATGCTTGGCAAGATTCTCGAAGCCCCGGCTCAGTTCGGCCATGTGTTCGCGTGACAGGTCGGCTTTCGGCACCCCGCCGTGCAGCTTCAGGGCCCGGACCGTGGCGACGATGACGACGGCCTGGGGCTCGAGGCCTGCCGTGCGGCACTTGATGTCGAAGAACTTCTCGGCGCCCAGCTCGGTGGCGAAGCCCGCCTCGGTCAGGACGACGTCGCCGAGCTTGAGCGCGAGGCGGGTCGCGGTGAGACTGTTGCAGCCGTGGGCGATGTTGGCGAACGGACCGCCGTGGATGAACGCCGGGGTTCCCTCGGCCGTCTGGACGAGGTTCGGCTTGATCGCATCCCGCAGGATCGCGGCCATCGCGCCCTGGGCATGCAGATCGCGGGCGAAGACGGGCGTGCCGCTTCCCGTGAAGCCGATCAGGATGTTCCCGAGCCGCTTCTTCAGATCGGCGATGTCGGTGGCGAGGCAGAGGATCGCCATCACCTCGGAGGCCGCGGTGATATCGAAGCCGGTTTCGCGGACCCAGCCGTTGGCGGTGCCGCCGAGGCCTGTCACCACGGTGCGCAGCGCCCGGTCGTTCATGTCCATCACCCGCCGGAACTGGATGCGGCGGGGGTCGAGGCCGAGGGCGTTGCCCTGCATGAGATGGTTGTCGATCATCGAGGCGAGCAGATTGTGCGCCGAGGTGACGGCGTGCAGATCCCCCGTGAAGTGGAGGTTGATCTCCTCGAGGGGAATGACCTTGGCGCGGCCGCCGCCCGCCGCCCCGCCCTTCACGCCGAACACGGGGCCCATCGAGGGCTCGCGCAGGCAGACCACGGGCCGGTGGCCGATGATCTTCAGCGCGTCGGCCAGGCCGATCGTCATCGTCGTCTTGCCCTCCCCGGCCGGGGTGGGGGTCATGGCGGTCACGAGCACCAGCTTCGCGTCGGGTTTTTCGGCGAACCGTTCGTACACCCCGAGGGCGATCTTCGCCTTGTTCGAGCCGTACGGCTCGATGTCGGCCTGCTTCAGCCCCAGATCGGCCGCCACGACGGTGATGGGGCGGGGGAGGGGACCGGAAGCCGACCGCTTCGGCCGTTTTTCGGTATCGGGGTTCATTTCGCGAAGTGGGTCAGAAGGGCCTTCGTGCCCGCGCCGACGTCCTTCAGGAACCCGAGACGCTTCAGGGCGATCTCGAGGAGTCCGACCGTCGCGATGACCTCTCGCTCCGAAATCGTGCCGATTGTCGTGATGCGGAACACCTTGTCGGCGATCTCGCCCTGGCCGCCCGCGATGAGCACGCCGAACTTGTCGCGGATCTCGCTCACGATCTTCTTTGGGTGGATGCCGGCAGGGGCATTGATCACAGTGAGCACGTCGGAGCGCGCATCGGGCTGAGTGAAGAGGGTCAGGCCCATCGCTTCGACCGCGATACGGAGTCCCTCGGCGAGCCGGTGATACTGCGCGATGACGTTGTCGATACCGGCGCGCTCGATCTTGTCGAGGGCAGCCTGGAGCTGGTACATCACGGAGATCGCCGGGGTCCAGGGGAAGGCGGGAATCGGGAGTTCCTGATTCTTTTTATAGTGTTTGAGATCGAAATAGAAGCCGTGGCAGTCGACCTTCTCGAGCTTGGCCATGGCCTTCTTCGAAAGGGCTACCATGCCGACGCCGGGCGGCGTCAGGAGGCCCTTCTGGGATGCGGAGAGGGCCACGTCAACGTGCCAGCCGTCCATGTCGAAGGGCAGGGCACCGATGCCCGAGACGCCGTCGGTGATGAACAGCTTGTCGCGCTCGTGGAGCAAGGCGCCGATCGCTTTCAGATCGTTGTGGACGCCGGTCGAGGTCTCGTTGAACGTGACGGTGACACCCGAGATGGCGGGGTGCTCATCGAGCATCCTCCGGATGTCCTCGACCCGGGCGCGGTGGCCCCACGGGTATTTCAGCGGAATGACGTTGAGCTTGAAGGCTTTCGCGATCTGGGTGAATCGTTCGCCGAAG
The DNA here is from genome assembly GCA_029565415.1 of Candidatus Rifleibacteriota bacterium. Next base: position 33,925 of record JAKQOH010000229.1, on the reverse strand, counting down.
GAGCCGGTTTCGACGGTCAGGATCGTCTCGCCCTGGTTGAACATGTTGGCGATCGCCGTTTCCATGACGCCGGTGCCGGAGGATAGCGTAAGATATAATTCACCCTTCGTTTTGAAGAGTTTTTTGAGGCGGTCGACGCAGTCGGTGTAGAGGGGCGAAAAGTCCGTCGTCCGGTGGTGACGCAGGGGGCGGGCACCCGCAAGGAGGATCTCCGAGTCGAGCTGCACGGGCCCCGGGGTCATCAGAAGCACGTCCTGATCCATGGTCATGTCTCCTATTCGTTCCTTGTTGTCGTTCTTTTCTTTCTCTGTGCCGGCAGTGCGGGGTCGCACGCCCAGCATTCTATAGCACTTGTTATATCATACTCCCGGGCGCATCACGATGCGCCCCTACAACATTTGGCCGTTTCTTCATGATTTGTTGGCCGCGTGGAGGGCGTTGCGGGCTTTGAGGGTGTTCGCGAGCAGCATCGCGATCGTCATGGGCCCGACGCCGCCGGGTACGGGGGTGATGAAGGCTGCGCGCTCCGCGGCCGGCCCGAACTCGACGTCCCCGACCAGCTTCGTGGTGCCCGGCTTGTCGGGATTGGGCACCGCGTTCGTGCCCACATCGAGGACGATGGCGCCCGACTTCACCCACGAGCCGGGAATACAGGCGGGCTTTCCGACGGCCGCGCAGAGGATGTCGGCCCGGCCGACCTCTTCCTGGAGATTCGCCGTCTTCGAGTGGGCGATGGTGACGGTGGCATTCAGCTTGAGCAGCATCGCCGCGAGGGGCTTTCCGACGATGTTGCTGCGACCGACGACGAGGGCGCGCTTCCCGGAAGGGTTGATGCCGGTGTGGCGAAGCATCTCGATCACGCCGAGCGGGGTGCAGGGCATGAGGCAGTCGGTTCCGATCGCCAGTCGGCCGGTGTTGATGGGGTGGAAGCCGTCGACGTCTTTTGCGGGATCGATCGCCTCGATCGCGGCAGCCTCGTCGATATGCTTCGGTAGCGGGAGCTGGACCAGGATGCCGTGGATCGCCGGATCCCGGTTGAGTTCGCGGATCATCGCGATCAGGTCGTCCTGCGCCGTCTCGGCCGGGAGCTTGATCTCGCGTGACACAAAGCCGGCCGTATCACAGGCCCGCCCCTTCTGGTTTACATAAACACTCGACGCGGGATCTTCTCCGACGAGGATGACGGCCAGCCCGGGAACCTGTTCGCCGCGGGATGCCATCGCCTCAACCTCCCGCCGGATCTCCTCGCGGATCTTCTTCGAAAGCGCACTTCCATCGATGATCTGAGCCACGTCGTTCTCTTCTCCCGTGCAGGTGGGGGGATAAAAACAGGGGGGAGTATACTCCCCCCTGATGCCCTTGGCAAGAAGCCCCGTGGATTCTTCCGGATCGCTGCTGTCCAAATAACGCGTTCGGGTTCTCAGCCCCCCAACGAAGCAACCACCGCCAGAAAAAGACCGAACAGTATCTGGAACATCCCGTAGATAAGGGGATACGCCACCAGCGATGCGGCATTCGCAAGGAAGCTCACCAGAACGCAACGGATCTTCTCTCCGGCGATCTCCCCGACGGTCCTCGAGTGGCCTCCCAGGAGCATCGTTGCCCCCAGGGCCTCCAGGAGGGTCACGATCATCTCCCCGAGGCCCGCCAAGCCCAGAAACCGATCGCCGAATCCTTCCGACGGGACATACACGGCCATCAGGAAGAACGACAGCAGGAAAAAGGTTGCCAGGTTGATCAGCGCCATCCGCAGCCGGAACCCCGGAGCCAGCTCCCGGATTCCCTTGAACCCGCGTTTCCAGACCGCAAGTTCGAGGCTGATGGTGAGGCCGAGGCAGAGCAGGTGGACGAGCTTGTCGGCAACACCTTCCGTCCCACCGATGGCGATGGGATTCGCCCAAGCCACGGCCGGTATACAGATCAGATAGGCGGCCAGGGCAACCGAACCCGCGGGCAGGCGGCCGGTCTGCATGCCGGAGGTTGATGGTTGGCTGTTCATGAGAGTTTGCGGATCGTCTCTTCGACGGCCTGCATGTTCGGTGCGGTCGGGGCCGGAAGCTGGCAGACGGAAATGGCCGACTCGATATCCTTGAGGCCGTTCCCGGTGATGAGCACGACGGCAGTCTCGTTCTGGCCGATCCGGCCTGCCGCGGCATCTTTCTTGAAGCCCGCGAAGGCGGTGACGGCTGCCGGTTCGCCGAACACGGCGGTCGTGCGCGGCAGGTCGACCAGGGCGGCGCGGATCTCGTCGTCGGTGACCGAGATGCAGTCGCCGTTCGACTCTTTCAGGCCGCGCAGGGCCTTGAGACGGTTGCGCGGCACACCGACGGCGATCGAGTCGGCGATCGTGTTCCCGTTCTGCGGGGTGAACGTGCCGGTCTTGAGCGCGACTTCGACAGGGTTGCAGCCGGCGGCCTGGACCCCGATGATGCGGGGCAGCTTCTCGATGGCGCCGATCTGGCGCAAGTCATAAAAGCCCTTGTAGATGCCAGAGGTGATGCAGCCGTCGCCGATCGAGACATAGACGCGGTCGGGCACCTTGAAGCCGTTCTGTTCCCAGATTTCATAGGCGACGGTCTTCTTGCCTTCAACGAGGTAGGGGTTGTAAGCGCAGTTGCGGCTGTAGAAGCCGAAGCGTTTCGTCGCCTCGACGGAGAGCTCGAAGGCCTTGTCATACGAATCGTCGACGATGATCGTGTTCGCGCCGTAGACGAGCAGCTGCGTGACTTTCGCCTTGGGGGCGCGCTTGGGAACGAAGATATAGGTCTTGATTCCGAGGGAAGCGGCGAAGCCTGCGAGGGAACTGGCCGCGTTGCCGGTGGAAGCCGCGCAGATCGCCTTTGCGCCCGCCTCGATGGCTTTCGAGACACCGATCGCACTGGCCCGGTCCTTGAGGGAGGCGGTCGGATTCCGGCCGTCATCTTTTATGTAAACCTTGGCGATATTGAACTGTTTCTCGAGCCGGGTGGAGCGGTAAAACGGGGTCATGCCGACTTCAAGCGGAGAGATCGGGGTGTCCTTCGCGAGAGGCAGGAGATCGCGATACCGCCAGAGGTTGTTGAGCTGGTTTTTTCTGAGACGCTCGGCGTAATCGGGCATCTTCGGATACTCGTAGATGATATCCAGGATCCCGTCGGTGCCGCAGGTATCGCAGACATACCGGTCGGGAGCGGGGGGGAACTCGGCCCCGCACAACATGCACTTCATGCTGACGATCTTCATCGGTCTTCTCCTTGATCAGGCAGGATTTTTCAGAGACAACACGTCGTTGAACACACCTATATCACTCCAGACCCCGGTAATCCAGCATTTTTCCCGCGCGATTCACTCGGATCCCGCCACCAGACGCTACCCGCCGAACGCCCGAAACGCCCCAATTCGTCGGCATTTCATAATTGGTTTACATAATATATATTATCAGCCCTTATCTTTCGGCTTGTCCCAGGTTTCCTCGTCGCGTATACTTTTTTCCCAAGAAACCATAAATTCGTTTTGGGGTTCTGAGAGAGCATGGATTCGAATTCATCGCGAACATATTTCGGCGAAGACCTTTGTGCCATGTCTTTCGCTGAAAATTATCACAGGTGGATTCTGTCCGAATTCAAACCATACCTCGGGAAAAAGGTCGCCGAAATCGGGGCCGGAACGGGATCCTTCTCAAAACTCCTTCTCGAATCCTCCATCGCGACCCTCTCCGCCTATGAACCTTCCAAAAACATGTTTCCTCTGCTTCAGAAGAATCTCTCGAATGATCCTCGGGCAAAGGTCATCAATGATTTCTTCTCCGTTCCTTCCTCCGATCGTTTCGATACGATCGTGTATGTCAATGTTCTAGAGCACATCGAAAATGATTCTGCGGAACTCGATATCGCTCACAAAGCCCTCGATCATAGCGGGCACCTTCTTCTCTTCGTCCCTGCGTTATCCTGGTTATATGGATCAATGGATCGCCAAGTGGGTCACGTTCGCAGGTATCACAAAGCCAACCTGAAAGCTCGCGTCCAACGAGCAGGATTCAAGATCCTTTTCACCCGGTATTTCGATTTCATCGGAATCATCCCCTGGTATATCAATTTCGTCCTTCTCCAAACCACCCTCGGAAACCGTTCCGTGAAGCTATATGATCACCTCGTCGTACCATGGTTACGATGGATTGAACACCGTATTCCGCCTCCGATTGGAAAAAATCTCCTGCTGGTTGCTTCAAATTCTTGATGGATGAATCGACAATGAGGATCTCGATTTCATGCTGACGAACCCCAGCCCGGAGCTTCTGGCCATGCTCGGCATCGCCAGCAAGGCCGAGTATCTCGAACGCGCCCGGGATGCGATCGCCGATTTCCATACCAAGATGCCCCAGCTCCAGAACACCCTCGCAAAGCATGATTACAAAGAACTCTCGGCACTCTGCTACCGGATCCGGTCAGCCGCCTCGATCCTCCGCCTCGATTCCGTCGTCTCGCTGGCCGGAGCCATCCATATCAAGGCGCGAAACGCCCCGGATCCCGTCATCATCGCCGAATTGATCCGGCAGCTCATCGTCGAGGTCCAGAACCTCGAGTTCGCATCCAGACAAGTTCAACCCAACGACGCCCCCCGAGAGGACCCCACGTGAATCTGAACACCCTCACGCATACCGAAGCCGAAACGTTCGACCGCGATACCACCGTCGTTCTCGTGCCATGCGGATCGACCGAACCCCATGGGCCGCATCTCCCGCTCGGAACCAAAGCCTTCATCGCCGAGGCCGTCGCATTCGAGATCGGCCAGCGCCTCAAAGCCTCTGGACGTAGATACCTCGTCGCGCCAGTCTTCCCGTATCTGCCGTGCCAGGCATCGATGGGCCTTCCCGGAGCCCTCACCGTCAGCCCGCGCGTTGCCTCCGAAATGCTGTATGAAATCGGCGCCGCCTTCCATCGTGACGGCTTCCGCCGTCTTGCGTTCATCCATTTCAGCACGTCCCCTGAAGCCACCAAGGCCGTCCTCACCGCTTGCGACGATCTCGCCCAGCTCGACGGGATGCAGGCCTGCGATCCGCTCGGCCCGTTCCGGTTCAGCCCCCCTGAAACGGTCGCCGCCCTCCTGCGCGAGGCCGGAACCCAGCCGGCCACGGAACTCCACGGCGATATCCGGGAAACGGCCGCGATGTTGTATCTCGATCCAGAACTCGTCCAGGCTGAGCGCGCCCGGGAGCTTCCCCAGCGCCTCGTCAATCTCCAATGGGAAACCCTCAAAGGCAACTTCTCCTGGATCGAACGCGGCGCCGAGGATGGCTACGCCGGATCACCCGCGGCGGCAACCCCCGACCTCGGACAGCCGTTCCTCGAAGAAGCCGGGAAAAGCGGGACCGCCGCCCTCCAGGCCATGCTCGACGATGGAACCGTGCCGCCGCTCCCTCTGCCCGTCCGGCTGCTCCTCAAATTGATCGATCTCGACGATCTCTGAGCTCCAAGCCCCAGGATCGATTCATATCCTGAGTGTCCGTCCCGAAATTCGGGACCGGATCGTTTCACACCCGCCCGCAACTCATGTGAATATTATCACATGCTTCGGAAATATTATATATTATGCTTTCTATTATATGCATATATATTTGTTCGGTTTTCCAACGAGGGCATCAATTCGATTGAAGACGGATTTCTGATTGCTTCAACGGGTGTGGCGCTGGTCGATGATCATTTGCTGGAGAGACTTCCAACCGCTCAACTGTGCCCCGGAAAGCGAGGCGGGGCGGCCGGTTTTCTGGTGATGCTCGACGGCGCGGAGCCATTTGCGGACGGTGCGGGGCAGGTTCACTTTTTCATTCACGACCAGGCCCGTCACGCGCTGTCGGTTCTTGTAGGTCATGACGTCGAGCTTTTCCTTGCCGTGGAGGTCATACCCGTATTCCTTCACGATGCTTGCAACCGCGCGAAGGAAGGTGGCAGGTTTCACGACGTTCATCCGGTCGAAGGAAAACGTAAGATCATCCGCATATCTCGTGAACTGCCCTCCCCTCGCCTTCGCGAATGCCGCAAGCCTCGCATCCATGGCGTGATTCACGAGATTCGCCAGTCTGGGGCTCGTTGGCGCGCCCTGCGGGAGGCCATTGTCCCAGGTCAGCAGCTTCGTCAGGAGCTCCGTCGCCTCTTCGGTCCAGCCGCAGAAGATGAAGAACTCCCAGATGCGTCTCGTTCGCGTTTTCGGAAAGAAGTTTTTGAGATCGGCGCAGACCACGAGGTCGCGGTTCGTATGCGGCTGGGCATTCGTGACGATCGAGCGGCCCTTCTGGAACCCATGAACCGCTTCGTGAACCGCGAGTCGGTTGAGCAGACGATGCAGGATGCACCGCTGGATCTTCTTCAGGTCAGCGGACGGCTCGAGAAGCAACCGCACACCGCCACGGGGTTTCCGCACGCGGATCGACCGGTAGGCCGGTTCGATCCCGCGCAAGGTGCTCTCTTCAACGCCCAGGCGCCGGGCGAGTTCACGAACATCATATCCCGGTCCACGGCGCCCGCCCTTCCCGGGGTCCGAGTCCATCCCGAGAATACTCGCCAACCAGCCGGTAATGCTCATCGTCGAACCTCCCAGGGGATCTTCATGAAAATGGACGCGGTTTCCCGCGCCCATTCCAGCCTTGCGCAGATTGCGAAGCAATCTGATCCCGAATCTGAAGCTGCTTTTAGCGTTCCAGAGCCGGCGAAACACCGGCGGCGCTTGCGCGCGCCAAGGCAAGTTGAAGATATCCTATTTCCGACATTCGCGTCAAATCCGATCAAACGATGAAGAGTGGCTCATCCGCAGGTGACACAGATGGCGAAGATTCGGGATCACGATGTCGGGGCAATACGCTTGGGGCGGTTCGCGAACCGCCCCTACGATAGATCTGGCGTCGTTCATTGTGCATCGGTTTCGTTTGTGGGGAAATGATCTCAGCATGTCTACGGCACCCCATTCCCCTGTTTCATGCCGTTTCATTGTTTTGAGTGGAGGAGCGTGGTGGTTTACATAACAATTTTTCTCGAGACGGCACCGTCGTCATCACTTCGGTTCAGATTCGCTCCGCCATTCGGAGATCAGGGCGCGCAGACGTTCCGGCTGGAACTCGGTTCGAATGCGGGGCTCCAGCTCGGCGAGAAGACGCAGGAGCCGGGGGGTCGAGGGGCCGGGATCGAGGCGGGGAACCTCTCTCGCGGCAGCGACGAGATCTTTTGCCCGGTTCGAGCGATCCGGGCCGAGATCGATGAAGGGTTCGAACCGGATCCCCGCACTGGCGACCCCGGCAGCGCAGGACAGGGCGAGGCTGGACAGGAGATCGATCTGGCCCCGGTCGCGCAGCCAGGCAGAGGAAACGGCAAAACTCACCGCCCGCAACCGCGGAAGCCCCATCACCAGCCGCCACACCTCGGCAACGTCCGCCTCGAGCCGGTCGTCGGGAAGGGCCGCGAAGAAGTCCAGATCGATAGAAACGACGATCTCCCCCCACCCTGCCGCCCGATCCGCGTCACGGTCAAGTTCGTCACGGCCCATCACCTCGAGACGCGTCGCCAGGGGCCCGCACGCACGAGCCGCGGCTTCCTGGAACAGATCGAGCCGCGCCCGCGCCGTCTCCTCCAGTTCGGCCTTTCTCGCAGAATCCAGACGCTCCGCCGGAGCCCAGACCACCCGGCCGATCCGGTCGGGCATCAGCGGCTCGAGCCAGTTGTAACACTGGATGACCCCGAGCTGCCGCCATCGGGCAAGCAATCGTTCGAACGCCGCACCGGCTTCGGCCTGACGCAGATCCGTTCTCAATCGGTCGGAACGGTAGATCCCGGTCGCGTCGTCGTGCGCATCGAACAACAGCAGCGTGCATGAGGCACCGGGCGGGAGATTCCTGACGAGGAAATACAACGTCCCCGCATGGGAATCCCCAAGATAGATGGGAAGCTCTGCCGACAAAGGGGCCACCATCGCCGCAAAGAAGAGCACAAGGGCCATGACACGATATTTGACAGTATATATATTCATAGATGCACGGCAAGGGTTCCGCTCGCTCCCACGTGGATCGAAACACCGCCGCCTTCGGCCGGATGGCTCGAAACAGCCGGTCACGGCTGTCACCATGAGGATTCTGCCGAGGCTTGTCGCTTTGGAATGGAATGCGGCCGGCCTTTCCCGGCTTTGCTTCCGCCATCTGGAAAAGCAGGGGGGTTTCCCGTATCATAGCATGCATGAGCGAGATTCTTCCCCTTTCCCTGGCACCTCATGCCATTTTTCTTGCCCTTTCCCTTTCTGCGCTGTTCTTCATCACCCGCGTGCAGATGCGGTTCAGCCTGATCATCGCGGCCGCGATCCTCCTGGGCGGCGGCACGTTCGCGGCCATCCGCCTCAACGAGGGGGCGTTTCATCTGATGCGTCTTCTCGCCTGGCTCGGATTCGCCTACCTCCCGGCCGCAACGCTGGCGGGCAGTCTCCTTCTGTTCCGGAGCCGCGCCTGGGCGCGCGGGTTCGGGCTCCTCCTCCTCTCGGCCGGTATCGCCGGAGTCGCCTGGCAGGCCTTTCTCGTCGAGCCGAACCAGCTCACCGTCCGGCGTCTGAAGATTGCCTCGCCGAAAATCCGGTCGAAACTCCGCATCGCGTTCATGACCGATCTCCAGAGCGACGCGTTCGGCGAGAACGAGAAGCGCGTCTGGAACGCCCTCGCCGCGGAAAAGCCCGACCTGATCCTTCTCGGCGGCGATTACACCCATGATTTCACCGAGGAGGCCCGTCAGAAGGTGCGGCTCGCGACCCGCGCACATCTGCAATCCATCGATTTCAAGGCCCCGCTCGGCGTCATGGCCATCCGCGGCAACGTCGACACCCTTCCCTGGACCGAAATGTTCTCGGGAACGCGCGTCGAAACGTTTACCGGCCGCACGACCCTCCGGTTCGAAGGCGGGCTTGCGGTCACCCTGCTCTCGAACGAGGAGTCCTTCGACACGAAGCTGAAAATCCCGCCTGTCGAGGGGTTTCACCTCGTTCTCGGACACAGCCCCGACTATTCTCTTGGCCCCGTGTCGGCCGACCTGATGCTTGCCGGCCACACTCATGGCGGCCAGGTCCGATTGCCCTGGTTCGGCCCCCTCGTGACAAGCAGCAAACTGCCCCGTCTCGCCTGTGACGGGGAATCCCGGTTCCCCGACGGCCGTCGTCTGTTCGTCTCCCGCGGCGCCGGATTCGAGCGCAAACATGCCCCGCGCATCCGTTTCCTGTGCCCGCCAGAGATCGTCGTTCTCGATCTCGGTCCCGCAGGCTCGGCCGGCCCCGCCTCCTGAGGGTTCCTCCGCATGCGACTCTGGATGCACCGCCGCTGTTTCCCCGTCTGGGCTCAGTCCCTGGTGCTGATCCTCCTCACCGGCATTCTCGTCATTCTCTGCGCGCCGCTCGTCGTGCCGTTCCTGCCCCCGCCGGGCGTCCTCGAAACCCTCGACGTGAACGGGGAAACGCGCTCCTACTATCTCTTCGAGCCCGAGGAGCGGCCGGCCTCGGGACCGGTGCCCCTGGTGTTCATGCTCCAGGGGTTCGACAGCCCGGGCGATCCCTCGGCCGCAACCCGGGATCTCTACTGGCAGATCGCCGTCGCCGCGCGTCGCCACGGATTCATCGCTGTCTTTCCCCGGGGCCGCCCGGGTTCGTATCCCGACGTGCCGGGCGTGCGCGCCTGGTGTCCGGCCGGCTGGCTCGAGAACCGGACGTTCCTTCTCCGGCTGCTCGATGCGCTGAAACGCCGCTACCCGATCGATCCGGATCGCATCATCCTCGCCGGGTTCTCGAACGGCGCATACTTTGCCTCGGTCGAGGTGACCGCCCGGCCCGACTCGCCCTTCACCGGCTTCTGGCTCGACGGCGGCGGGTATCCGTATGCCTTCGACACCCGCATCCCCCGTCGCCCCGTGTTCCTCACCTGGGGCCTGCGCGACAAGTATAATGCATCCTATTCTTCCGAGCTGTTCTGGTTTCTCGCCGACAACGGATGGACGCCGGGCGGCTCGATGCACGTCGAAACGCATGAATGGGCACACGTGTTCAACGCCGATGCCGTCGACCGCGCGCTCGCCTTCCTCCTGAACGAACGGCCACCGGCTCCGGCGACGTTCGCTCCCCCGCCCCGCCCCGCCACCCCGACCCCGTCCCTTCCGCTCGATCCGCCCTTCTCCACGTCCAGTCCGGTGTCCAGCCCGGATGCGGCACGACAACCAGCCAACGAGGATTCCAAGGAGGATACGATGAAATCCTTTCTCGACGCCCATGTTTCCTGGCTCGGCCACGACGGCTTCCGTCTCACCGGTGCGAAAACCGTCTATATCGACCCCTTCAAAATCACCGGCGGCAAGAAGGCCGATCTGATCCTGTTCACCCACGAACATTTCGACCACTGCTCCCCCGAGGATGTCCAGAAGATCCAGGACGCGCACACGATCCTCGTGGGCCCGGCGGACGCGCTCGCGAAGCTGTCGGGGGACAAACGGCCGGTGAAGCCGGGCGACCGGCTCACCGAAGCGGGTGTCACGATCGAGGTCGTTCCCGCCTACAACACGAACAAGAAGTTCCATCCGAAAGCAAACGCCTGGGTCGGCTACATCGTCACCTTCGAGGGGAAACGCATCTATCATGCGGGAGATACGGATCACATTCCCGAGATGAAGGCCGTCAAGGCCGACATCGCCCTGCTGCCCGTTTCCGGCACGTATGTCATGACGGCCGAAGAGGCGGCGTCTGCGGCGCTCGAGATCAAGCCGGCGGCGGCCGTTCCGATGCATTACGGCTCGATCGTCGGTGAGAAGTCGGATGCCGAGCGGTTCCGGGATGCGCTTCGGGGCAAGATCGACGTGTTCATCCTTCCCGCGTCTTGATCCATTTTCCCGAAACCTCCCAGGGAAAGGCGGCGCTGCTCGGTGCCGCCCTTCTCGGTCTCGGCTGCATCGGCTGCCTCGCGCTCACCGGGCTGCCGCCTCTGATTCCCGGCGCAGGTCTCTTCGTTCTGGGCATCGTCGTCCTGGTGCGCTGGTATCTGCCATACCACTCGCTGCATCGGAATGCCCGGTTCGGCAACGCCCGCCGGACGGCCCTTCTCCTCGCGCAGGGGGCGAATCCCGACACCCGCGACCTGTGGGGGTTCACCCCGCTGCACCTCGCCGTCACCCGGGGGCACACCGAGACGGTCCGGGTATTGCTGAGCGGTGGCGCCGCCCCGAACGCCCCGAGCACGGCGCGGGACTGGCCCGGCTCGACCCCGCTCCACCTCGCCGTGGCGATCGGCCGCACGGACCTCGTCGAGATGCTTCTGGCATCGGGGGCGAACCCGAATGTCCCGATGCAGGATGGGGCGCCACCCCTGCATATCGCGATTCTGACGAGCCGCCCCGATCTCGTCCGGCTCCTGCTCGAACACGGGGCCGATCCGGATCTCCACGGCGGTTCGACCGCCCCGCCGATCCACCTCGCCGTGTTTTCCGAGTCGCCGGAAACGGGCAGAATCCTTCTCGAGCATGGCGCAAAACCCGAGGCCAGAAGCCCGAACGGAGCGTCGGCGCTGCATCTCGCGGCCGCCCTCGGCCGTCAGGAGGTCGCCGCTCTCCTGCTCGATCACGGGATGGATATCCACATCCGGAACGAGATCGGGGAAACCCCGCTCCACTACGCCGCCCGCGAAGGGAACACCGCGTTCGTCGCCTTCCTGCTCGATCGCGGGGCCCAGATCGACGCCCGCACCTCCACCTGGGGTACGGCGTTACATATTTCTTCCTATAGAGGCCAGCTCGAAGTCGTGCGCCTGCTGCTCGACCGCGGAGCCCGGGTCGACGCGCGCGCGAACGACGGGATGACGCCCCTCCACCAGGCTGCCGCCCGGGGAAGCCTCGACGTCGTTTCCCTGCTCCTCGAGCGGGGTGCCGAGATCGATGCACGCGGCGACTACGATCTCACGCCGCTGCACGTGGCCCGCTCGGAAGGCCACCGGGACATCGTCCAACTACTGCGTTCGAAGGGGGCCGAGGAGTGAGCCGGCTGCGGCATCCGGCGAATCGATCGGGTCGCCGTGTTGCCCCCAGACCGGGCAGCGAGTAGAATGGGAGAGGAGAGGATGAGAAGACACCCATGACATGGATCCGGGGAGTGGGAATGGCCACGCTGCTGTTCGCGGGGACGCTCTCGTTCGTCCAGCCCATTGCGGCGGGCGAAGAGGAGAGCGCCGTCGCCGAACTCGTCGCGACGCATGACGCAGCCGCCCTGACCCGCGCCCTCGATCAGGACCGGGACCGCATCCGCATGGTCGACGAGGAGGGCTGCACCCTCCTCCATCGCGCCGCCGAGGACGGCTGGCTCGAAGGCATCCGGATCCTCGTCGGGCGGGGCGCTTCCCTCGATGCCGCCAACCTTCTCCGGTTCAAGCCGCTGCACATGGCGGCCGCGGCCGGAAAACCGGCCGCCATCGATCTTCTGATATCGCTGGGAACCCCCGCCACGGCGGATGACGGCCGGGGCACGACGGCGCTCCACGTTGCCGCCGTCCAGAACCGGCCCGAGGTCTGCCGGATGCTGCTCGAACACGGTGCCGAAGTGAATGCATCGAACGCCGGAGGGGAAACCCCGCTGCACTGGGCCGTCGACGACGGGCACGAGCGGATGGCACGGACGCTCCTCGATGCGGGTGCGAATCCGCTTCTGCGCACCGCCGACGGCAAGACGCCGCTCGACGTGGCCCGGGCGAAGGGGTATTCGGTCCTGGTCGCCCTTCTCGAGGATGCCGAGCGTTCGGCGAAGCGGCGGCCTGCCGGAGCCACGGCGCCGCGGCCTCCCGAGGAGCCCTTCTACAAAGATCCGGCCACGCTTCCGGCCCTGATCGATTTCTTCCAATGATATCTTCAGCTATTCCATCTGCCGAGGACCGCATCCCATGATCCAACCGAACACCGTCGTAGGCCGCCATTACCGCATCGTTTCCCAGCTCGGCACCGGCGGGATGAGCCAGGTGTATAAAGCCGTCGATCTGAATCTCGGTCGGGAGGTCGCCCTCAAATTCCTGCACCCCGAATCGGCGGGGGAGAAGGACCTCGTCCAGCGCTTCCTGAACGAAGGAAGAATACTGGCCACGATAAAACACCGTGCCGTGATCGACGTGTATGCCTCGGATACCGACGAAACCGTGGGCTCGCCCTTCCTGGTGATGGAGCTCGTCGACGGTCTCACGCTCGAGGCCGCCGAGAATACGCTGCGCGGGGATCTTCCCCGGTTGCTGCAGTTGTTCGTCGAGCTGCTCGAAGGCATCCACGCGTGTCACCAGAAAGGCATCATCCACCGCGATCTGAAGCCCGCCAACGTGCTGATCAACCGTGCGGGCCAGCTCAAGATCGTCGATTTCGGCGTGGCCAAGACGGCCCGCAAGGTCACCCGCACCGGCATGACCCTCGGCACCCCGCATTATATGGCCCCCGAACAGTGTCTGGGCAAAGGCGACATCACGCCCGCGGCCGATATCTACTCGATCGGCATCATGTTCTGGGAAATGCTGGCCGGCAAGGTGCCCTTCGATGTCGAGTCGGGCGCCACCGACCCGGCGCTGACGATCGCCCTCAAGCATCTCAACGAGGCGGTGCCGATCGAGCGAATCAGCGAAGATCCCCGAACGGCCCCGTTCGCCGAGCTTCTGCGCGGGATGCTGGCCAAGAAGCCCGAAGAGCGGCCGACCGTTCCCGACATCATCGAACAGCTCAAGCGGCAGATGAAAGTCAAGGCCCCGGGCGAGGCAACGTCCGAGAACGATCCCGATCTGATCGGCGAGATCTACCGGATCGAACGGGTCCTCGGCCAGGGCGGCATGGGAACGGTCTACAAGGCCCTCGACACCGCGCTCAACCGGCCTGTGGCGATAAAGATGCTCAATCAGAGCATCTCCTCCGATGAGCGGATCGTCGAACGGTTCCTCAAGGAGGGCCAGCTGCTCGCGACGGTCGGCCATCCGAACGTACTCTCGATCTATGCTTCGGCCCGCGACCGGACAACCGGACGGCCCTTTCTCGTGATGGAATACATCGACGGAAAACTCCTGAGCGATCTGAAGAAAACCGACGGACTCCTCGATCACCGGCGGATCGTGCCGCTGATGCTGCAACTGATGGACGGCATCCGGGCCTGTCACCAGAAGGGCATCATCCATCGCGATCTGAAGCCGACCAACCTGATGGTCACCCGGGACGGCACGCTCAAGATTTTCGATTTCGGCATCGCCAAGACCGAGGCCGCCATGACCCGCGTCGGCATGACACTCGGCACGCCGCAGTATATGTCGCCCGAGCAGTGCACCGGCAGCGCGGCCCTGACGCCGGCATCCGACGTCTACTCGATCGGCATCGTGCTGTGGGAAATGATTTTCGGCGCCCCCCCCTTCATCGCCGAGAACGAGTCGAATCCCGAACTGTCGATCGCCCTCAAACAGGTCCAGGGGACACTGCCGATGCCGGCCCTGCCCGCGGATCAGGCCACGGCGGCCCTCGTGCCGATGATCCGCCGAATGCTCGACAAGCAGCCGACCGAGCGTCCGACGACGGACGAGATCATCACCCTGCTCGATGAGCATCTGAAGACGTATCCCGTCGAAGGGCTCCGTCTCGAAACCGCGCGGCGTCGGGACAGTCTGCGCCGGTCCACGGCGGAAGGCCTGTTCACGCCCGAAGAGCCGGGAACGATGCGGATGAAGCTGTTCGGGGGCCTCCTCGCCGCCCTCCTTCTCGGCGGCCTCGTTTTCTGGTGGGCCGGGAGCCCGAAACCGCCCCTTCCTCCCACCGAGGACCAGGAGATCGCGGCGTTGAATCGTCGTATAGCAGAAAATATAGCAACCGGGAAACTGCCGGAAGCCGTAACGGATCTCGGCCTGCTTGCCCGGAAGCCCGGCGTCGCCGCCCAGGTGACGGTGTTCCGGACGAGCCTGTGTGCGGCGCTCGTCAAACGCGGGAACGATCTGATTGCGCTCGGCGATCTGTCCGGAGCCCGTGCGCTGCTCCAGCACGCGTTGAATCTCGAACCGGCGAACCGCGATGCGCTCGAGGCGTTCGAACGTGCATCGGCACCTCCCGCACACTCGGCATCCCAGGCGCCAGCCTCGGCTCCCCCCGACATCGTCCCGGTCGCCTCCTCCTCCACCCCAGAGCCGCCTGCAATCACGCCGCCGGAACCGGTGGAAGCCCCAACGGCTCCCGAACCGGCCATGCCCGCACCCGTGGCATCTGCCGCACCGGCCTCCGAACCCGAAGAAACGCCGGCTCCCGCAAATCAGCCCGTCTCACCGGCTTCACAGACGGTTGTCGAGCCTCCGGCACCACAGAATCCCTTCGAAGCGCCGATCACCGAAGTGAGCGCCGCCATAGACGCGTTTTCCGGGGAGGCCTCGCCGACGCCGATCCTGGAAAAAATCGGTGCGCTCGAGACCCTCGCCGGTGCCGGCGCCGTGAAGCCCCTCAAACTCCGTCTCGCCGCAAAGCTCGCGGCGATCGGCGATGTGAAGCTCGATATCGACAAGCGGCTCGCCCTCCAGTTCTACGAGCAGGCGATCGGTCTCGATCCCGAACAGCCCGGAACGCGAGCGAAGATCGGCCTCGCCCGCTCCGCCCTCGAGTCCGAGAAGGCGGCCGCTGCCCAGAAATCGAAACAGGACCAGGCCCGCGACCGCGCTTCCCTGGTTGCCGATGCCGAAAAAGCTGCGAAGACCTTCAAACCGGGCTTCACCCAGCCCCGTCCGCTCATCGCGAAGCTCAGATCTCTCGCCGCCGAGGATCCTTCCCGGGCCTCGGAGCTGACCCGCGAGATCCGCGACCGGTATATCAAGGCGGCAACGGCCCGTTCCGCCACGGATCCCCACGGGGCGCTCCGGCTGCTGAAACAGATCACCGGTTTTCCCGGCATGAAGAACGACCCGCAGGTCACGGCGAGCCTGGCCGACATTTCGGCAAAAGCCCGTGCGGCCGCCCCCGAGAAGCCGGCACCCGAGCCCCAGCCCGCCCCCCCTTCCGACGCCCCCGATGGCGAGCCGGTCTCGACGCCGGCCGATGAAGCTCCGGTCACCGTCACGCCCTCGGAAACCGGCGGCGAACTTTCCCAGCTCACCCAGCCCGAGGTCGTGGGCCGGCATGTGGACCGGATCATCCAACTCTGCCGGGACCTCGAGAAGAAGAAGAGGCGGGACGAGGCCGCCGCCTATCGAGCCCAGGCCGTCGAGAACCTGATCGACAACGCCGAGGAGAACAGCGCGAACGGGGCCATCGATGCCGCAATCGTCGATTACGACAAGGCGCTCCGGATCATCCCGAACCATGCCGGCGCTCTTGCCGGGAAGAAGTTCCTGCTCAATCTGGGCAAATCCGGCGGCACGATCGATGCGGCGGAGGAGACCGCCCCACAGGAGCCCGGGCAGTGATTTTCCCATCTCTCGAAGCGGTGAGCCGAACGTTTCCGTGACATTCCAAGAACCCCGCATCCCCGACTCCTGGCCGTTCTTTTACCGCCACCTGGCCGGCCGGATCGTCGGACTCCGCACCCGGCAGCAGGAACTGCTGGATGCCCTGCTCGACCTCGAACGGCTTGGACTGCCGATGATCCCGCTCGCCCATCTCGATGCCGCCGGGAAGATGCGCCCCTTGCACGTCTGTGAACCGTTCACGTTTTTTTCCGTCTTCAACCGGCAGGTCATCCCGGAAAAACGGCTCCGGATCTTCACCGAGCTCGGCCGTCGGTTCCTTCCCGGCACGCCGCTCCCCTCTCAACTCCCCCCGGTTCCTGCCATCAGCCACGTGCGACCCTGGTTTTTCCGTGATCCGGCCAGTCCCGGCGGCACGCCGGCCGCCCTGCTCTGGGATCTCGCGGAAGCGGCAATGGAAGGAGTGTCGGCGGCCATTCCCGCCCTCGAACGGTGCCTGGCCGATGACGGGGCCGAGTTCCACCGGCTCACCGCCGGTCTGTTCTGGCTCGACCCGCATCTGTTCCTCCCTGCCGACCGCCGCCTCCGGCGCCATCTCGAACAGTTCGGCATCACCGGCCCCGAAAACACCGCCCGCGGGTATCGGGAATGGCTTCAGCGGATCGAACACCGGACCCATGTTCCATTTTTTTCTTTATATATGCACGCACATCAGGAAGACGGCCGCGAAGCCGGCAATACCTGGCTGCTGACGAGCAGCCGTCATCCGGATGAGCAGAGATGTCTCGCCGAGGGATTCGTCGCCCTCGATGCGGGCGAGCCGTCGGATCTCGACGATCTCCGATCCGCCTCGATGAACGGCGACGGCGCCCGCTCCTCCGAAGGCCCCCCGCCGAAGAGGCAGGCAGCCTGGGATTTCCTCCTGGTGCTGCGGGAGAACGACCTCGTGTTCGTCCGGCAGGATTCGGGCAGGCTGTCGGGCATCGCCCGGATCGAGGGACCCGGTATCCTCGTCAATGACGAAGCCGGCCCGTATCTGATGCGGCCGGTGACCTGGCTGAAGTGCGGGGGCTGGCGATTTCCCGAACATCTCTCGTGCAGCCCGGGACCGCTGGTGTCCCTGTCGAGGTTTCCGCAACTGACCTCCTCGCTTCTGGATGCCATGGGCCTGTCCCAACCCGAACTGGAGAATCCGGACCGGCGTATCTGGTGGGCGCACACATCGGCCGGAACGAGCGGGTTCGACCGGTGTGAGACCGGCAGCGATCTGTTCCTCAAGCCCCTGGACAGCCATGGGCGCCCTCTCACCCACCCCGGCCATTTTCTCGACATGACTCCGGGAGATCTCGTGATCGGGTACACCGGGGCGCCCACCCATGCCGTGACCGGACTCGGGCAGGTCGTTTCCCCCCTCACGCAGACGCCGTCCGGGCCAAACGTCCGGGTCCGCAAGACCCGATCCGTCGAGCGGCCCCTGAGTCGGGCCGAACTCGCCATGCACCCCGGTTTCGCCGCGTCGAGCCTGCTTCAGCAGTCGCCCCACTCGTTATCCCGGGTCACCGAGTCAGAATACCGGCTGATCCAGACGCTCCTTGCGGCCCCACCCGCGCGGGCCGACGAGTACACCCTCGCCGACTGCACCTCCGACAGCTTCCTCGACGCCGGCCGGATCACGGGGATCCTCGATTACTGGAGGCACCGGAAAAACCTCGTGCTCCAGGGACCTCCGGGGGTCGGCAAAAGCCACCTGGCCCGCCGACTTGCCTGGCTGCTCCTCGGACAGCGGGCCGACGATCGGATCCGCATCGTCCAGTTCCACCCCTCGTACACCTTCCTCGACTTCATTCACGGCCCCGGTGGATCCCAGAATCCGGACCAGCGCCTCGCCGGCCCGTTTCTCCAGCTCTGCCGGCTCGCCCGCCAGGACGAGCAGCACGACTATGTTCTCATCATCGAGGAGATCAACCGGGGTTCCCCCGAGCACATCTTCGGTGAGCTGCTCCAGATGATCGATCCGGATCACCGGCATCCCGACCACGCTCTTGCGCTTTCCTTCGCCGATCCCTGTGAGCCGGACTTCTACGTCCCCCCGCGGCTGCACATGATCGGCACGATGAATGCGGCCGAACCGGCGCGAGGGCTCACGGATCTGAGCTTCCGGCGCAGGTTCGCCTTCGTCCATCTGGAGCCGTGTTTCGATGCACCGGCGTATCGGAACCATCTTCGAAACGCCGGCATGCCCGCTGACCTCGTCGAGACGCTGTGCAGCCGCATGTCCGCGCTGAACGGTCGCATCGCGGCCGAGGCCGGCCACCTCGGCCCTGGATACCGCATCGGGCACAGTTACTTCATGCCTCCCGACCAGCCCGTCACGAGCTGGAACGGCTGGTATGCCGAGGTCGTCCAGACCCAGATCCGGCCGCTCCTCGAGTGCTACTGGCCCCACGAGCCCGCCCGCATCGAGCGGGAAACGGCGCACCTCCTTTCGGGAATCTGATTCACAGCCGGGCCCATCTGTAGTACAATGCGCTCATGAGCCTCATAAGTATCGTATCTCATATACTATCAAAGAAGCCTGCCGCCGCGACGGAACACACCTGCCCGAACTGCGGCCAGAAGCAGACCTCCGCGCCCGGCGCCACCTTCGTCTGCACGCACTGCCGGTATCAGGTAGCTCATGTCATTCCCCTGTCTCAGGGCATGTTCCGCGTTTCCCGGGGAGTGCTGTACGAACTGTTCTTCATTCTCGCGGGGCCGTTGATGGCCATCGTCGGCCTGAAGGGATTTTTGATCCCGAACGGGCTGATCGACGGAGGGGTGACGGGCATCTCGATGCTCCTTTCCCATCTCACGGGCATCGAGCTGGGCATGTTCATCTTCCTGATCAACATCCCCTTCATCGTCACGGCGTATTTCAACTTCGACAAGGGGTTCGCCTGGCGGGCCTCGTTCTCGATCATCCTTCTCTCGATCCTCCTGCCCCTCATCAAGATGCCCGTCGTCACGACGGATCGGCTCCTGGACTCGATTTTCGGCGGATTCTTTCTCGGAACGGGCATCGCCTTTTCGATCCGCGGCGGGGGGGTTCTCGACGGCACCGAGATCATGGCGCTCATCATCAGCCGCCGCTTCCCCGCAACCGTCGGCGACTCGATCCTGTTCTTCAACATCATCATCTTCTCGACCGCCCTGACCCTGCTCAGCCCGGAGCACGTGTTCTACTCGATCATCACCTACCTGTCGGCCTCCAAAACCCTCGATTTCATGATGCACGGCATCGAGTCGTACAACGGCGTGATGATCATGTCGGGCAAGTCTCAGCAGCTCCGGTTCAATATCGTGAACAATCTCGGCCGCGGCGTCACGATCATCAAGAGCCGGGGCGGGTATTCCGAAAAGGACCAGGAAGTGCTGCTGTGCGTGGTGACCCGGCTCGAGATCAGCAATCTGCGCAAGCTCATCGACGAGATCGACGAGAATGCCTTCGTGCTCGTCTTCCCGATCAGCGACGTGCGCGGCGGCCTGGTCAAGAAAGTCCTGTACGAGAAGTCTCTCGGAACCCACTGACCCGCCTCCGCCGTACAGGCAACCCCCGCGTAAAAGGAAGCCGCCCGCCCGGAGGAGATCCGGATGGGCAGCTTCCTTTTGGAATACTCTTTCCTATTGAATGAGTTTCGCGAGCGTGTCGGCATTCAGCCGCGCAAGAAGATCGTCGGCGACGGCATTGTCGCGGGCCGTGATCTGGACGACGACGGTTTTCACCTGCATGAATGGCCCCTTCCGCTCGGCGTAGGCCTTGATGCCATCAGGCTTCTGCTCCTTGCTGAAGGCTCCGAAGAGAACCCAGGTGATGCCGTCCTTGCCGTAGTTGAGGTCTTTCGACACGGTCGAGGAATCACGGCGCAGAACGGTCGCGCCCTTCACCTTGCCGGGAAGCTCTTTCACGAAGTCGAAATCCATGCCCGCATGGTTCAGGGTCACTTCGACCCGGGCCGTCCCCTTCGCCCGCTCCTCGGTGAAGTCATTCATTTTCGCCAGCCCGGCATTCCCGGTCTGGAGATCCTGCATTTCTTTCTGGAGGCGGGCGATTTCCTGCTGGTCGCCCTTCTCCGCGGCCTTCGTGAGTTTTTCGGTCAGCGGAACCAGCTTCGCCTGGAGTTCCTCGATGCTGCCCGAGAACTCGCTCATCTTCGCTGCATCGAACTCGATGTTTTTCTCGTAGGAGGCGCCGGTGTGGATATTCCAGAGGTGGCTCGTCTGGGCCACGTACACCTTCTCGATCTCGTCGATGGACTCATCGTTCCGGGTCCAGCCTTCGGCCGCCGGCGGCAGCGCGGACAAGGCCTTCTCGAGCGCCCCACGGTTCCACGCCTTCTCTTCGGCCGTCGCCGGCCGGGTCCGCTCATCCCCGCCATCGGCGAGAAGCTGACCGGAAAGGGCCGCTACGGCAATCAGGGTCGCGAGTATCAGATTTCTCATCGGGTTCCTCCCCCATCGATATGGTTCGCCGCGATCTGCACCGGAGGATTCCCGATGCCACATGATGCGGCCACCGCATGATGCCACGCCGTATCGTTCGCGGGCAAGCGGAAACGGAGGGAAATCACGAGCGCGGGCCATGTGATCTGCCCTTTTCCGTGATAGGATGTTCCGGGAGGTTCGTCATGGCATCGTTCCGTAATCCCGCTTTGGGCGGTTTTTCCGGCATCCACATTGTCATGCTCTGCTTCCTTCTCGCTCTGCTCGGGTTTTTCGCGGCGGACCGCATGACCGGGAAAACCGTGATCGAGTCGGGGCTGGTCACCGACAAGAAGGTGAAAACCTCGACGACCCGTTCCCACGGCAAGACGAAGACCCGCACGAGCCGGTTTCTCCACGTGCAGGTCTCGCCCACGCTGAACCTGCCCCAGAGCGTCGACCAGTCGGACTACGACGCGATCTCGATCGGCGACACCGTCGAGCTGATCTATACGGTCGGCGGTTTTACCGGATCGCGCTATCTGAAAAAAGTCCGGAAAACGTTTGTCCAGGCCGAGCGCGCCCCTTCCCCACCGCGAAAATAATATATCTTTTCGCATATCTGATCGGCCGATCCCCCCCGTTCCAATGGTTCCCGGAAATTTTCGTCAAACCCGTTGCGATGGGACGCGTTTCCGCATACCATGCAGGGGATCGGTGGCGACGGCTGCCGGCCCATTTCCGAACGAGGTGACTGGTGATGCGCAAATGGCGGACCGAAGACTCATCCGAGCTGTATAACATCAACGGCTGGGGCATCAATTATTTCGGCATCAACGCGAAGGGCCACGTCGTCATCACTCCGAGACAGAAGAAGGGGCCCGCGATCGATCTGAAAGAGGTCATTGACGAGCTGTCCCTGCGCGACGTCGCGATGCCCGTACTGCTTCGGTTTCCCGACATCCTCGACGACCGGATCGAGAACATCTCGAACTGCTTCTCGAAGGCCGCGAACGAGTATGACTATAAAGGTCAGTATTATACCGTCTACCCGATCAAGGTGAACCAGATGCGGCCCGTCGTCGAGGAGATCGTCCGTCACGGCCGCAAGTTCCGCATCGGCCTCGAGGCCGGCTCGAAGCCCGAGCTGCACGCCGTCCTCGCGATCATGGACAACCCCGACGCGCTGATCGTCTGCAACGGGTACAAGGACGAGGACTTCATCGAACTGGCCCTGCTCGCCCAGAAGATGGGCAAGCAGGTGTTCATCGTGGTCGAGAAGCTGAACGAGCTGCGGCTCATCATCGACGTGGCGAAGCGGCTCAAGCTCAAGCCGAACATCGGCCTGCGCATCAAGCTCTCCTCGAGCGGCTCGGGCAAATGGGAGGAGTCGGGCGGCGACCAGAGCAAGTTCGGCCTCTACCCCAGCGATCTGCTCGATGCCGTCGCGCTGCTGACCGAGTCGGAGTTCCTCGACTGCGCAAAGCTGCTCCATTTTCACCTCGGCAGCCAGATCACCAACATCCGCAAGATCAAGGCCGGCCTGCGCGAGGTCGCCCAGTTCTTCGTCCAGATGCGCAAGCTCGGCTGCGCGATCGAGTTCGTCGACATCGGTGGCGGGCTGGGCGTCGATTACGACGGCTCGCACACGACGATCTCGAGCAGCGTCAACTACTCGCTCCAGGAATACGCGAACGACGCCGTCTCGCTGCTGCAGGATGCCGCCGACAAGAACGGCCTCCCCCACCCCTCGCTGATCACCGAGTCGGGCCGCGCCCTGACCGCCTACCACTCGGTGCTCGTGTTCAACGTGCTCGAAACCAGCAGCCCGCCGACCTTCGAGGGGAACAACCACAAGATCTCGGCGAAGGATCACGAGCTGGTGCGCGAGCTGCACGAGCTGTACAAGCACCTGAACCAGCGCAACATGCACGAGGCCTGGCACGACGCGCAGCAGCTCCGGGAAGAGGCGCTCGACCTGTTCAGCCTCGGCATGGTCGATCTGCGCACCCGCGCGATGGTCGAGCGGCTGTACTGGTCGATCGCATACGAAGTGATGGAGCTGTCGAAGGATCTCAAGCACTTGCCCGACGAGCTCAAGCCGCTGCCGAAGATGCTCGCCGACAAGTATTTCTGCAACTTCTCGCTGTTCCAGTCCCTGCCCGACGCCTGGGCGATCGACCAGCTGTTCCCGATCATGCCCATCCAGCGGCTGAACGAGAAGCCGACCCGCGAGGCCACGCTTCAGGACATCACCTGCGACTCGGACGGGAAGATCGACCATTTCATCGGCACGCGCACCTTCTCCTCGACGCTGCCGGTCCACCAGATCAAGGATGGCAACCCCTACTACCTCGGCGTGTTCATGATCGGCGCCTACCAGGAGATCCTCGGCGATCTGCACAACCTGTTCGGCGACACGAACGTCGCCCATGTCGTCATCACGCCCGACGGCGGCTACGAGATCGAGAAGGTGATCGACGGTGAGCTGGTCGCCGACGTGCTCGACTACGTCCAGTTCGTGCCCAAGAAGCTGGTGCGCACCATGGAAAGCTGGGTCAGCTCCTCGGTCAAGGAGGGCAAGATCACGGTGAAGGAAGGCAAGGAGTTCCTCGCCATCTACCGCTCCGGTCTCTACGGCTACACCTACCTCGAAGCCACCGAATAAGCCGTTCCCCAAGGGAATGACAAGGCGTCACGATCCGGCCGTTCCGCAGTCCGTATCCACGAGCATCCCCCGGATGCTCGTGGTTATATATCCTATAAGATATTATTTGCATCACGGAACACCGGGGAGATATCGAACACTTCTTCCGCCCAGGCGCGACGCAGCCCCGATCGACACCGCCGGAGACGGCTGCCCGCTCCTGCCGGCCCCCGGGGGAATGTAAGGGATGGTCGGCATGGGAGGAGCCCAGGACGGGAACCAGGGTCTCGAGGCGGCAGCCCTGGGATTGTCGGTTCTTCTCCTGATTCCGATGCTTCTGGGACTGTTCCTGGTCGAGAGATTCCTCACCCACTACCGGGAGATCGTGCTGCAGCAGCAGGGAGACCTGTTCAACCGCGTCGCTCGGAATGTCGGGGAGAATCTGAAGCCGGAAAATGTCCTGTGGAATATCTTTACCCGGGAGTTTCCCAACGCCGTTGATGAGCGGCTGGCCAGCGAGCCCCTCCCCATCCTGGCCGAGCGGGCAAAGCGGGCGATGGGAATCCCTTCCCGTGTTCTTGCCTATGATGCTGATGGCGCCCTGGTCTACCCCGCCGGGAACTTCCCCAACCGGGAACTGTTCGCGGAACTGAACCTCACAGCCCAACGGATGCAGTTCGAACCGGGCGCATCCCCCCCTTCTCTCGAACAGGCCAGGCGGATTCGTCGGTTCTGCCAGGACACCTACGGCCAGCCAAATCCCTCATTTTTTCGTGGGATTCGACGGTTCGGATATTCCTTCCAGCAGCCCGGCCAGCCCCGAAAACACCTGGGAGCATATTTCCTGCCGAAGAACCAGGCCACCCCTTACCAGGCCGTACTGCACATCGAAGTCACCGATCGGGATCTCCCCTCCACGATGAGATACCGGAACGGACTGCGCGCCCTGCCTGACGAGGTGGCCTTCGGTGCCGTCGTGTCGGCTGGCTCGGGGGAGATCATCGAGGCCCGGGGCGACCGTTGGTTCCCCGCCTCCCGGCTGAACGATCTGCCGACAACCGGCGAGGCCGGCTGGCATCCCGAGGGAGTGATCCTGAAGAAGCCTCTGGCCCCGGCAAACGACGGGTATCTGGTGTTGGCGGTGCCCGCCCCATGGTTTCTCCAGATCCCGGGAGCCATCCGATTGTTCATTGCAGCCGTCATAGCGGGCGGATGGTTCTGGGGATGCCATTTCGTGGCCGGAATCCTGGTGGGTCGCATCCGGCTTTCCGTGGGCCTCGGCTGGCAGATTGCCTTTGCCTTCGGGTTCGCTGGCTCGGTCCCTCTTCTGGCCCTTGCCTATCTGGGCAGCTCGCGGTTCATCGCGCTGGAAGAGATGGAGAGGGCGCACTGGACGAATCTCATGCAGAAACAACTGACCAGGACCGACCGGGATTTCCGCAATCAGCTCGAAAGCATTCAGAGCGCCTGCCTGGATTTCAGCCGGGAGGCAGCTCTGAAGAACACCGGTGAATTGAAGGCCGACCGTATTCCGGCCCCCCTCCAACCCGCCCATACCATCTTCCTGGCCGATGCCGCAGCCCCCGGATTCTCCCCCCGCCTGTATTCATCCATGATCGCCAACCCAGACCAAGCTCTGGGAGCCAGAGCCGGCCAGTTGAAGAAAGTCATTCTGGACCTGTTTCTGCAGATCCTGCGCGAGCGGGGGCAATTGAAGACGGCTGATTCAGCGAACAAAGCAGGGCTGGAGCTGACGGTCCAGGACATCCTCGGGGAATCCTCCCCCATCCTTGAAATGGTGAAAACCCTCGACGAAGTGACCCCCACCGAATTCAATCAGACCCGATATATATCCCTCTGCCACATCGGGAAGGATCGCCCGAACCGCACCGATCCCTCGTCGGCACCCCTTCGAACATTCGCCCTGTTCGTCTTCGACGCAGCCCGGGAATCCTCCGCCTTTTTCCGCGACCTCTGCGCCCATCCCCCGCTTCGGGCCGGGCCGTTCCGCGTCATTCCCGTCCATCCCGAATATGGCGGGTACTGGGAACCCACCTTCGACTCGGATCTCCTTCGTGAGGCCGTCGAGCGAACCCGGGAGACCCAGACTTCCGAGACGATCCGCTACCGGAATCGCGACGGCATCGAATTTCTCGGGGTTACGGCTTTCACACACGCTCTGGCCGGTCAGTTCCCGGTTGGGGTCATGCCCTACGGCCGGATCCTCGAGACCCGCGATCACCAGGGGCGCATCGTGATTCTCCTCTTTCTGGCCGGGCTGGTTTTAATCCTGGCCGTTTCCGTGACTCTTCGGAACAAGCTGGTGGCCCCCCTTCGGCAGTTGAAGGCCGGCGCGGGGGAGGTCGCCGGCGGGCGGCTCGATCATCGTCTCCCGGTGGCCAGCCGTGACGAACTCGGTATGCTGGCCGGCGCATTCAACGAGATGCTCCAGGGTTTGCAGGAACGCGAGCGTATGCGGCGTTTCGTCTCCCGAACCGCCTTGTCAGATATCCGGGAGGAACAGGCGGGACGGGGTTCCGGTATTCACGGTCGTATTATACGTGCCGCCATCCTATGCTCGGACATCCGCGACTTCACCACCATTTCGGAACGCCATCCTCCGGATCACGTCGTGGAAATGCTCAACGCCTATTTTACCGAGATGGATTTCCTGCTGCAGAGCCATGGTGGCGAGATTCAGAAGCTCGTGGGGGATGCCATCGTGGCGGTCTTTCACGAGGGGGAGGAGCTCGCTCACCCCGCTCTCCGGGCCGTGCAGGCCGGACTCGAGATGCGGGCCGCCGTCCGCCGCTTCAACGCCGACCGCCGGAAGACCGGCCGGTTCGAGATCGAGAACGGCATCGGCATCCATTTCGACCAGGTGGTCGAAGGAAACGTCGGTGCCGCCGGCGGCCGTCTCGACTTCACCGTCATCGGCCCGGCCATCGCCCGCGCCCAGGCTCTGGAGAGCCTGAGCAAGCACACATCCGTCTCGAAGGTGATCCTCTCGAAGGAAGCCGGGCTGGTCGTCGCCGGAACATTCGCCATGGCCCCTCTTCCCGCCACGCTCGGGGAGGGATTCGAGATCCTGCCGGGAATCACCGATGAGATCTGAACTTCCGGTCCCACCCACCCCGCGGAAATTCCTGTTTTGTCTCATCCTCTTCCTGATCGTCCTGGGATGCGGGGTTTCCGTGACACTCCTCGAGCGTCGGGCCGCCGACGGCCGCGTGGAACGGGGAAGAGAGGCCCTCGAACGACTCGACCAGGCCGTCCTGTCCCTGGCCGAGGACCTCCGGCATCCGAACCTGGTGGCCTTGCGGGGGGCACCCCTCCTTTCCTGGGCGAACCATGCCGTTCGCCGTTCCCCGTTCAACAGCGGCCTGGCAAGCCGCATCGGCCAACGCTTTGCCAAACGATTTCCCGGGGCGACGGTGTTCGCCTTCAATGACCAGGGGCGAATGGTCTTCCAGACAGGCAGCGATCCCCGCCGCACAAGGGAAACCCTCTGGAACGCCGTCGTCACGTTGCAGCGGCGGGGAGGCGGGAACACCCGGGAAACGAGGTTCCAGGCAGCCTCGGGATTCTGCCGGAAGCTGTACGGAAGCCTGACACAGCTCACCGATTTCATCACGGGTGACGGTTCCCCTCGGGCGTTCCAGGACCGAGGCCAGATGCGGCTGTCCTGGGTGATCCCTTCCGCCAGGATTCAGGGAAGGCTGGAAGGCACCGATGAAGGTGATCTCGGCGGCCTCTGGGTGATCCTGGATCCCGTTCGCGTTCCCCTTCGAAACCTGGAACACAGGCTTCTCGGACAGATTCTCCCGTGGGCTGATGTCGGGATGATCGTCCGCCAGTCCGGTAACCGCCCTGTAATAGAGGTCCGGAGAGGGGCAGGTGGAGTCCTGCCTTCGACCCTCCGCCGTTTTTTCCAGGGACGGACCGAGGCCGAGGACCGGCTTGGGTCCTGGGTCGCGCGCTACATTCCCCAAGGGGACGGGCGCTGGCTCGTGGCAGGGCTTGCCCCCGACCGGCGGGATGGCCCACTCGACCACGCCCGACCGTTCCTGTTGTTCGCCGGGCTGCTCGGATGCCTCGCCGCTTCAGCATTTGCCTGGCGCACCCTCTGGCTTGGAATCCCCACCGATCTCGGTCTCCACAGCCAGGTCATCTGCCTGTTCGCTCTGATCACGATCCTGCCGCTGGGTGCCGTTTTCCTTCAGGGGATGGATCTGGCGAGGGAAAACGCCCGAACGGCCCGCAGCAGGTGGGAACAGCGGATCCAGGCCCGGCATCATGATATCGACCGCCGCCATCTGGAGTATCAGGCACACCGATCTGCCCAGTTGCGGAAGATCGAGGGCCAGATGGTCGCGAATCATCCCCTTTCTGAGCAGCGGCTGTCCGACCTGTGTCGTGATCTGGAAAAGTTCGAAGTCGTGGTGGTCGACGAGCAGGGGAAACGGATGTCCCTGCTTCGTGACTGCGAGGCTTTCGAAAGCAAAGGCCAGTATGTGGGCCTGATGTTGCGCCAACTGGCCATCCTGATCGAGGCGGAAGGGCGTGTTCCCGACCCTGCGTTGCTGTCAACGGGGCTCCTGATGACCGATCAACAGGTGGAAGCCCTCCTGCGAACCTTCTTCAAGGAGGAACGCACATTCAACCGCATGCAGACCCGCAACCGGAGCCTGATGCAGCAACCATCGCCCCTGTATGACCGGCGGAACACCCCGCCCCGGGCGGTCGGCCTGGTCAGTTGGGCGTTCGATGACGTCGCTTTTTCTCGCGGCTTCGTCGAAGCGACCATGGCCCAGATCTCGAGCTCCACGCAGCCGGCAGACCCTGTCCTGACGGGATTCGCGGCAACCGACGGCTCCTTCTATCCGCGGGCCTGGAGACACTCGGCATCCCTGCGGCGCCTGGTCGAGCGGGCCATCCGGTTCCGGGCGGGCGAAACGGGTGAGATCACCTTTCCCGACGGCAGGCGGTTTCTCGCCGTGGTGTCCTATCCCGTCCAGGTCAGCGGATATCTGATGATCGGCCTGATGGAATGCCGGCCGGATGACGGGGCCGGGTGGGCCGATCAGGCCGCTTTGATTCTCGGCCTGAAGCCCCCTTTTCCGCTCGAGGTGGAAGAAGTCTTCACGCTGCGGGTTCTCGCCACATCGATCGTCCTGAGCCTTCTGCTGATGGTTCCGATGGCGATCGTGGTCTCCCGGTGGATCGTCGGCCGCATCCAGGGACTGACCGTCATGGTCAGGGGAATCGCCCTCAAGCGCTTCGATGTCCGTGCCGAAATTCCTGCCGATGATGAGCTCGGCGAGCTCGCGGCAGCCCTCAACGAAATGGCGGGAGGCCTGCAGGAACGGGAGAGGATGTCCCGGTTCGTTTCCGACCAGGTTCTCGAAGAGGTCAAGAAGGAAGACGGCCGCAGCCTTGCCCTGGGCGGCGAGCGGCGCGACGTTGCCGTCCTCTTCACGCATATCCACCACGTTGACGGATTGGTGCAAACCCAGACGCCGCCTGCGCTCATCGAGATGCTGAACGGGTATTTCACCTTCATCAGTGAATGCATCACACAGGAACGA
Organism: Candidatus Rifleibacteriota bacterium; assembly: GCA_029565415.1. Next base: position 4,818 of record JAKQOH010000229.1, on the reverse strand, counting down.
GGCAGTATCGACAAGCTGATCGGCGATGCGGTCATGGCCGTCTTCTTCGATCAGCCGGAAGCCGAGCACCCGGCGAGGAGGGCTTTCCGGGCCGCCCGTGCCATCATGCAGGCGGAGGAGGAGTTCAACCGTTCCCGACACGCGGCAGGCTCCTTCACGGTCCGCACCGACCTTGGAATTCATTTCGGTCCCGCCATTTCCGGCAAGGTCGGTTCGCGCCACGGCATGATCGACTTCACCGTCATCGGCGACACCGTCAACACGGCCGCCCGCATCCAGGCACAGGCCGCAGGTGAACCCGGGCCATCCCTGCTGTTCAGTCGCGAAGTGGCCGAACATCTGCCGGACGGCTTTCACGGCCGGCTGGTGCGGGAGTTCACGCTCAAAGGGAAAGCCGGGACCATGGCCCTGTTCAAAACCGAAGAGGGAACGCCTGCCTGATTCCGATCCGTTTCCCGTCACCGGGGCTTCCCCCTGTGGAACGCCCACGTGGGGAATACCGGTGGCGGCTCCTGCGCTCGGGGCATCGACATAATTCTATTGTATTTTATATATATTATTGCCCGTATATCCGAAATGCAGCCAGTCCGCGCGGAGTGATCGCTGGCACAAAAAAACCGGGCCCGGAAGCTTGTTCCGGGCCCGGTCGTCGTTCGTGGGGGATTACTTCATGAGCTTGCCGTCGAAGGTGAGTTCGAGGCGGGTGAGCTCTTTTGCCGCGTGGGGGGCGCCCTTGATGAAGGGGACCGGGGTGACGGAGATGTAGTTTTCCTCCATCGCCCAGTAGTCGGAACCCTCGACGGGGATCGACGGGGGGCGTTTGACCGAGGTCCAGAAGTAGGTCTTGCCCCAGGGGGTCTTGCGCTTGACCCATTGTTCGCGATACTGGAACTCGGACAGGTGCGTCACGGCAACGCCCTTCAGCTCCTCGCGCTTGCAGGCCGGCACGTTCACATTGATGACGGCATCTTTCGGGAAGCCCTTCATCTTCAGGACGTTCACGAGGTCGCGAGTGAACTCTGCGGCCATGCGATAATCCATGTCCTTGCTGCGTTCGATCGAGACGGCGATGCCGGGGATGCCCGAGAGAACGCCTTCCTGCGCGGCGTTGAAGGTACCCGAAACGTAGACGATACGGCCGATATTGAACCCTTCGTTGATGCCCGAAACGACGAGATCGGGGGTTTCGGGAACGAGACCGCCGATGATCCCGGCCTTGACAGAAGTCGCGGGCGTGCCCTTGATGGCGTAGCCGAAGAACTTCCCTTCGCGCTCCACTTCCTCGACCTGGATCGGACCATCGGTCGTGAGGGCGTGGCCCATGGCCGACTGATTTTCGGCGGGGGCGCAGACGGTGACGCTGCCGACCTCCTCGAGGGCCTTCACCAGTTCGAGGATCCCTTCGGACATGATGCCGTCATCGTCGGAGACGAGGATGCGAAAGGGTTTTTCCGCCTGGGCCGGCAGGGCGAACGCAACGAGCAGAAGCAGAGCGACGAACAGTCGAGAACGGGTCATCCGAAACTCCTTTTCCTTCTATGAGATATATTTTCTACTATACGGATCAGTATGAGTCGCCACGTTTGCCGCCGGTCGGGGCCGGCATCGGAGGCGGCGCATAGGCGGGGGCCCCTGCAGCGGTTTCCGGAGCGGGCTGAACGGCAGGATCCATCGGGGTCGGCGTGGCGGGCTTGGCCATGCCGGGTGCCGAGGTGACGAGGGCGCGCAGCCGGGTGGCGACGGCGCTGTACACTTCCGGGGTGAACGTGTGCTTCTCGTGCATGGCGAGCCGGCCGTCGGCGTCGAGGGCAATGATGTTCGGCACATTGTAATCCACGCGCGTGGCCTTTCCGATCACGCCGTGCCAGTCCATCAGGACCGGGATCGGGGCTCCGAAGCTGCGCCACTGGTTGATGATCGTCCCCCGGCTGGTCGACCAGGGGGCGTGGGTCACGTTGACGACCCAGAGCAGATGGGCGGCGCCTGGGACACCGAAATCCCGTTTGAGCGACTCGGCCCATTTGAGGAGTTCGTACCGCTGGTACCGGTGGCCGGTCAGGATGATGACGGGGCGGCCGCGCAGATACGAGCTGACCCAGCGCTGGTGGAAAATGTCCTCGATGTCGAAGTGGACGAACGGCATGCCCTGGGCGACCTTGTAATGATCGGCCGAGTGGGCTTCCGACGACGTCGGGACGGCAATGCCGGTCGAGAAGGTGATGGCTGCGGCCAGGAAAAGATGTTTCAGGTTTTTCAGCATATGTACCTCGGGAAGTGACGCTACGGGTTTGCGGCCGTACCCTCTCTGCCGCGTCTGCCAGAATAGCACAATCATCGGGATTTTTCAGAAAGCAAGGAGGGCGATCAGAACGGCGATCCCGCTTCCGAGGGTCAGGAGCGTGGAGGGGATGCCGAACTTCGCGTAATCGAGAAAGCCGATTTCGCACCGGTCACGAGCGGATTCGGCGACGATCAGATTCGCCACCGAGCCGAACAGCGTCAGATTGCCCGCAACGGTGCTCACATACGCGAGCAGACACCAGAACAGGTCGGGCGAGGCCATCTTCGCGACGGCCTGGGAGGCAAGCAGCACGAAGGGCACGTTCGAAAACAGGTTCGAGCCGACGAGCGTGACTCCGGAAAACATCCAGGCCTGGGAGGCGGGATCACCGGTGAGGAGCCCGAGTGCCCATCGTGTTCCCAGCGCCGAGAGACCGCTCGTCTTCAGACCGCCGATCACGACGAACAGGGCCGCGAAGAACATCAGCAGCGACCATTCGAGCCGCTCGAGGATGTGCCGGGGATCCCGGCGGTGCAACGTGATGACCAGGGCAGCGCCCGCGAGGGCCGAGAATGCCATCGAGAAGCCGGCGAAGAATCCATAGCATGTGATACAGATCGCAGCCGCGCCGATCCGGAGTTTGCGGGTGTGGGGAATCTCGCCCTCGAAGGTTCTCCCCGCACCGCCAGCCGGCAGGGTCAGCCGTTTCCGGTAGAAGAGCCACAGCAGGTACAGGTTGATCATCATGGCGATCGTCACGGGCAGGCCCATGAGCAGGATGAACCGGCCGTAGTCGAGCCGCGAGATGCTGCCGATGATCATGTTCTGCGGATTCCCCGTCAGTGTCAGGGCCGAGCCGATGTTCGAACTGGTGGCGAGGGCCATCAGGTAGGGGAAGGGATTGAGTCGGCGGGCATCGCACACGGCCAGGATGAGCGGGGTCATCACCACGCAGATCGTGTCGTTCACGAGGAGGGCCGAGAGCAGCGCTGCTGTGATCGAGACGGTGACGAGCAGTTGGAACGGCGAACCCATGGTTCCCAGATGCCGCGTGAGTCGTTCGAACAGCCCCGCGTCGCGCAGGTGCTCGGCGATGATCATCATCCCCAGCAGCAGGCAGATCGTGTCCCAGTTGACGAGGGCATAGGCCTCCTCGGGGGACATCACGCCGAACAGCACCATCAGCACGGCGCCGAGCAGGGCTCCGGACGGCCTGCCGATCGGAAGGAAGCGCATCTGCCGGAACGAAATGAGGACGAAGGTGAAAGCGAAGATGAGCCCCGCGGCATAGGGATGCCGGAGGGGCTCCACAATCATCGTGACGGCTGAATCCATGTTCGGACCTTTGTTTCAGACCGATTCACCGCCGAGACACCGAGACGCAGAGGTCGAAGAGAATACTCCTCTGTGCCTCGGTGACTCTGTGGTGAATCGTTTTCTCGAGACATCCTCCGGTGTGGCGTAACGGAGCTCCCGGGACGAAAAAACGGGGGCTTTCGCCCCCGTTTTTTTATAGCTATTGGTTTACATCACACCCAGCCGCGAAGCTTGCAGGACTTGGCGACGCGCTCGATCGCGATCATGTAGGCGGCCTTGCGCATGTAGGCCTTTTTCTCGCGGGCCAGGGCCGAAACGGCCTTGAATGCGTTGGTCATCTTGGTGTCGAGCTTGGTGAGGACTTCGTCCTTCTCCCAGAAGTAGTTCATGTTGCACTGGACCTGCTCGAAATAGCTGCAGGTGACGCCGCCGGCGTTACAGAGGAAGTCGGGGATCAGGAAGATGCCACTCTTCTCGATGACCTTGTCGGCTTCCTTGGCGGTGGGGCCGTTGGCGGCTTCGGCGAGAATCTTGACGGAGGGCTTGATCTTGCCGACGTTGGCTTCGGTAATCTGGCCTTCCTGGGCGGCCGGAATCAGAACCGTGACTTCCTGCTCGATCCAGGCGCCGCCGTCGAGCTTCTCCCAGCCGTAGGACTTGGCCTTTTCCTGGTTGATGGTGCCGAACTTGTCGACGGCATCCATGAGCTTCTTGAACTCGATGCCGCTGGCGCAGCGATAGGTGTAGGCTTTCTTGTCGTGGTTGTCCCAGCAGGCAATGGCGATGACCTTGCCACCAAGCTGGGTGAACATGTCGACGGCATACTGGGCGACGTTGCCGGAGCCCTGAATGGAGCAGGTGGACTTCGCGATGTCGATACCCAGTTCCTTCATGGCTTCGCGGACGGTGTAAATCACGCCGTAGCCGGTGGCTTCGGTGCGGCCGAGGGAGCCGCCGACGCCGACGGGTTTGCCGGTGATGAAGCCGGGGAACTTGCCATTCATGATTCTTTCATACTCATCGAGGATCCAGATCATGTGCTGGCCGGTGGTCATGACGTCGGGGGCCGGAACGTCCTGCACGGGACCGACGTTGCGGGCGACCTGGCGGGCCCAACCACGGCAGATCTGTTCCTGCTCGCGCATCGACAGGTTGTGCGGATCGCAGATGACGCCGCCCTTGCCGCCGCCGAGAGGAATGTCGACCACGGAACATTTCCA
>JAKQOH010000072.1 GCA_029565415.1 Candidatus Rifleibacteriota bacterium | reverse complement strand
GTTGCGGGCGCATCGCGATGCGCCCCTACGATGTTCTTTTTATTTACCCGTCAATATTTATAGCAACTACCGCCAATGTATTCGCGGATGAGAGCGTTCTTGGGAATGACGGACTCGTCTTCCCAGACCGTGATCGATTCGAGAAGGTCGTGAACGCGTTTGGCCCGGATGTAGGCATCCTGTCGTTTGGGCTCGTTGCGGTATGCCTCGAGGAACTCCGGAAACCACTTGAAGAGATGCTTCTTGTAGACCGGCAGTTCGTAGGCCAGCGAGCCATCGATGACGTGGTCGACCGTTCCCAGGAAGGGAATGATGTGCTGGATTTCGGACCGGCGAACGTAATGCCAGTGTTCGAGGGTCTGTTTCGGGCCGTAGCTGCGGTGCCATGAATCGCGGACCATGCGGCGCAGAAGCCGGATGTCCGTCCAGCGCAGGAACTCGCCGTCCTTGTCCTTGATCTGACACAGGGTTTCGATATACAGCTTGAACTTTTTTTCGGCCGGCACGCTGTCGGTCATGGGGCCATAGAGACCGTGCAGGCTGTCGAGCAGCAGGATCTGATTGTTTTCGAGTTTCAGGGGATCGGTTTCAACTTCGCGTTTGCCGGTCTTGAAGTTGTAGCGAGGCATCTGGATGGTCTTGCCGTCCATCAGCTCGGCCAGATGGCGATTGATCAGCTCCAGATCGAGGGCCTGGGGTGTTTCGAAGTCGTAATCGCCGAATTCGTCACGCGGATGGTGCGAAAGATCGAAGAAGTAGTTGTCGAGATTCATCGCGATCAGTTCGAACCCATGCTGTGACAGGAACTCGCCCATCTTGATCGTCGTCGTCGTCTTGCCGGAACTCGAAGGCCCGGCGATGATCACGATTCTGACCTGATCCTTGCGTGCGATGATCTTGTCGACGGCGGCTTTGAGGTCGGCCTCATATTTTTCAGTCACTTCCTGTACGAGCTGGGGATACGTGCCGTTCGCGATGCGCTGGTTGATGCGTTCGATGCTGAAGCAGTCGTGGTCGATCGCCCAGGTCAGCACCTGCCAGATTTTCTTGTAGGGAATGTTGCCCGACGTGGCGGAGTATTGTTCCCGGCCCTGGCGAAGTTTGGCGTGCTCGTGCCGGTAGAGGATGAACGCTTTGGCGGTTTTCGCGTGGCCGTCCTCGATCAGCTCCTTCTCGATCAGGTCCTGGACTTCCTCGACGCTGGGCAGGGCCGGGGGCTGTTTCGTGAGCTCGAGGTGATGCACGACCTTGTCGGCGAGAATCTCGGCAAGACGCCGGTCCTCACCGCCGACTTCCGTTGCGGCGCGAAAGATCGCCTGAACGATTTTTTCCTTGTCGAACGGCACCACGCGGCCGTTGCGCTTGACGATCTGCCGGACGGGTTCCCGTTGTGGACTCATACGTTCTTCTCCTCGTTCGCGTTCTCAATTATTGGCATCAAGCGCCACTTTGTACACCACGGCCAGGTTTCCGAGAATCTGGGCGATCTGGCTGGTTTCCTGGAGTTTGTTGCGTCGGACCAGGCGCGGTTTCGGCGGCACCACCACGATATCGCCACGCCGGATCGATCCCACACGGCGCAGCGGCACGACTTCCCCGTTCGCCCGGACGACGATCGTCTTGCCGTGGTTCGAGTGTTCGGCGAAGCCACCCACGCTGTTGATATAGCTGCGGGCACTCATACCTTCGCGATAAATCAGGGTCGAGGGGTTCACAACGGCGCCCACGACCGAAACGGTGTCGGGAATCGGCGGAATCGTGATCTCATCGCCGTTTCGCAGCACGATGTCATCCCCGTTGTTCCTCCCGCGTGCCCGATCTTTCAGCCCTTTCAGCCGGATGGGAATCCGGAGGGCATCCTGCCGGAAACTCCGGGACGACAGTTCCAGCGTGCCATATTTCGTCGTTTGAGATTCAGCCGACAAACTCTGAATGAATTCTTCACGCTTCGTCTTCCGTTTCCGCCCCAATAATCCCGACTTGAGCTCAGCATCGAGTTGGGGATCACCGGACGGCATATCGAGTATTTCGTTACGCGACTGCTGATCGACAACATCCGACAATTTCGCCCCTGCTCGCAGGAGTTCTGCACGCATATCGATGTTTGCCTGGTGGAACAGTTCCTTGCGGACCTGTTCTGCCGCGTTCAGCTGCTCATCATCGGCAATGTTTCCAATTTTGCGCATGAAGATGGCGCCCTCGGGAAAGGCAGCGTCCGTAAATCCCCCCGCACGTTTGATCAGCTCCTCCAAGGTTTCACCCCGATTGCGCAGGGCATAGGGTCCCGGTTTTTTCACTTCGCCTTTCAGGATGACGACTTCGGATTCGAGAATGATATCCCCTCGGGCCAGGATGTTGACTTTATCCAGCGGCTGAACCGGGAGATTATCCGGATCCTTGGGATTCTGGAGGATTTTCTTGAGATCGATCCGTTTCATTTCACTCGTGCGTCCTTTGGCAACTCTCGCCACTTCGGCCTCGCCAGCCGAATCTGGTGTCAATCCCTTCGCTCTGAGCACGAGATCCCTGATTTTCATTCCATCGCGATAAATATATTCTCCTGGGCGACGCACAGCTCCGGAAATCGTCACGAACCGGATATCAGCTTCGATTTCGCTCTTGGAGAAGACCCGAATCAGATCCCTGGCCTGTAGCTGCAGTTCTCCGTCTTTCCCGCCGGCAATCGCCTTGATCGGATCGAAGGTGATGATGCTCTCGTGGCCGCCATCGAGTTTTCTGATCAACTGGCCGCTGGCGGCGGCCTCCTCGGATTTGAGACCGCCGGCCCGCTTCAACAGAGCTGCAAGCGTGACGCCTTCACCTGCTGCATACTCCCCAGGCCGCCAGACGGCCCCTTCGATCAGAACGCCGTTGGAGATCTCCTCGAGGGCTTTTTCGACCTCGATCTCGTCTCCGCTGGCAACACGGAATGACGACAGCGCACCCGCATCCTCGGTCATTCCAACGTCAAGCATCTTGCGTCGTTGATCGCCCTGCCAGCGATAAACCTTGATGCGAAGCGAGCTTGCAGATGGCTGAATTCCGCCGGCAAGAGCCAGAACGTCGGCCAGGTTCTTCTCCTCGGCAAGCTCGAATCTGGCCGGCCGAATGACCTCTCCCCGGATTGCCACGCGAGGCCCCGTCGGCGGCACGAACAACGTATCCCCGTTCTCGAGGGCGACATCCTGGGTTTTGTCGCCCGTCATCAGATATTTATAGAGATCAATATTTGAAACGACCTGGCTGCCGCGCATGATCCGGATCTTTCGCATCGAGCCACGCAGATTCGGCCCTCCAGCGCGATACAGGGCCTGGAAGGCCGTCGAAAGAGCCGAAATCGCCATGGCGCCCGGCTGTGCAACCTCGCCCGTCACGAAAATCTGGAGTGTGCGAACCTTCGTCAGCGTGACCTGGCCCTTGAAATGGGCAAATTTGCCTGAGAGGCTGCCGATAACCGTCTGCTCGAACTGGCCCACGGTCGAACCGGTAACGCCCAGAAGACCGATGATCGGGATGTAAACCTGGCCTTCGGGATTGACAACGACGTCATAGACAGTTTCATCGCCCATATCCGACCAAATGATGATCTTCAGACTGTCACCGGGCCCCAGGACATACGTCGAAGGCACGCTGAGATTGTCAGGCGTCGCCGAAACTTCTCTGGCCGAGGCAAAAAAATCGGTGCCAAAGGGCTTGTCGGCAATCTCGCGGCCAAGAGCCTCATCCGTTTTCCTGCGGATCATCCCGTCATCGACAAGTGGCATGTCATCGATATCCAGCTCGCCCGGCCGCTCTCGGTAAACCCCACCAACATTCCGGAGGATGAATTCGTTGTTTTTTATTTCCTGCTTTATTTTATTTCGTTCCTCAATGGCAACTTCTGCCTCGATTTTCCGCCGCAGAATCTCCTCGAGGATCTCAATCCGCTTTTTCAACTGCTGAGGATCGGCACGGGTTTCCCCTTCGACGAGTTTGAGTTCATCTTTGGCACCGAGGTCCGAATCCGTACGGATCGAGTCCGTCACTTCATTGAATCGCCCGGGCTTCATGCGTTCCCCGGGCACGGACGGATTCTGCTGATACGATCGAAGACCAGCCAGTGCTTCCGGCGACGGACGGGTCTGGGCAACGGCGGCCCCGCCAGCAATCATACATGCAATAAAGCCAGCGGCAACGAACGAATGGAACCTGGTCATAACATTACACCTTCTGCGAATTATGTAGAATAGTTTATATATACTTAATCGGATATCAACGAACGAGAACCCGCTTCGGCGAACCGAAACGGGTTCTCGGAACTTCAGATCGGGAACCGGGTCATCCCTTGGTTTTGCCCGCGGGAGGGGTATGGGGGCCGGGCTTCGGGGCTTCGCCGGCGACGGCGGAGGCCACGCCCTTCACCTTGCCGAGCATCTCGCGCATGTCGACGCCGGTCACGGCCTCGAGCATCGGCGGCACCTGGGTGACCACGTCGATGATCTCCTTGGTGATCTTCGAGGCCCCGACTCCCTCGCCGCCGTTGCTGATCATGACGATCTTCTCGGTCTTGCTCAGGGGCTCGGAGACGGCACGCACGATCTCGGGCAGTTTTTCGATGAACATCTGGCTGATGGCGGCCTCGTTGTAGGATTTCCAGGCAGCCGCCTTTTTCTCCATCGCCTCGGCTTCGGCCAGACCGACAGCGCGGCGGGTTTCGGCCTCGGCAAGACCCATCGCCTTCACGCCTTCGGCCTGGGACATCGCCTTCGCCCGGATGATGTCGGCATCGGCGAGACCCTGACTCTTCTTGACCTCGGCCTCGGTGTTCCCCTTGATCTTCGAAACATCGGCCGCAGCCGTTCCTTCGGCGCGCTCGACATCGGCCCGGGCAAGACCACGCAGCCTGGCGGACTCGGCCTCGCCTTCGGCGGTCGTCTTCAGCTTGAACTGCTCGGCCTGGGACAGCGTCTCGACCTTCTTGCGCTCGGCCTCGGCCGGCCGCTCGACGGTGGCGATCAGTTCGAGCTCGCGCCGCTTGATTTCCTGCTGCTGGATCTCGATCTCTTTCTGCTTCGCGATGACGGTGACCTGCAGCTCTTCGGCCCGGACGAGCTGATCGACCTTGAACTTCTGCAGGTCGTAAGCCTTGTCGGCATCGGCCTTCTTCTGGTTGACCGCGCCTTCGTATTCGGCGACCTTGATGCGGTTGTTGCGATGCGCCTCGGCCACGACGGTCTCGTTGGCCAGCTTGGTCACCTGGGCCTGCTTGTTGAACTTACTCGACTCCTCGACGGCCTTGGCGGTCGCCTCGGAGCGTTTGATCTCGGCGTCGCGCTGCGCCTCGGCCTGACCGATCGCGGCATCGCGCTGGCGTTCGGCGATGGCCTTCTTGCCCAGCGATTCCAGGTAGCCCTGCTTGTCGCGGATATCCTTGATCGTGAAGGACACGATCACGAGGCCCATGCGGGCCAGATCGGGGGCCGAAACCTCCTGGACGTTCGAGGCGAACTTGTCCCGGTTCTTGATGATCTCTTCGACTTCCATCGTGCCGAGAATGGCGCGCAGGTGGCCTTCCAGCGTCTGATGCGCGATTCCCATGATCTCGGATTTGGACTTCCCGAGGAACTGCTCGGCGGCGGTGTGAATCGCGAACTCCTCGCTCTTGACCTTGATCTGGGCGACGCCATCGACCATGACGGGAACGCCGGAGTTGGTCATGACTTCGGGAGTCTGGATCTCGAGCGTCATCAGCTCGAGGGAAAGCCGTTCGGCGCGTTCGATGATCGGCCAGACGAAGGCGCGGCCGCCCTTGACGACCTTGAAGCCGAGCGTGTGCTTGTTCCCGTTCGGATCGACGACGGTGTGAGATCCGCCAGAAATGATCAGCACCTCGTTGGGGCCGACGGTCTGCACGCGACCGGCCCACAGAAGGATGATCAGGAACACGAAAACCAGAATACCGAGCACACCCAGGGCAATCATCGAAGTCATTTCCATGGATATCTCTCCTCTCGCTGGGGGATGAAAGAACGGCGTCAGGGCATCTTAGCGCAGCAGCCGGACACCGTCAAGCAATACCGGGCATCAGATCCGCATCTTCCTGCCACGTCAGATCGCCGGGGGCGGTTCGACCGGCTTCACATAGATGATGTTTTCCTTGATGGAAACGATCTCGACGCATTGGCCCTTCTTCACGGCCGCCGAGCCTTCGACCAGCATCGCCATGCCGTTCTGGCGGCTGCCGCCGTGCAGGTACGTCACCTCGCCCATCTTGCCGGGCGTCATGTCGAGACTGGCTTCGGCTTCGCAGCCGATCAGCCGGCTCGTCGAGACCATGCCGCCGGTTTCCGTCTTGACGAACAGTTTCACCAGGAAGAACGAAAAGTAACTCGACAAGATGACGGCCAACGCCGCCGAAAGCAGGATGCTGACCCCGTTCGACACCACTTGCGGCATCAGCGGAATCGAGCCGAAAATCCCGAGCGTGATGAATCCGAGACCGCCGAACAGCGTCGCGAACGTCGCGATCATCAGCGGACTGAACGGGGAAAGCCCGACATCGCCACCCGAGCCGCCGTCGCCGTCTCCGGCATCGCCGTGTGCGACATCGTGGCTGCCGCCGGCATCGTGCGCCACATCGACATGCCCGACATCACCGGCATCGCCGTCGCCGCCATGGTCACCCCCGAGATTGCCCAGAAGCGTCACCATCACGGCATACCCGACGCCGAACAGCAGAAAACCGCCGTAGATATGCACAAGCCCGAGTCCCATCATGTTCATCACCCCCGACGTTTCTTCAGCACGTTTCGTGCCCGTCTCTCAAAGCCGCTTCAGAAGCGGGAAAACGAATTTCACCCCTGCGTCATGTCCGACATGCCGCCCTTGGGGCTGCGACACAGACGACGCACTCAGGATATCACGTTTCGAAGATGCTCGATGTCGCAACGTTCTTCCGATCCGATGACGGCGACGGCGTCGAACCGGCAAGCCGTCCCTTCGCCCAGCCGCCTGGCATGCAGATACCACCGGGCCATCCCCTGGAGCTTCCGGATTTTCCGGCCGTCGATCGTCTCGAACGGGTGACCGAACGTCGTGTGGGACTTCGTCCGGACCTCGATGAACACCAGCGTTTCCCCCTCCCGGGCGACGATATCGAGCTCTCCATACCGCGTGCGCACGTTCCGCTCGAGAATCACGAAACCCCGCTCTTCCAGGAACCGGGCCGCCACTGCTTCCCCCCAGGCTCCAAGCTGGTGGCGACGGTCAGTCATTCCGGCGACTTCCGTCGAGGGCATAGACGTGCGCGAGAACTTCCGCCATCGCCTCCCAGAGCTCCGATGGGATCTCGACGCCGACCGGAACCCGTGCCAGGGAATCCGCCAGCGCGGGTGATTCGTGCAACGGAACATCGTGCTCCTTCGCGAGATCGATGATCCGCCTCGCTAGGAACCCGCGCCCCGATGCGACGACCTGGGGGGCCTCGCCGGTCTTGCCGAACTGGTATTTGACGGCAACCGCGATCTCTTCGTATCTCTGCCGCTTCGTCTCCATCGCTCAGCTCTCTTTCTCTGTTTTCCCGCCGGTCAGGCGCGGATGTCCAGCGGACGGCGCGGTCCCGTGGCGGCAGGAGCCGTCCGTTCCGTGGCCGAAGCCGGTTCTGTCGGACCCAGAAAGGTTTTGCGGGCGGGAAGCGTTCCGACGGTCAGCTTCACGGCCGACCAGGAAAGCTCTTTCAGCCGCGCCTGTAACGCGGGGAAGATCGTTCCGAGCCGTTGCCGGGCCTCGGGGAGAGCCGCGGAGAAGTGGATCCAGAGCTGGGATTCGAGGCGATGGATCGCGACCTCGAGATCGCCGAGCGTGGGCGGATGGACGAGGATGCGCAGGCTGTATCCCTGCTCTTCCTGCCCCTTTGGCGGAACGAAGGCCTCGCCTTCGAGGGTGTCGGGGACGTCCTGGCCTTCCCAGAAGAGAGGCCACTGGAAATAGACCCGCCCTTCTTCGCCGGGCTGCGGAGGCTGGGAAAGCAGCTCCTGGAGGGCGAGATTATCCGCCATCGAGGCCGGCAGGTCAGGAGCCGATGCGCCCTGGTCGCGGGGCTGCGAGATCAGCTCGAGGAGGCGGTCAACGAGCCGCCCCGAGCCCCACCCCTGCCGCAGCAGCTCGATGTCGGCCCGCCCCAGCGCCTCGAACAGGGCGCCGAACTTCAGGTTGCCGTTCACATACTCCTTCAGCAGCGGAAACCCGTTCTCACCTGACCGAAACCGCAGCATCAGGACGAGGGCGTCGAGACCGGCCTTGTCGCCCGCCCCCACGCCGAGTCGGAGCATCATTTCCCGCGCGCGCCGGAACCAGTCCTCCGTCAGCGGGATGCCATGCTTCCGGAGCGTCTGTGTGAGCGCCATGCTCTCGGCATCCGGAGGGGAACCGATCGAGGAGAGAAACGCCACGGTGGCGCCTTCTTCGGGGGGCGCAGCTTCGCCCGAGAAGTCCAGAACCGCCTGCCCCGCCGCGTTACGCTCGATCTTTCCTTCGAGCTTTTTCCCGGCTTCGAGTCGTTCGGAAACCCGTGTCGGAATGCCATTCAGCAGGATGTCGCTTCCCTTTTCGTCGCTGCTGACGACTTCGGCCCGCACCGATTGCCCGGAGGTGAGCGGAAGCGAAGGAAGATCAAAAGAGAGTCGCATGCCGGGGCTCGGTTTCGGGCAGCAGCGCCTTGACGGGCTTGAACGAGCGCCGGTGGATCGGGCACGGGCCAAGTCGGCGTAGCGCCTCCTGGTGCTGCGGCGTGCCGTATCCCATGTGTTTCGCGAAGCCATAGCCGGGGAAGCGCCCGTCGAGCTCCTCCATGACGCGGTCCCGGGCTTCCTTCGCAAGAATCGAGGCGGCGGCGATCGAGGCGCTCAGGGCATCCCCCTTCGCGAAGGCCCGGTGCGGCACCCGCATCCAGGGCAGCTTGATGTAATCGAGCAGCACGAAGTCAGGGGCAGGATCGAGCGTCTCGAATGCCCGCCGGAACGCGAGCCGGGTCGCCTCGAGAATATTATAGCGATCGATTTCCTCCGGTTCGGCGCGGCCGACGCCCCAGGCCGTGGCTTCCGCCCTGATGACGTCGTACAGCCGCCGGCGCTGTTCGCGCGACAGTTGCTTCGAATCGTTCAATCCCTCGATCGGGCATGGGTCGGGCAGCACGGCGAAGGCGGCGAATACCGGGCCGGCCCAGGGGCCCCGGCCGGCCTCATCCCCCCCCGCGATCCGGCAGTAGCCTTCGCCGCGCGCTTCGCGCTCGAACGCGAACAGATCGATCTCAGCCATGATTCATCGTCTCCCCGAGAAGGTCGAGCAGGCTCGTCACGCGCATCCCTTGTGCCTCCGGCTGGCGCCCGAAAAAGCTCCGGCAGCGGTCGCAATGCGTCACCACCGTCTCGGCGCCGGCGGCACGAAGCTCGTCGAGCCGGTCGGCGGCAATGCGCCGGGCCATTCCGGGATCATCATACACCAATCCTCCCCGGGCGCCGCAACAGGTCCCCTCTCGGAAGGAGCGAACCGGCTTCTCCGCCGCCATCCGCTCGACAAGCCGCCTCGGCGCCTCCCGGTCCCCGCCGCCGCGCGCATACAGGCAGGCCTCGTGGAACGCGAGCCGCCCCTCGATCCGGATGCCGGGTTGCCAGCCCGATGCAGCCAGAGCGGCATGGAACTCGGCTCCCATCTTCCAGACGCTCTGTTCAACGGGGATGAGTTCACATAGTTCTGGAGCCAATCGCCAGGCATACCAACATTCCGGACAGAGGAACAGGATGGCCTGGGGCCGTTGCCGGGCCAGCACGTCCATCAGCCGGGAAACGGCATCGGCATAGCCCTCGAGATCCCCCGCCGCAAGAGCGGGCAACCCGCAGCAACCGCCATCGAAGATCTCTCCGGGGCGGTTGTCGCCGGCCAGTCCGGCCGCTTCGGCGAGCTTCACCGCCGCCCCGCACGAAGCATCATTGCCAGCCAGTCTGCACCCGGGTACGAGAAGCAGACCCCCGGATTTATTATTTGTATTATTATATATTTTTGCGCATTTTCGCCCTCGCATCATCTGCAGGAGATGACGAACAATGGGGGCGAGACGCATTCCGGAGGAGTGCTGTTCTTCGGCAAAAACGAGAAGGGAGCGCCCGACGGCGGAGCGCCGGAGAAGCCGGGCCACGAACTGCCCGACGCTGCCGACAGGTCCCACTGGTGCGTGATGCCATTTTCCGAGAATCGTTGCCAGTCCGGTGTCCACCTTGTTGGGGCAGGTCGCGCGACACGTCAGACAGCCGACGCACCGGGAAAGGGCTTTCCGAACGGCTCCGGGCGGAATCGTCCGGCCCGTCTCGATCGCCTGGAGGAGGGCCAGTTTGCCCCGCATGTTGGAGGTTTCGGTCCGGTCGAGGCGGTAAACGGGGCAGAAGGCCATGCACGCCCCGCATTTCACGCAGTTCGCCAGCTCGCGGCGAAGTCTCTCTTGGAGGTCTTGTGCGCTCTTCAGCCGTGCCATCGCTCAGTAGAACATCTTGCCCGGATTCAGGATGC
Source organism: Candidatus Rifleibacteriota bacterium (assembly GCA_029565415.1). The sequence goes on along the minus strand of JAKQOH010000072.1, from coordinate 28,758 downwards.
CGTTGGGATCGAACAACCGCTTGATCGAGCGCATGAGATCATAGCTGACGGGATCGAGATTCGCGGGCAGATACCGTTTTTTCGCGATGCCGATCCCGTGCTCGCCCGACACGGCCCCCTCATACCGGTTCACGATCGTGAACAACTGTTTGAGGCCGTGCTCGACCCGCATGCGTTCCGCATCGCTCGTTCCATCGTACATGATATTGACGTGAATGTTGCCGTCCCCGATGTGGCCAAAGCTGATGATATTCAATCCCTCGCGTTGCGCGAGGTCGCGCAACTCACGGATACAGGCGGGGATGTTGCGCCGCGGCACCACGATATCCTCGTTCGCCTTCTTGTTGCCGAACGCCCGCATGGCGGGGCTGGCCTTGCGACGGACCTCCCAGAGTGCCTCCTGTTCCCGTTTGTCGGTGGCGACCTGGATGTCGGCCGCGGTTTGGGCGAGACACGCCTGGGTGATACCCCGAAGATGAGGCATTTCATCGGCCCGTCCATCGATCTCGACGATCAGGACCGCCTCATGTGAGGTGTTGATCCCCAGCTTCGCATACGACTCGACCGCCTGAAGGGCGGATCTGTCCATGAACTCGAGCGATGAAGGGGCGATCCCCCGCATCAGAAGGGTGTTCACCATGGCGGTCGCATCGTCGAGATCCCGGAAATACGCCGTGAACAGGATCCGGTCCTCGGGCTTCGGCACGAGACGCAGAAGGATCCCCGTGAAGACGGCCAGCGTGCCCTCGCTGCCGATAAACAGGTGCTTCAGATCGTAGCCGGCGCGGTCCTTGAGCGTGCCCTTGCCCGCGCCGAACGGCCGCCCGTCGGCGGTGAACCCATCGAGCGAAAGCACGTAATCCCTCGTCACGCCGTATTTGAGGCAGTGCGGCCCGCCCGCGTTCTCGGCGACGTTGCCGCCGATCGTGCAGATCTTCAGCGATGCCGGATCGGGCGGATAATACAGCCCGCGCTTCTCGACGGTCTCCTGGAGATGCAGCGTCACGACCCCCGGCTCGACCCGGGCCGTCATGCTTGCCTCGTCGATGTCGAGAATGCGATTCATGCCCAGAAAATCGATCACGACCCCGCCGTCCACGGGAAGCGAGCCGCCCGAAAATCCCGTTCCGGCGCCGCGCGGGAACAGGCTCACCCGGCTTTCGTTCGCCGCTCGCAGGATCGCGGCGACATCCGCGGCATTCCGGGGCCGCACGACGCCGGCCGGGTAATGGAACTCGTTCGTCGCATCGTAGGCATGGGCGGTGACCGTCACCGGGTCGGCCGAAAAGATGGCGCGGTCGATTCCGGCAATGAAGCGATCGATGTTCGTCGGTGTTCCTGGCATGGGGCCATGGTATCACAAGAATCAGGCCGGGAGAACCTCGACATCATACTCGCCCCCACCGATCTGATCGATCAGATGGGCCTCGGGCCAGTGCGTGATATTCACCATGATATTGTTTCCACCCCGGGGCAGGCGGATCAGCGATATGCCGCATTTCTTTGCCTGGCCGGCCTGAATCTCCCAGTGCAGCACATCGCCCCGCCAGAGTTTCTGGTGTTTGTACCGGTATTTCGCGAGCATCGCATCGATCCGCATCGCGATCTCCGCCTCCCGGTCGTTCTGCGCTCCATGGATCACCAGAACCAGCGGCCGGATATCCTCGGCAAGGCTCCCGGAAGCGGATTTCATGGAAAGAATCCGCAGACCGCCTTCGTCAGAGACCGTATCGGCAAGAGGGAACCGGATACCGGCCGGCAGGGGGTTGTCCGCGCGGAACAGGACATCCGCACGACAGTGGCCGTATCCGCGCTTTCTCTCCATCACGGCATCGACGCACAGGAACGACTCGACGAGGCCGGGGGCCCCAACCATGAGAGCCCTGCCGAGAGCGGCTGCGAGGAACGCGTTTCCGGTATCCGCCCACCGCCGGGGAATCTCGAATTCCAGACGGTATCGCACGGGTTTCGGCGGCAGCGGCGCCGAGGCTCCGACCTGGGCTTTACCGATGTCCTGCGGGCCCAATCCCGTCGTCCGTTTCCGCTCGGCTTCGCCTCTGCAGGCGCCGCATCCCCCGCAAACACCACTTCCCCAAGGCGGCCGGATACAGGATGCCATCTCCCGCCCCTCTCTCAGCATCTTCCAGTTCGCGAGAAGGAACGCAGTCGACACGCCGACGTCCACATCGTCCCAGGGGAGAACCTCGCCGGCATCCCCCCGGGGAAACAACCTGTTTTCCAGGTTCGCCTTGCGCATCTGCGTGGCCCAGAACACCGCGCACTCGGGCTTTACCTCCCCGCGATAGCGGAATTCCCTCCCGACTGAGGCTTCGACGAGGATCCGCGTGCAGCGGCGGTCGCCATAGGCGAGATACTCGGAAACGACGGCATCCGACGCTCCAGCACTGGTCCGGGCCTCGAAGCCGGCTTTCTTCACCAGGCCGGCGATCTCACGCTCGAACCGCTCGATTTCGGCCGGCGCCGGGCGCGGAAAGGCGTATTGCAGCGGCGTATGGGGCGGCCGGAACAGGGCGGCGAAGGAAAACGTGATGACGGGCCGCCCTTTCAGCCCGTCGAGCTTTTTCCGGAGCTTCGAAAGAAGGGCGGCAAACTCCTCGAGATCGGGCTTCGTCTCGAATCCCGTCACGATCACGAACACCTTCATCTGGCGCACGTTCCGCCGGAACAGTTCGTCGAAGCCGGCGAGAAGCTGTGCCTCGGAGAGCCCTTTCTGGAGGAACGTCCGCAGCCGGTCGCTGATCCCCTCCATGGCACAGGTGTAGCTTCGTTTCCCGGCCGCAAGCTGGCGTTCGAGCAGCGCCGGCGCCTTCGCGATCGCATCGAACCGCTGGCTCTTGATCGCGACCCGTTCGAACAGCGGATCCAGCCTGTCGAGGAGCGGCATCAGCCCGGTATAGGTGTTGGCATTGAATGTATAGAGAGCGATTTCTTTCAATCCCAGAGACCGCTTGAGTTCGAGCGCATCCCGCACGACATCATCGACCTCCCGCTCCCGATACGGTTTCTGTTCCCAGGACTCCTTGCAGAAGGAGCAGAAGGACGGGCATCCCGCCGTCACGACGACGTGGGAAGCGCCGGCCGCATCCTCGTCGTACCAGATCGGGCTGTTTCCGTGCGCCCGCTTCAGACGCCGCACGTCGGTTCTGTTTGCGCGAACCGGAAACGGGGCCCCGTCCACCGCCTCGATACCCGCGAGCCTGCCCGACTCAGAATATTTACACCTATATTTCGACGGATCATAGAAACCCGGCACTCCCGCGCGGAGTTCGTCCAGCAGGATCGGCCTGGGAGCTCCGCGACGCCCTACCAGCAGCCGTAGGACGGCCGGGAACGCTTCGTCGCCGTCCCCGATCACGACGCCATCCACCAGTCCCTCGCCGTCGGGTGCCTCCCCGATCGGGCCGTGCAGGATCGCCGTCGCCGCCGAGTTGCTTCCCCCGAGCAGGATCAGGGGGGATCCCGCGGCATCCCGCTCCTGCCGGGAAAGAGGAATACCCGAATGCGCCAGAAGGGCGGGCAGGTTGAGCAGCTCCTGCACGACGGAGTTGCTGACCGCGATCACGTCGAACGCGCCGGCAGGCCGTTTCGACGCCGTTCCCGTCAGCAGCGGGATACCGTCGCGCCGCATCAGCAGCTCGTCATTGTGGGGAGGCAGAAACGCGAGATCGGCATAGACGCCCTCGACCTCGCGTGCCATCTGATACAGATACCCATGCGTGATGCCGGTCGCAACGTCGTGATATCCCGATAACCGGACGATCAGGACACGCAGCCCGGCCCCGTTCCACGCGGCCGGCGGCATCGTTCCCGGTTCACCGCCGCGAAGCCAGAGCCCCCGGCTTGTCAGCGAAGCCCTGGCTTTTGAGAACCAGGCATCGATTTCAGACGCTTCCGTTTTCAGCACGGAACGTGCAGCAATCTGGCGGCTCATCGTACCGTCCTTTCGTCCAGCGGATCTTCCGGCATCGAACGGGCCGCGAGAAGCAGCCGGCAGAAGCAGCCGGCCCGCCCGCGCGGAGCCCCGATGGGCTGCCAGTGCAGATCGAGAGTGATCAGCCACAGATCCCCGGCTGAATTCGAGGGAACGTGAGGATCGGCACCGGACCGGGGCGGGCTCCTCAGGACGAAAGCCCAGCCTTCCCCCGCCTCATCCCGCACGAGGTATCCGCACCTGCCATCGACATTCACCGCAACACCCCCATCCGGCCCGACCTGCAGGGGAAACGCCAGCCAGGTCTGAGGGTCATCGGGTGCGCGCAGGTAGAGGAACCGGCGATCGGCTGCAATCCGTATCGGAAGAATATCTTTCGTCCAGGGCGGCGCGCCGGAAATCTGGGCAACCGCGCCCAGCCCGGAAAGGGCCAGGCGCCCCGGAACGGCCGTTTCCGCATCGGGCAGCGGCGAAACGGCTTCCAGGCGACATCCATCGGCGGGAAGCCCGCCCAGAGAAGTCTGGCCAGTTGCGACCCGCATCCCCTCCTCCAGGATCGACTGCAGTACAAGATCACGCCAGGCTGTGGCGGGACGTGGCATTCCCCAGGATGGCTCGATGACCAGCCGCCCCTCACTCAGCCGCCAACGGCCGCCGACAGGGCACAGAACGGGCTCTCCCGCCTTCTGGCCGGCGCCAGGCGCGAGAATTCCGCCCCGCAGTCTGCCGTCGGATTCGAGCGCCAGCACGCCCTGCCCCGCGCGGGCTCGGCCAGCCTCCGCAGGCGCCATCGAGGCGAAAGCATCGCACAGGTAGATCCCGGCTCCATTCACAGCGGCAGTCCGCGCGGCTTCCGCAGGCCATCCCTCCCCCGAGGCGACGGCCGGAGCCCGCAGGCTCATCCGGAACGCCTGCGTCTCGAAGGGCCGGGGCGAGAATTTCAGGAACAGTTCGCGCCCTTCACGGCGGCCTTCCAGCGTTCCCGAGAGATCATCACATCGGAAGGAAAGATCCGTGCCGGCGTCGTTTCCGCCAGCGCTCCGCCAGGTGCCGCGCGTCCAGAGCAGGCGCCCGCCCGGCAGGGCTGCCGCCAGCCGGAACCGGCCGTCCCGCGACAGCACACACTCGGCCACCTCTCCCGGCACGAGTTTCGGATCGCCCATCTCCTCGACGATCCGCACGGCCGTTCCGGCGAACACCCCGGCCGGCGTCTCCCTCGCCTCCGCGAAGCAGCTGCAGGCGGCAACCAGTCGAAAAAGGAGCAACATCGCCACGGCGAGCCGGGGCAATGCACAACCTATCTGCGGGCGTATCCGCTCTTGCAGCGGAGAATGCGCAGCAGCGTCACAGCGGATTCTTTCTGGGACGAAAAATTCCAGCTCGTAATCGGGGACGTGCAGACGGTGCGATCCGGGCAGTTCTTGCAGTTCATGCCGGACTCCTGTTGATCGTGAGATGTGGCGGAGGGTTTCATACTCAGAATATCGGCAACGGCGCGGAAAAGCTGGAGCGGGCATGGCTATTTCCCGGTATTCGCCGGAGGAAGCGCCCGCTCGAGCATGCCGATGACCATCCGCAGGCGGTTCAGGAGAGGCGGCAGATCGGTTTTGACGCGGCCGGGATTCTGACGCAGCCAGAGCGAGACCGAGTAGGAAAGCTGGCGGAGCTGGTCGGTCACGCCACGCGCCTGCTGCACCCAGTCTTCATGGCCTTTCCAGGACATCCGCTCGAGTTCGCGCAAGCCTTCCAGCAGCCGCAGATTTTCCTCCTGGAGCACCACGACCCGGCGATGGAACACGCTGAAGGCCATCGTCGTGTGCCACAGCTCCTCGCTCTGCCGGAACATCGTCGTCAGGCCGTTCAGCCACAGCGTCGCCGAGGCATGCTCCACATCGATTTTCACTTCTCCGGTAGCAATGAGCTCATCACCACGCCGCTCCGGTTCCGGAATCGCGATCGGCAGGACGAACTCGACCGCGGGCGCTTCGAGCGTTCCCGAGGAGTCTCGCTGACTGGTTTGTCGGCTCTGCGGCCGGCCGGAGCGGATCGTCTCGGACCGAACCGTGGAGCGGCGGTCGAGCGGCACCTTTTCGAGGCGGTCGACGACGATGACGCGGCCGTCGGTATCGAGATACCGGTACAGCGTCAGCCCCGACACGGCCACCGCCGGCACGATTGCCAGCATCAGGCCCAGCCCGGCCGCCCGCAGTGCCGCTTTCGTCATGTTCTCCCCCGCGCGTCCGCGCCGGAACTTCGCAGGGATGGTAACCGATGCGGCAGGCCACGGGCAAGAGCCAGCGCGCCGGAGTTGCCCCCGTCGGCCGGTGATGGTATTCTGCGTGCCGCATGGAAGACATCCAGAACCAGAACGACCTGCGCGACATCCCGATCGACCGGGTCGGTATCAAGCGCCTGTCCTACCCGATCACGGTGCACGATCGGCAGAACCGCGCGCAGCAGACCGTCGCCGAGATCGAGATGACCGTCGATCTGCCCCGCCATTTCCGCGGCACCCACATGAGCCGGTTCATCGAGATTCTCGACGCCCATCGCGGCGAGATCACCATGACGACGATGTCCACCATCCTGCGCGACGTGCGCTGGAAACTGTCGGCCGAGCGGGCCGTCATGTCGGCCGCCTTCCCCTACTTCATCGAAAAGACCGCCCCGGTCTCGGAAGCGCGCAGCCTGATGCGGTACGACTGCCGGTTCCTGGCGATGTATGACGGGAGCGACGATTTCGTCCTGACCGTGACGGTGCCGGTGACGACCCTCTGCCCGTGCAGCAAGGCCATCAGCCGCGAGTCGGCGCACAATCAGCGGAGCCTGGTCACGGTCAGCGCCCGGTTTGACGCCTTCCTCTGGATCGAGGATCTGGTGCGGTGCGTCGAGGAGTCGGCCAGCGCCGAGGTGTTCGCGCTGCTGAAGCGGTCGGACGAAAAGTATCTGACCGAGCGCGCCTACGAGCACCCCCGGTTCGCCGAGGATCTGGTGCGGGAAGTCGCGCTCCGGCTCGATGCCGTGCCCGCGATCACGTGGTACACCGTCGAAACCGAGAACTTCGAAAGCATCCACGCCCACAGCGCCTATGCCTTCCTGAAACGGGAACGGGCCGACTCCGCCACCGGAACCGGCCCGAACGTATCGCCTCGAAAACCCGTCAGAACACCAGCGAACCGCCGAAGGTGACGTTCCTCATCCGCTTGTGCGCGATTGCGCCGGGCAGGCGCTCGTAGTCGCCATCCGAGATGTAGGACGCGTCGAAATACACGATCTTCTGGTAGTTGAACCGGAAGCCCAGGCTGAACCGGTCGCCGTTGAAATCGTAGATGAAGTGCGCGGCATCGCTGATCGGAACGGCGCCGCCGACCATGAAAAAGACCGGGTCGGCATACCCCTTTCCAGAATTATAGTCATAATTATATCCGCCATATTTTGCACGCTTGATCTTGTCCCAGCCGTTGTAGCTGAAATGGTATTCGCCCGGCCCGAAATTCGCCCCGACACCGACCCAGGCGACCGGCACGCCGGCATTCACCCAGACCGAATGATAGGCGCCCTGGGAGTCGGTGCAGAAGCTTCCGCCAAGCGTGAGATTGCCGGGCACCTGGTATTTCATGTTCACGAACACCGGCTCGTTGACATCGTAGGTGTCCTGGTTGCCGAAACTCTTGTCGATGCCGAACTCGAATCCATCCATCACGCCGTAGGTGAGGGCGAGGCTGGTGTCCATGTAGCTTTCCTCGCCGACGCTCTCATCATTGATGCCCTTGAGATCGAAGGGCAGCACGTGAACGCCCACGGCGCTCTTGCCGGGCTCGAGAACGCCGGGCGAGGGCACGAGCTGGGCGCCGGTGCTTCCCGAGAGGCCGACTCCCTGCCGGGGCGTTTTGCGATCGGTCAGCAGGGGGCGCAGCCCCTCCGGGACCCGCGTCTCGGGCGGCAGCGACAGGGTGTCCTGAGGCCCCTGACGCGCGTTGCCGAGGGTGACGAGCTGGTTCTGCTGCTGGTAGGAGGCATCGGCATCCCCGACCATGCGAACCGGCTCGAGCTTCGCGGCCTGCAGGGTCGCCGGCCGCGAGCGCGCTGGGGCGCCCGCTGGTGTTCTCATGAAACCCTGGAAAGCCGCCAGGTCGACACCGAACCCGCTGCCCGCACCCCACAGCAGCAGGGCCGACATTCCAAGGCATGCACGTCTGATAAGGCGATTCATAGGGCAACGTATCGACAGAGTTTCGGCATTTCCGAAGAGGGGAACACGCCCTCCCGTTCGCGCACCTGCGAACCCGGCCGCCCGGCTCGGGCATTGTTTCTTGACAAGGCTTCCCTCCCTCCCTATAATGGGCCGGTGATCAGCATCCCCAACGGATCGGAGAGGTGATGGACCAGCTCGCCTTCGAGGCGCTGCTCTACACGGAAGGCCGCCTGTCGCTCAGCAAGGCGGCGATGCTGTGTTGCATGATCTCCAACGATCTCGACGGGGCGCTCGTCGCCTGGCTCGCCCAGCGCAAGGTCCGGGCCGTGATCACCCGGGCCGGCGGCAGCGGCGACAATCTGAAGAGCAAACTGCTGCGCAACGCCTTCGGAGCGGCGGAGAACAGCGGCCTGCTGGCCGTTTCCCCGCGGAACCGGTATGCGATCACCCGGCTGGTCGAGGATGTGATGCGTTCGATCGACAGCCCGCTGCTCGACGTGGCCGGGGGCGGCGTCAAGATCGGCCTGGTCGCGTGCGAACACGACCTCGCGCTCGGCCTGCATGGCAGCTTCGGCATCCCGGGCATGGATGTCGATTATGAAGTGTCCCTCGCCCGAACCCTCAACCATTACCTGGAGGCCTGACGTGATCGGAATCGTGCTCATCACCCACGGAACCCTTTCGCAGATCCTCGTCGAAACCGTGAGCATGATCATGGGCCCGCAGCCAGACCTGGTCGCCATCACGTTTTCCGCGCGCGAATCGGTCGAAACCCTGCGGCAGAAAGCATTCGACGCCATTGCCCCGTATCGCGAGAACGGGTGCCTGGTCCTGACGGACGTTCTCGGCGGCAGCGCCACGAACATCTGCGTCGAGCTGCTGAAGACGGACGGCGTCCGCGTCCTGACCGGCGTCAACCTGCCGATGGTCATGGAAGCGGCGAACCACCGCAACACCGGCGACCTCGTCGCCCTGGCCCAGCGGGTCCGCGACGGCGCCATCCGCGGCATCATCGATCTGAAAGCCTTCTACGAGGAGCGCGCCGCGAAGAAGAAGGCGCAGCAGCCATGACGGGAAGCATCCAGTTTCTCCGCATCGATGACCGGCTGATTCATGGCCAGGTCATCGTCGGGTGGCTCCCGACGCTTGGTTCGACCCACATTCTGGTCGTCAACGACCGCATCGCGGCCGACGGCATGCGCCAGGAGATGATGGGCCTGAGCGTGCCGCAGACCGTCACGCTCCAGTTCTGTTCCACGGGCGACGCCGCGGCGTTCCGTGCCGTCGTTCCGGAAACCCTCGCCCTGGTGGCTTCGCCCCGTGACGCCTGGCTCTGCCTGCAGGCGGGGCTCGCACCCGCCGTGGTCAACATCGGCGGCCTCCATGCCCGCGCCGGCAAGGCCGAGCTGCGCGAAGCCCTTCATCTCGACGAGGATGACCGCAAACACTTCGATCTGATCCTGAAGAGCGGCGTCATGCCGGTCTTCCAGCCCACCCCCCAGAACGAGCCTCTGCCGCTGGGCGAAATCCTGTAAAGCGAGGAACTTCATGGCTTCCGTCACCTTCAAGAAAATCGTGAAAACCTACGAGGGAGCTCCGGCGCCGACCGTCAAAGGCATCGACCTGCACATCCGCGACCGGGAATTCGTCGTTCTCGTCGGCCCGTCCGGCTGCGGCAAATCGACCAGCCTGCGCATGATCGCCGGCCTCGAGGACATCACGGACGGCGAACTGCTGATCGGCGACGTCGTGGTGAACAACCTTCCGCCGAAGGACCGCGACATCGCGATGGTGTTCCAGAACTACGCCCTCTACCCGCACATGAACGTCGCCGACAACATGGCGTTCGGCCTGCGGCTGCGCAACCTGCCCGAATCCGAGATCTCGAAGCGGGTGAACGAGGCCGCCACGATTCTGGGCCTCGAAACCTATCTCGAGCGGCTGCCCAAGCAGCTTTCGGGTGGCCAGCGCCAGCGCGTCGCCCTCGGCCGCGCGATCGTGCGGGAGCCCAAGGTGTTCCTGATGGACGAGCCGCTTTCGAACCTCGATGCCAAGCTGCGCGTCCAGATGCGCGCCGAGATCAAGAAGCTGCACCAGCGGCTCATGACGACCTTCGTCTATGTCACCCACGACCAGGTCGAGGCCATGACGATGGCCGACCGCATCGTGCTGCTGCACAACGGCATCATCCAGCAGTATGACGTGCCCGACGTCATCTACAGCCGGCCCGCGAACACGTTCGTGGCCACGTTCATCGGCTCGCCGCCGATGAACCTGCTCAAGGTCGGCCGTGCCCCGAAGGGGCTCGAGCTGCCCGCCAAGGACGGCACCGGCACCACGTCGTGGGAAATGAATATCGCCGCGAATTTCAAGTCGGGCGGCGACACCGACGCGCTGACGATGGGCATCCGGCCCGAGCATATCCTGATCGGGGACAAGGCCGCCGGCATCCCCACCCTGCCGCTTCAGGCCCGAGTCGACCTGATCGAGCCGATGGGCGCCGAAACCTACCTGTATCTCCAGGCCGCCGGTCACAGCCTCATCGCCCGCGTCGACCCCGCGACCCGCGCCGAGGTCGGCCAGACCGTGACGGCCCACATCCCGCAGGCCCGGTTCCACCTTTTCGACGAAAAGAGCACGGAACGCATCGCCCGTCTGAACGAGGCATGATGTGAGGCTTGTCACGCGCCGGATGCCCTGTTCCGGCCTCATCGCCGCCGCCGGCCGTCGAGGCCCGGCGGCGGTGCTGTCGTTCCTCCTCGCCCTGGTCCTCCTCCTCTCCCAGGCCGGATGCGGCAACTCGAAAGCCTCCAGAAGCACCGGTCCCGCCCCCGCTTCGAATCTCGGCAAGGCCCGGCTGAAATTGTGGAACACGATGACCCCGACCGAATCCGAGGCCTTCGCCCCGGTGCTGACCGAGTTCAAACTCGCCTACCCCGACATCGCCATCGATGTCGAGAGCATTCCGTTCAGCCAGGCCCGGGCAAAATACGAACAGGCCGTGAAGACGGGCACCGCCCCCGATATCTTCCGGTGCGACCGGTTCTGGCTGAAGGATTTCGCGACGAGGGAGATGCTCGAGCCGTTCGACACGGCCGGCATGCAGGCCGAGCTCGAGGATCTCCTTCCCCTCGCGCGCGATGTCGTCACGGTCGAAGGCAAGTTCTGGGGCTTTCCGCACACCCTCGACTGCCTCGGTCTGTTCTATAACAAAGCATATTTCAAAGAAGCCGGCATCAACCATCCTCCCGAAGACTTCGACGGTTTCCGGGAAACGGCCCGCAAGCTCACCGACCCCGGCCGCGCCCGGTACGGCTTTTTCATCCATCCCGAAGGCTGGTGGTTCGAGCCCTTCCTGTTCGGATTCGGAGGGCGGTATTACACCGCCGCCGGCGAGCTGAACATCACCTCGGACCAGACCCTCAAAGCGCTGCATTTCCTGATCGACCTGAAGGAGGCCGACCACTCGGTGCCCCCGGTCAACGTCCGCAACGACGCCTACACGATCATGATGCAGAGCTTCAAATCCGGTCAGGTCGGAATGATCCTCAACGGCCCCTGGGCAATCCGAGACATCCTCGCGGGCCAGGCGTTCCGCGACGACTCGTCGAAACTCGGCGTGGCGCCGCTTCCGCGCGGACCGGTCGACCGGCACAGCCCGGTCGGCTGCCAGAGCCTGGTGATCGGCAAGGGCTGCCATCACCGCCCCGAAGCGCAAGCCTTCATCCGGTACGTCTGTTCCCCCGAAGCGCTGGGAATCCTCGTGAAGCGCACCTACGGCCTGCCGGCCCGCAAAAGCCTGTTCAACGACCCCGAGATCAAAAACGATCCGTTCCTCTCCCCCTTCGTCCTCCAGCTTCAGACCCTGAAGGGTTCGGGCGACCAACCCCGCGACGGCAGCCTGTACGGCCCCATCGGCGACCACCTCGCCCTGGTCATCAACGGCGACGTCTCGCCGGAGGACGCGATGCGGGACATGGACGCCGCCATCCGGAAGCACCGCTGAGCCGATGATGGACGACCACCTGACCTCCTCCCTGCTGATCGGCCTGATCGGCGGCATCGTCGATCTCGACTCGACCGCGACCTGGCAGTTCATGGTCTCCCAGCCCATCGTCGCAGCCCCGCTCACCGGCCTGTTTCTGGGTGCGCTCGTCGGCCAGGAGGCCGCCGGACTCAAGCTCGGGCTGATGATCGGCACGATCCTCCAGCTCCTCTGGATCGAGCAGCTTCCGCTGGGCATGAACGTCCCCCCCGACGCGGCGCTGGCCTCGGTGCTTTCGGTGGCGCTGGGGTTTTTGGCCGGCCGCGAGTTCGACACCTATGTCGAGCGCGAGGTGTGCAACACCGTCGCGCTGCTGGTCGCCGTCGCTCTCGGCCTGTTCGGCCGCGCCCTGGACCGCGGGATCCGCCGGCTCAACACCCGCCTCGAGGGCTGGACGACGCTCCGGCTCCAGTCGGGCGAGACGGCCTGGCCGTTGGCCGTCGGCCACTCGCTGGGCGGCTTTCTGACCTTCGGCAAGGCCTTCCTGTTCTGTTTCATCGTCACCTGGCTCGGAGTCGATCCGCTTCGGGCCTTCACCCGCTCGCTGAGTTTCGGTCAGAACACCGGCTTCATCGTCATCCAGGGCCTTCTGCCCGCCGTCGGCTTCGCCGTTCTCGCAGGCATGTGCATCAAGGACCGACGCGAACTGCGCTGGTTCCTCGCGGGAATCGCCCTCTTCGCCGTTCTGCCGGCCTCCCTCTGGTTCGGCTGGATCGCCGCCGCCGTCGTCGCCGCGCGCGTCATCACGACCGAGCATGGAAGCTGAACGCGTCGCCGCCGCCCCGCCCGCCTCGCTCAGCCGGCTCCGGCTGCTCCAGGTGGCCTTCCGGAGTTTCTTTCTCCAGGCCTCCTGGAACTACCGCGGCATGATGAACATGGGATTCCTCTATGCCCTCCAGCCCGGCCTCGACCGGATTCACCCCCCCGGCCCGGCCCGGCAGGCCGCCTATGTGCGGCATCTCGAGTATTTCAATACCAACCCATATTTTTCATCCCTCGTGATGGGAGTCGTGCTTTCCCTCGAGGAGCGTCACAGCCGGGGCGAGATCGATGCCGACATCATCCACGACGCCAAGGAGGGCCTGATGACGGCCTGTGCGGCGGTCGGGGACGGCTTCTTCTGGGACTCGTGGCGCCCCTTCGTGGCAGCCGCCGCCCTCACCCTCGCGTTCGGCAATTTTTTACTCACCCCCATCCTGTTCCTCCTCGTGTATAATACCCCCCACCTGTATTTCCGATTCCGCGGAGTGTTCTGGGGGTACCGGCTCGGGACCGACGTCATCAAGCTGCTCAAAACGTTTCAGATCCAGCGGGCGAGGCTGGCGCTCCGGTATGCGACCATCGCCCTGCTCTGTTATCTGATTCCGAACCATGTCAACCTGCACACCCCGTTCCTGCTCTCGAATCTGCCGCTCGAGTTCTTCTACATCGGGGAAAAGCTGGTCCAGGGGTTCGGGGCCGCTCTGCTCGTGGGTGCCGCGGCGGCGGGGTATCGCGCGAAGGTCGATGTGCTGATGATTTCGTTTCTGCTGATGGTCATAGCCCTGGTGCTCTACCACTGGGGAATTCTCATCTGAAGGGTCCGAGATGAAGCGCAAGGAAGTCGAGATAAAGAACAAGTTCGGACTGCACGCCCGGCCGGCATCGCTGCTGGTCAAGCTCGCATCGACGTTCGAGTCCGAGGTGCAGCTGGTAAAGGATGACACCGAAGTCAACGCGAAAAGCATCCTCGGCGTCATGATGCTCGCCGCCGGCCCGGGCCACACGGTCACGATCATCGCCGACGGACACGACGAGGAAGCGGCCGTCGAAGCCATCCAGGCCCTGATCGACAGCCGGTTCGGCGAGGAAGAGGCGAGCTGAGCCGCGTCCCATGAGCGAACCCCGATCCCCCATCCAGCTTTCCGGCATTGCCGGCTCCACGGGCGTCTGCCATGCCCGCGCCTACGTGTACCGACGCCGGATCGACGTCGTCAAGACACTCGTTCCCCCGGAACACCTCGACCGCGAGCTCGAACGGCTCGAGGCCGCCATCACCCTGACCCGCCAGGATATCCTCGCGGCCCAGAAAGAGGCGCTCGAGAAGCACGGCGAAAAATATGCAGCGATATTCGAATCCCACCTTTTGATGCTCACCGATCCCCAGTTCAAGCCCCAGATGGTCCGACGGCTGAAGGCCGAGAAGGTGAATGTCGAGAGCATCGTCCGGGAAACCGTCGACGCGCTTCAGGCGGCATTCTCGGCGATCGAGGATCCCTATCTGCGGGAACGCGCCATCGACATCAAGGACGTCGGCGACCGCCTCCTGCGCCATCTGATGGGCCTCGACGGCCCGGCCAAGGAGATCGGGGACGAGCCGTTCGTGCTGCTCGCGAACGAGGTCACCCCTTCGGAGCTCCTCGACTTCGCCAAGGGAAAACTGCGCGGCGTCTGCCTCGAATCGGGCGGAGTGACCTCCCATGCCGCGATCCTCGCCGGCGCCCTGGGCATCCCCTCGGTGTTCGGCCTCGTCGACCTCGCCCGCGTCGCCCACACCGGAGATTCTATTCTGGTCGATACACGACAGGGAGGCCGGGTGATCCTCCACCCCGCCCCGGACCAGATCTCCGCGATCACCGCGCCGACGGAGCCGCCGGGCACAAACCCGGAGGTCGGGGGAGAGACGACCCGCGACGGCGTTCGGCTGGCCCTCGGGGCGAACATCGCCCGCGTCGAGGAGCTGAAACTGATGACCGGCCGCGGTATTCACCGGGTCGGCCTGTTCCGGAGCGAGTTCCTGTTCATGGAAAGCATGGACCTCCCGTCGGAACAGTTCCAGGAATCGATCTACCGCCAGGTCGTCGATGCCGCGCCCGACATGACCGTCCTGCGCACCATGGACATCGGCTCGGACAAACCGGTGAAGTACATCCCCTTTCCCCACGAAGTGAACCCGGCGATGGGCTTCCGCTCGATCCGGTTCCTGCTCTCCCGCCCCGATGTGCTCGAACCCCAGTTGCGCGCCATGGTCCGGGCAGGAGACGGGCGCAACTGCCGCATCATCTTCCCGATGGTCTCGACCCCGGCGGAACTCGAGGCGATCGCTGCCATCTGGAAACGCGTCCTGGACCAGATCTCGCCGTCGAAACCGCCCGAGTGGGGCATCATGGTCGAGGTCCCATCGGCGATGTTCATGATGGAACAGATTGCCCGGCATACCCGCTACATCAGCATCGGAACGAACGATCTGCTCCAGTTTTTCTACGGGATCGACCGCACCAACGAGCGGCTGACCGACCTCGCGAACCCTCTCTGCATTCCGTTTCTCCGGCTCCTGTTCTACTGCGTTGCCGCGGCGCGCGGGGAAGGGATCAAGGTCGGCCTGTGCGGGGAGATGGCCGCCAGTCCCGCCGGGTTCCTCACTCTTGCCGGCATCGGCATCGAGGAAATGAGCATGCGCCCCTCGGCCGTGACGGCGATGCGCCGGATGATCCCGAAAATTATATTGAGAGATATTGTCATTTGCGTGCAGGAGCTGCTCGCGGAGGGACGCCAGGTGGATCCGGCCGCGGAATACGCGCGGCTGTTCCCGGATCTCGCAGGTGATCTGAAGCCCGTCTGAATGGAAATCCCCTCTGGCATTCACGACGGTTTTCCGGTAAACTGCCGGATGTTTGGACGATAGGTGTCTCGTCGGTCCTTGATGAAGCTGCTGGATATATTCCCTCGAACCGGAAAAACGGGGGCCATGAAAATCGGAGGTCGCTATGCAGTGTCCCGGCTGCGGGTTTGAAAACGAAAACGACAACAAATTCTGCAACATGTGCGGAATGGCGCTCCCCGCGTCGGGCGGCGGCACGCCGACCCCGCTCGAACGGGCACCCCTTGACCTCGATCTCTCGCTCGATCTGTCCGACGCGGGCACCGCGGCGCCCCCCGCCCCGGAAGGCCCCGCCACCGGCAGCCTCGAGCTGGGCGGTTTCGACCTCACCCCGCCTGCCCCCGGCAGCGTGCCCGATCTGTCGCTCGATCTCGGCCCGGCCCCGGCCGGTGCCGCAGGCGGCTCGCTCGATCTGAGCCTCGATGCCGGCGCCGACGTCAAGGGCGGCTTCGATCTCTCCTTCGATTCGAACGCCACGCCTTCGGGCCTGGAGCTCGACACCCCCTCGCCCCAGATGCCGAACCTCGACCTCGGCACCCCCCTCGACGCGGGCGGACTGAAACTCGACCTCGCCGAACCCGCCGCCGAACCGTCGGGCAACCTCGACCTCGGAGCGTTCGACACCCCGGCCTCCCCGGCATCACAGACAGCGCCCGAGCTGAACATCGATTTCAATCTCGGCTCCGACCCGCTCTCCGTCGACCTCGCCGCCTCGGCCCCCCAACCCGAGCCCGAGCCGGCCGCAACGGCGTTTTCCGCCCCCCCGGCCGAACGTTCGGCAGAGCCTCCGGCCACTCCGGCCCCTGCCACCGAGGAGCTGTCGTTCGAAATCAGCGGCGGCTCTGCGGAAACCACCTCCTTCGACTTCGGCGATCTCGATGCCGCCCCCGCAGCCGCCCCCGTTGCCGTTGCGGAGCCAGCTCCGGTCGCCGCGGAAGCGGATGCGGACTTCCTCGACCAGTTCATTCTCCAGCCCCAGCAGCCGGCCCCCAAAGCCGCCGACCGTGAGCGCACCCCTGCGCCCGCCCCGGAGCCCGAACCGGCGATGGACATCGTGATCGAAGCCGACACCCCGGCTCCGACGGAACCCGAGGAGAGCCAGACGGCGACGCTGGACGTCGACGAGGATCTGGCCGGCCTGTTCATGGGAATCGAAGGGAAGGCGCCCCCGAAAGCCCCGCCAGCCCCGAAAGCGGTCCGGCCCGTTGCCGCCCCAAAGGCCGAGCCCGCACCCGCGGCAATGGAGTTCGACTCGACTTCTATAGATTTCGATATTGATCAATCGCCGACAACGACTGACGTCCCTGTTACCGTCGTCGATGCCGTTTCCCCCGAATCCGTCACCGAATCCGATTTCGATGTGGCCGGTGCGGCGGAGCCCGCCCCCGTTCTCGAAGAGATGCCGCCTCTCACACCCCTGCAGCAACTGGAGGAAAACCGGCGCCGGCTCGCGGAGACGAAGGATCCCGACGAGCGGTATTCCCTCGTTCTCGAGATGAAGGAACTCGGCATGGCCGAGGCCAACCCGGACTTCGTCCGGCTGCTCGGGGACGAGCTGAAAGACATCCGCGAGATCGCCGCCGAGTATCTCGGCGACGTGGCCTGCCAGGAGGCGGTGCGCCCCCTCATCCAGTGCCTCGCCGGCGGAGACCCGTCGATCAAGTTCATCGCGGCCCGCTCCCTCGGGAACATCAAATCCGAGGAAGCCGTCATCCCGCTGATCAAGCTGCTCGAAGAGGACAACGACGATCTGCGGTATGTGGCCCTCGAATCGCTGGGCAAGATCGGCGCCGTCTCGGCTCTCAAGGCCGTTTCCGCCTTCCTCAAGAGCCGCAACCACGATCTGCGCTACATCGCCTGCGAGGCGATCGGCAACCTCCACGAGCCGCAGTCGGTCAACATCGTCCTGCCGCTGCTGAAAGACCCCGACTTCGAAGTGCGGCTCAAGGCCATCGAGGCCCTCGGCCGGATCGGCTCCACGGCCGCCTGCGATCAGCTTCTGGTCATGCTCGGCGAGGACAACGAGCGGCTCCGCCTTGCGACCATCCAGGCTCTGGGCCAGATCAAGAATCCCAACGCCGTCGACGCGATGATCGACATCTTCCAGGTCAGCACCCCGCAGATCAAGGAAAAGATCATCTGGTCGCTCGGAGAGATCGCGAGCGATCGCGCCGTCGAGCCCCTTCTCGCCCTCTCCCAGAACTTCAATCCGCGCCAGATCCAGCTCGCGATCGAGGCGTTCGCGAAGATCAAGTCTCCCAAAGCCTGCCGGTTCGTCCTCGGCATCCTCGACCGCGCCGACAAGACCGTCCGCCTTCGCGCCATCGATGCCCTCGGCGAGATCGGCGAGAAGGCCACGGCCGGCAACCTCGTCCCCTTCCTCGACGCCCCGGAACCGGAACTGAAGATGGCCGCCGCCCAGGCGCTGGGCAAGATCGGCAACCCCGTCGCCATCGACCCCCTGGTGAACCGCCTTTCCGACTCGGAACGCGACGTCCGGCTGCATGCGATCGAGGCTCTCGGCCTGATCCGCGGCGCCAAGGCGATTCCCGCCCTCATCCGCTCCCTCGCCGAACAGGACGACCAGATCGTCGCCAAGGCCGAATGGGCCCTGTGCGAACTCGAGGAGATGGCCGTCGAACCCCTGACGAAGGCGCTCGCCACCGAGCAGACCGCCGTCGTTCCTTCCGTGGTCCGCGTTCTGGGCCGTATCGGGAACATCCGCGCCATTTTCCCCCTCATCAAGGTCCTCGAGACGGCCGGCGACAGCCTCAAGCGCACCGTCGCCGACAGCCTGCTCACGATCGACCGCCATCTGACCGAGTCGAACCCGATCTCGGTCATCCTCAAGGAAGGGTATGCCTGGGCCCAGTTCTCGATCGCCGAAGCCCTCGCCCAGATGGATGACGAGCGGGCTTTCGCGCTTCTGATCAAGATCGCGAAGGAAACGCTGACCGAAAAGGATTTCAAGAAACTCGCCGGCATCCCCGACAAGCGAATCGTCGAGTGCAGCACGCAGATCCTGCATCTGATCAAGCTGAACGTGGCCCAACTGTTCGCCAAGGTCGGCAACGACAAGGCGATCCCCGTCATCCGCGACTTCTTCGCCCAGGGTGACGCCGCGCAGCGTCAGTGGTGCGTCGAAGCTCTCGGCGGCATCCAGACCGAAGGGGCGCTCGACGCCCTGATCGACATCCTCAAGAAGCCCGAGTTCCAGATTCCGCTCGATCTGCTCAGCAAGCAGCTGATCGCAAGCAAGAGCCGCAAACTGGTCGAGAAGCTGCTGCTTGCCGCTTCCCACCCCGCCGAGCCCGTGCGCTACGCCATCGCCTCGGTTCTCGGGGAAACCCGCGACCCGCGCGCCATCCGCACCCTCTCCCAGTTGGTCAAGGATCCGGCCGACAAGGTGCGCGGCGCCTCGATCGAGGCCATCGGGAAGATCGGCACCACTGCCGCCGTGCCGCCGGCGATCGAAGCCCTGAAGGACGCCGTCGAGGCCGTCCGGGCCAAGGCCGCCCAGGTGCTCGGCGAGCTGCGCGACACCGCGGCCGTCGAGTTCCTCGAGAAAGCCACGAACGACACCTCCGAGCTCGTGCGGCAGCTTTCGGTCAGGTCGCTCGCCCAGATGGCGGATGCCCGCGTCCCCGACATCATCATCCGCGCCCTGTCGGACAAGTCGGCCGTCGTGCGCGGCACCGCGGTCGAGATGCTCGGCCAGCGGAAAGACCGGGTCGCCCTGCCGCACCTGATCAAGTCGCTCGAGGATTCGGCCGAATCCGTCCGGGAAAAGGCCGCTGCGGCGCTCGCCATGATCGGCGACACCCAGGCCGTCATGCCGCTGCTCGCCCGGCTCGACGATCCATCCCCGCTCGTTCCGCTGGCATGCAGCGAAGCCGTCGTCAGCTTCCGCACCCGCTCGTATCCCGTCCTGGTCGAGGCCCTCAAACACACGGAAGAACGGATCCGGCGCCATGCCTGTGACCTGCTGATCCGCATCGGCGAAGACACGCTCGTCCAGAGGCTGCTCCGGCTCGTGAACGACCGGAACAACTTCCTCCGCGAAAACATCGCCCGCATCCTCGGCCGCATCGGCGGGGCGAAGGTCGTCGATACGCTCGTCGCGCTTCTCTCCGACCGCAACGGCTCGGTCCGGCGCACCACCGCCGAGGCGCTGGGCGCCCTGCGCGACATCCGCGCCATCGTCGCCCTCAAGAAGGCCGAACGCGACCAGACCCGCGAGGTCCGTCAGGCCGCTTCCACCGCCCTCCAGGAAATCTTCAAGGCCAACAAGCTGGCCTGACCCGACCCCCAGGATGGGGGAAGTGGGCCGGCGGCGCCCGGATGCCGCGGTTCAGCAGGACCCCGCACGCAATACAATACGGCACGGAATATTCCGTGCCGTATTGTATTGCGGGAAAGAATTCAGTGATGCGGATTCTTCGAGACCATCGCCAGTGCCCGGATCACCGCCTCTTCGGCGAGCAGCCGGTTGTTCGCATCCGTCAGGAAGGCATCCGGCGGGGTGAACGCATCGAACTTGCCGCCCACCCAGTATTTCGGCGGCAGGCTGTTGAGCGCGATCGCGACGGTGTCGAGAACACAGTCGTGGCACTCGCACATCTCCCATCGCTCGATCATCCCCTTGACGACATCGAGGATGAGCGGCATCCACATGTTCTCGAGACGGGTGAAGTCGTATCTGTTCAGGGGCGGTTGATCACGGTCTATCATGTCGGCATCCCTTCGGGTTCCACGGCGACACTGCCGACCAGGGCCGGCAACTCGGCCGGCTCGATCTGGCGATGCCCCGGGAACGAAACATCGTAGACGACGACCTGCGCCGAGCGCACGCCGTTGTACTCATTGGCATCGACGCTGAACACCAAATCGCATGCCCCGTCGGTGATCTGATCGACGTCGAGGAGACGGCCCAGACCGAACCCGATGCCGAACACGGCGGCACCGGACGGCTTGCGGAATTTGAATCGCAGGTGATTTCTCGTCTCGCCGACCTTGCGGATCTCGTAGAACGGGACCTCTCGCGCCGTGAAGAGCGGGGCCGGATTGTCGATCCCGAAGGGGGCGAACTTCAGCAGGTCATTCAGCAGCGCCTCCCCGACCCGCTCGATCGGCAGTTCGGCATCGATCAGCCACTCGGCCTGGAGATCCGCATCCGTGATGTTGGCGGCGGCATAGGCACGCAACGCGCCCCGCAGCGCCTCGACGGCATGGGAAGCGACCGTCAGGCCGGCAGCACCGACGTGGCCTCCATATTTTTCGAGATGCGCCGCGCCCGCATGGAGCGCGTTCATCATGTTGATCCCCTTGTAACTGCGCGCCGAGCCGAGCCAGCGGCCGTGATCCTCGAGCAGCACGATCACCGGCCGGCAGAACTCGAGCATCAGCCGGGTCGCGACGATACCGGTCACGCCCTGGTTCGGGAACGGCGCCGCCACGAGAAACAGCCGGTCGTTCGCCAGATCGTTCTGCCGCAGCAGATGCTCCCGGACGTTCCGGTAGCACTCCTCGGCGAGCCGCTTCCGTTCGATGTTCAGTTCGAACAGCTCCTTGGCGAGATCACGGGCCCGGTCCGGGGCGTCGGTCGTCAGCAGATCGACCGCGATCTGGGCGGTCCGCAGCCGGCCCGAAGAATTTATAATTGGAGCTATATTGAAGCTGATATCCCGCTCGCTCACCGTGCGCTGCCGCCAGCCGAGCATCGTGAACAGCTCCAAAAGGCCCTGCCGGCGGGTGTTCGAGACGAACTTCAGGCCCATCTGCGCGATCGTGCGGTTCTCTCCCCGCATCGGCACCATGTCGGCGACCGTCCCGATGGTGAGGATATCGAGCGCCCGCTGCCACAGCGCCTTCACCCCGGGATCCTGCGCCTCCTGCAGTTTCAGGAACATCACGACGAGCTGCTTCGCCCCGCACAGGGCTGCCGGCAGGGCGAACGCCGCGGCCATCTCGGACTTCTCCGCCTCCTTCAACTCGGGAATGACGGATTCGGCCAGGCTCGTCAGGCACATCTGGGTGGTGCGGCCGTCTCCCACCGGCAGTTTGTGCAGTTCCGGCAGCAGCTCGAACAACTGGGTCCGCTCGGACGGGCTGAAGAACAGGATGACGGCTCCCTGCATCGAACCGGCGTGCACGTGCCGGAGCCGGGAGAATCCTTCGCGCGGATGGAACCGGAGGACGTCGACCTCCTGGCCGTCCAGGGCGAAGGCGACGACCGGTTTCGTGACGCTTTTTCCGACGGCAAGCTCGATCGCGAGCGACAGCTTGAGCGACACCCCCACTCCGGCCATGTCCTTGTGCGGATACATCGAGTCGGGCAGCTTCGGATCGATCAATGCCACCGCTTTCGGCAGCACCGCCGGCGGCTCGTGGTGGTCCGTCACGATCACGTCGATACCCGCCTGCCGGGCGTACTCGATCTCCTCGACATTGCCGATGCCGCAGTCGACCGTCACGATCAGGCCGATCCCATCGCGTTTCGCGGTGTCGATGTAGTCGCGGTTCAGGCCATACCCGTCCTCGATCACGGGAATCGTGCAGTCGGCGCGCTGCGTGTATTTCCGGAGCGTCTCGAGCAGCAGCACCGTCGAAGTGATGCCGTCGACATCGCGATCCCCGTAGACACGGATGCTCTCGTCAGTTTCTATAGCTTTCAGAATACGATCGACCGCCGGGCAGATCCCATCCAGCAGGAAGGGGGTCGCCAGCGTCCGGCTGCGCGGCTCGAAATAGCGTTCGATCGCACTCTCGTCACGGATGCCGCGATTCCAGAGGATTCTCAGCAGGAGTTCGGGGAAACCGGTTCTCCGACCGAGATCCTCGATCCCGGCCCCGTCAGCGGATATCAGGTTCCAGTGACGGATCATGAGTACCCCAGCTCGAGAATGGATTCGACGGTCTTCTCATCCTGCAGCACTTCCATGAACGCCGCGACGATCTTCGGATCGAACTGGGTGCCGGCGCATTTGAGCAGCTCCTGGACCGCCTGTTCCCGGGGCACGACGTTGCGGTAGGCGCGCTTGCTGGTCATGGCGTCCCACGAGTCGGCCACGCAGACGATCCGGGCCAGCAGCGGGATGCTCTCGCCGCTCAGGCCGTCGGGATACCCCTTCCCGTCGAACCGCTCGTGATGGTGCTTGATCAGCGGCACCTTCTCTTTGAGGAAGCTGGCCGGCTCGATGATGTTGGCGCCCCGCACCGGGTGCGTCTTGATCAGCTCGAACTCGTCCATCGTGAGACGGGAGGGCTTGTTGATGATGTTTTCGGAGATGCCGATCTTGCCGATGTCGTGAAGCAGGGCGCCGATCTGGAGATTCTTGAGCGTCTCGGGCTCGAGCCGCATCCGGCGGCCGATCTCGACCGAGAAGGCGGCGACCCGTTCGCTGTGGCCGCGCGTGTAGGCATCCTTCGCGTCGAGCGAGTTGGCGAGGGCGCGAACCGCCGACAGGTAGCTCGCTTCCAGATCCTCATACAGGCGGGCGTTGTGGAGGGCGATCGAGATCTGCGCGGCAAGCGTCACCAGCAGGCTCAGGTCGTTGTCGTCGAAGATCTCGCCCGACAGCTTTTCCGAGACCGACAACACGCCGATCGCCCGCTCCTTCACGATCAGGGGCACGCACAGCGAGCTTCTCCCCGTCACGCTGCCGGCGGCCGTATCCGCCAGGCCACCCCGGGGATCCGGCTCCGGCTGGGAGGGCAGATCGTTGATCATCAGCGGCTCGCCCTTCGCGAACACCTTGCCGGCGATTCCCTCGCCGACCTCGATCGGCCGGGTGGCATACTCGGGGCTCAACCCGCGATGGACGCGGACATGCAGTTTTCCCGTCTCCCCGTCGTGCAGGATCAGGGAGATGGAGCGGACCCCGCCGAGCACGCGCGAGGTCTGGTCGACGATCATTTCGAGCAGACGCTGGATGTCGAGTTCCATGCTCAGGTTGCGGCCGATGTCGTGCAGGGTGTTCAGCTCGAGAATCTTGCGGTTGAGATCCTGGTAGAATCTGCCGTTCTTGATCGCGACGCCGGCCTGCGTCGACAGCGTCTCGAGAAGCGCCTGGTCGTCGCCGGTGAACGGCTCGCCCGAGATCTTGTTGCTCGCCGAGAGCACCCCGACGACCTCGTCGTTGATCTTCAGGGGAACGCACAGAGAGCTGCGCGGGATGCGGGTCACCTCGAGCAGCCGGGCATCGCCCTCGGGAACGTCGTTGATGATGACCGGCTCGCCCGACTGGCAGACGCGCGCAGCCACGCCATCCCCGATCGGCACGCGGCGGGTCGGCGGCAACAGTCCGACATCCAGCCCCTTCGCCACCCGCACCATGAACTCGTTCGTGCGGCGGTCGATGAGCATCAGCGAGCAGCGCTTGACCCCACCCAGCACCGAGATGGCGGTGTCGACGATGCGCTCATACAGCTGATCGAGGTTGAGCACCGAGTTGATGGCGCGACCGGCCTGGTGCAGCGTCGAAAGCTCGAAGACACGCCGGTCGAGCAGGGCGTTCTTGTGCCTCAGATCCTCGAGATGCAGGCCGATCGTCTCGGTCATGCGGTTGAAGGCCGAAACGAGGGATCCGACTTCCGAGTCACCGGTGGATTCGAACCGGGCGTTGCCGATATTCCCCTCGGTGATCCGCTCTGCAGCATCGATCAACGTGCGCAGCGGCCGGTTGATCATGATCGCCAACTGCCAGGCCCAGAAAAACGCGAGAATCGCAACGAACAGGGTCACCAGCAGGTTGTCCCGGATCACCTCGTTTCGGGCCGCCTCGAACCTCGCCATCGAGAACGCGAACCGCAGATACCCGACCGCCTCGGCCTGGCCAAGCGCTTTGACGGGCTTCTGGATGATGAAGGTCGGGGGAAGCCGCACCGAGGCGTCCTTCCGGTCCCGCCAGCCCTGATCGGCAAAGGCGATCTCCTGGAACTGGCCGTCGAGCACCGCCACCGAAACGATCTCGTTGTCCGGCAGCTCGGGCGAGGTCAGTTTTTTGGCGATATCGCCCAGCCCGGCGGCGTCATGGGAAACGATCATCCGCGGAAGCAGGCCTTCCAGGGTTTTCCCCAGCCGCTGGCTCTCCCGCGCGATGTGCTCGGATGCGGCCAGATGCAGCCGGTCGAGTTCATACCAGGTCGCCAGGCCCATCACGACGAACACCAGGACCAGATTGAACAGGAAAATGCGGTATTTGAGATCGAGACCTCGAGTGACGTTTCCTGCGGTCATGTGCGTGTCTCCCCGGAATCGGCCGCGGCGGCGGATGTGGCCGCGGATGGCACCTGGATTTCCCGGTGCAGGAATACCACCATCGCCTCCACCATGGCCTGGAGAGCCGGCCACGGCGGCTGCGGAATCGTCTGAGCCCGCCCGGCGTCGATCGCGGCCTCGTGGGCCGCCAGGAACGTTGCCGGAGCTTCGCCCGCAGGGCGGGAGAGATACGTGATGCCCCCCGGGAACCGGGCCGTCGTCGCCCCGAAATCCGTCGTCACGAACGCCTTTCCCTCGAGCCAGGAAACGAGCGTCCGGTGCGGGCGGGGGCGCACCTCGGACTGGAGGAGGAGCAGAACGGCGCGGTGATCGGCCGAGGCGAGCGCCGTTCCCGTCGCTTCGAACAACGGCATCTCCAGCAGCGGCATCCGCACGTCGGAAAGCAGCGCGAATCCGTGATCCGACTGCCACGCCCCTGCTTCCCGCCGGACATCGCCGCTGATGGCGGGATCGGCAAGACCGCCGCGAAGCGGCTCGACGACGAGGCGCGGAAGCCGGCGGCCCGACCTGCCCGCCTGGAACACCGAGAATTTCGACGGGAGCGGCTGGAGCCAGCCCGAAATCAGGAAATATACCGTGCCATGCAGGATCATGCTCCACCAGGCTTCCGGTGCGGGCGCGCGCAGGATCAGCCAGCAGACCCACGGGATGCCGATGCCGAACGCCAGCGCAAACCGCTTCACCAGCGCCATTCCCCCGAATGCGGGGATGCGCGGCGCAACGTAGGCGTGAACCGTGTGGAAACAACGCGCGGCATGGAGGACCAGCAACGCGGGAAACAGCATGCGAACGGCTCCGAAGCGGCCGGGGTCGGGGGCGAACGATACCAGAAGCAGGAAAGCCAGCGCAGCGGCCGTCAGAAACGACAGCAGCCGCCAGGCATGATGCAGCGTTCCGAGCGCCCGTCGCCCTTCCTCGGTGATCTGGATGTCGTCCCAGCCGTGGAGCGTGTCGAGGCGGATGCGCCCAAGCGCGTAGGCGTTGATCGCATCGCCCATGAAGGTCGGCGCAAGCAGAAGCGCAACCAGGATCTGGCTCCAGAACCCATCGACCCAGCCGGTGCGGCCGAGCAGAACCCAGCCGGCCAGAATGCCGGCCATCGTCGAGAAGTTGCTGCCGATGCCGAGGATGAGGGTCGCCTTGAGCTTGTCGGCACCGGAACCGGGGTGGGGATCTGGAGTCATGATCCCCTATGGTATCACTACGAGGAAAGAAATGCACCGGGAACCCCACGGGTTTCGAATCGAAACCCGCCGGGAAAAGATCGGGAAAATTGCCCCCTTGAAGTCGGCCGCGGGATGTGCTATGATATTGCCACGTTCAACGGGGCGTAGCGCAGTTGGTAGCGCGCATGGTTCGGGACCATGAAGTCGCTGGTTCGAGTCCAGTCGCCCCGACCGGACAGATCCGTTCGACATCCGTGTCGGACGGATTTTTCCTTTTCCGGCAGCAGCTTGGCGGAACACGACGAATGTGGTACCATCCTTCCCACATTCTCGGAACCCCAAGGAGACGGACATGACTTTTCGCTCCCACTCGAATCCTCTGCCGACGCGCATCGGCCTGGCCCTTGCCGTTGCCGTGCTGCTCGCCTGCGCCGTTCACGCCATGCCCATCCGGGTCATCGGCAAGGTCGAATCGCTGTATCGCGACCGGGCGTCGATCCTGATCCTCCACGTGCCCGCCGCCGCTTCCGCGCCGGCCCAGCTCGCCCCCGGCAACTACGTCAGCTTCAACCTGCCCAGCGCGAAGCAGCAGAGCCGCCCCAAGCGCCCGATCCAGTATGGCAACGTCATCGCGGTCGACCTGCAGGGCAACGTCGCGACCGAATATGCCGACCAGACCGCCGCCGCCCCGACCGACGGCGCGAAGGATGTGCTGATCTGGAACGCCCTGTATGCCGAACGCGTCAAGAACGCCAGGGACTACCTTCCCGAAGAGGAAGGCGGCAAGAAGGGCAAGTCGAAGAAGAAACGCGAGAAGGAACAGCCCCAGATCTGGACCCAGGAAGAATCGGTGCGCGGCAAGGTCGTCCTCAAGAAGAATAACGTCTATATCAAGGAAGACCACCTGCGCCCCCGCGATCTGGGCCTCCAGGTCATCGACGCCGACTGGGCCACGAAGCTCGAGGCGCTCAAAGACCAGCGGGTCGTCCTGTTCGGCACGACCCACCGCGTCAGCGCAGCTTCGGGCACCTTCGAGATCCGGAACGTGATCAAAGTTTATCCGAAGTGATATAATAGTTTACAAATTACAACGACACCGCCGGAATCCTTCAGAGGTTCCGGCGGTGTCGTTTTTCCGCGCATCCGCGGTCTGCGGGCGCAAGCCCATCAGCCCTTTCGGAATCCCATCAGGAGGCCGGCGGCAAACGCCCCGGCAAACGGGAGGTTGTAGGTGAAGACGGACATCAGTCCCGCCCAGAGCTGCTCCATGCCCGACGGCGGCACCGTCTGCCGGATCTTCTCCCAGTCGACGGTCACGTAGTTGTTGTAGGCGAGATACTGGATCGACATGAAGATCATGCCGACGACCAGGGCAGCCATTTTCGCGAATTTCTTGAGGGTGTAGCCGACGCACCAGCCCGCGATGCCACCGAAACCGAGCGTGGTGACGAAGAAGTTGACCTCGGGCGGAAGCTGGGCGAGCGGGTTGGTCGAACTCGCGGTTGCGGCCGTAGCCGAGCCCACGGCTGAGGCTTCCCCTGCCGCAGCGAGAAGAAAGCAGACCATCAGGGGGGAGGCGGCGCGCCGGACGAACCTCGACAGGCGGGATTCCGTCATTTGACCCCTTCCAGTCCTGCCAGGGCGTTCAGTCCGGTGACCCGGTACAGACCGCTCTGCGTGCCCACCCAGAGCAGATCGCCCTGGACCGCCACGGCCGTCACGGGGCCGGCCTTGATCCCGCCGAGTTTGCCGGCGAGATCGACCCAGGTCGTGTCGCGCAGGATCGCCAGGCCGCGGTTCGTGCCGACGACGAGACCCGCATCGCCCGGCAGGGGCGCGATCGAGGTGACGAGGTTGCCCGGCATCGGGCTGTTGCCCGGCATCGACTCCTCGACGATGTTGTTCCCCCGCTGCACCCATTCTTTATGCGGTGCGGTATAGTTCGTCCAGGACGAGCCCATGTCGGTGATCGAAAGGCCTGAGGTGGTGCCCACGGCCATCATGCCCTTGTAGGGAATGATTGTGGTGATGTTGTTCCCGATCAGCTGGCAGGTGGACGGATTCGGTTTGATGTCCACGAGGGAGTTGCCCATCACGGTTTTCGCCGGGCCGCTGTGATTCACGAACATCTGGCTGTTCAGCTGGCCCATCCCGAGCTGCATGCCGACCCAGAGATTGCCCTTGCCGTCGAACCCGACCGCCGTCGCCTCGTCCGAGGTGAGACCGGCATTCTCCTTGCCGAAGGCCTGAAACGCGCCACCCGCCGAGTATTCCAACCCGTGAGCCGTCGCGACGGCCATCTGGCCTTCTTTTGCCGCCACCGAGCGGGCGCGGGAGCCTGACAGCACCTGGCTCCAGTTGTTCCCGTCGTAGCGGGAGACACCGCTGTCCGTGCCGATCAGCAGATAGCTTCCGGCGGAGGTGAGAGAGGTGATCTCGTTCGAGCCGAGGGCGTTCGTGTTCTTCGTGACGTGCACCTG
>JAKQOH010000057.1 GCA_029565415.1 Candidatus Rifleibacteriota bacterium | reverse complement strand
GATTCTTTGCTCGAGGTCGAGAATTTCGGCCTCGCTCAGCGCAATCATCGCCTGGTTTGCTTCGCGGATTGAGCGCCACGCCGCTTCGTTGTCTCCGCCCATGAGCGCCGCAAGGGTCGCGTCAAGTGCTTCCTTCGCCGGGTCCGTCGTCTGTTCGTCGTCTTGATCGGCGGCGCCTTGGTGCATGATGTTTTTGTCCATATTGAATCTCCTTCTGTTCATTGTCTTGTGGCTCACGTCAACGCGAACCACAGCGCCACGAGAGGGAACACGCCCCAGCCCCAGGTTATCAGTTCGTTCTCGTCATACATGGATCGAGATATTCCTTTCAATCAGCTTGGTATCGGCGGGAGGATGGCACCGCTCGCAGACGATCACGCCCCAGCGGCTTACCCAGAACCGCCCGCCACCGCACAGGTAACATGGCCCGATCTCTGCCACGGCTTCGCGTTCCGCCGTCGCCCTGGCCATGCCGGCGTCATACTCGAGAATTGCCGCTCGTTCGGTGACGAGTTCGGAATGGTCGGACGGTGCGGAAACGGTCGGATCAGCCGCGCACGTCCGCACGGGAACAGCATTTCCGGCATTATCCCCGGCTTTCGCATTAGGCGCGTTATACGGCGTCGTGGCGGCCGTCACCTCATCTTTGCCCACCCCTCCGTCTCGAACAGCCTTAACGACCGCCTGAGAGGGTGTTTGTTTCTGTATCAGTCGTTCGATATCGTCCAGTATACGAACCATCCCCGAAGTGTCACCAGCCCGGTCGAGTTCGTCTGCCTGATTGAGAAGCCGGTGAATCTCGGCACGGAGTTCAGGGTTATCGGGAACATCACGAGTCAGGTCTGCCGCATTCGGGGTATCGGCGGACCGTCTGACGAGTTCCGCGATGATCTCGGCTTTATGCTCGCGGATCAGCGCGAGAAGATCATCCGGCGGCTTAGGTTTGCATCGCAGATTTCCCCCGTGAACCTCAAACGCTACGCCGGCCGCCTGGATGGTGGTAAGCAGTTCGGCGGTCGTCATATCTGACACCACCCGTCATCATCCGGTGCCGATACCCTCTCTTCCCCTGATACCCCCATTTTATCCGTTACACCGATACATCCTAGACCGGAAGCGGGTTTCGGGACATTTTTTCCCGTTACAGATTCGGATACTGTAACGCCCGAGAAACCGCTGAAACAGGCTTCACCACTGGCTTGTATCGGTGTAACGGATATTTTACCCCCGTCAGGGAGATACCGTGTAAAGGCGTCACGGAAGTCTGAAATGTCGTAACCACGGGCAGGACTTGCCCCGCCAATTCGTAGTAGTTTCGGATGGATACCGAAGCCCTCAAGACGTTTCGCCAGTTGGCGCGGCTTCATCGGCAAGCCCCGGTTGTATGTTCCCCATGGTCGCATATCGTCAGCAGTCAACGCGCTCAGCAGTTCCTTTGTGGGCAGCCTGGCAGCGTGCTTTTCCTCGAACACTTCATTGATATCGTGCAAAAGTTCTTCGTTGAGACTTGGCGCGTCATTCTCGATCCCCGCAAGTTTCCGCGCTGCCGCACGTGCCCAGCCTGGCCATCCCCCACCGGCAATATCGGCAAGGCTATACAACGGTTCCCAATTATCCGCCGTCCTGTTCGTCAGCTCGTCGATAGCCGGTCGATGTTTCTCGAACGTCACGCCGTTATCGGTAGCCCAGCGGGCAAGGCGACGGGTCACGCCCTCGAATACTTCGGATCCAGCACGGCGTAGGCTATCCACGCGTTCCCCAGCCGTCTTTCGGCGCATGATCGCAATGATCGAGCGTGACATGATCGTTTCAGGAAGGTTGCCGATCCCTGCGAGTGCCTTACAGCCCCAGGTTGAAAACGGTGTCGGCTCGAAGTCATCGCCCACGGTGCGAACGACAAACGCGGTTTTCCTCGTATGTCCAGAGTTCAACAGCCCACGCAGCTCCTCGTTATCTTTTGCGAATGTATCCGCCTCATCGATGAGAAGCGTTGGTCCCCATTTTTCGAGCGCACGGAATAGCGCCGCCGGTGATATGTTGCTGGTGGGAAGCGGCTTCCGTGCTACTTCCCCGATAGCCGTTAGGAAAACAGACTTGCCACAACCCTTTTCCGGTGCAGTTATCACGAACATCGGCGCAACGGTCGCATGGTCGATGAACCACGTGAACGCTGCCCACAGCACGCCGGCATGAAGAGTTTCAATATCGGCTATTACATATCGTCGGAAGATCAACAGCAGCTCATCGAGAACATCAGCCCCATTCACCGCTTCCGGCCATGGTTCGACCTCTTTGAACAGTGAACCTTTCTTCGCTTCATCAGCCGCTTTTCGAG
>JAKQOH010000054.1 GCA_029565415.1 Candidatus Rifleibacteriota bacterium | reverse complement strand
GCTGTGTTGCATGCAAGGAATTCATGATCGGCGACGTCATCAAGATGGAGCAGGCGGGAATCCCCGTATATTCCACCTCCGAGATGGCCGCAGAGGTGCTGGCGGAGATGTACCGCTTCGAGCAGCGCAGGCGGAACACCCTGATAAAGGTTCTGGACGGCCATCTGGCCGACCAGTCGTTCACCATAGACGGCAATCCCGTCAGGTTCCGCCTCCTGAAAATCGAAGACATGGACCTGTGGACCGAGTTCGTGAACGGATGCTCGCAGCAGTCGCTGTGGATGCGTTTTCTCTCACCCTTCAGCGCCACGCCCGAGCGAGCGATGCGCTTCTGCGACATCAATCCCGAGGAGGAGTTCGCAATCATTGCGGAGATGACGGAAGGGGCGCGCCGCAGGATCATCGGCATTGCTCGCCTCATCAAGCTTTCGCGCCAGAACGAGGCCGAATTCGCCGTGATCGTTTCCGACCCCTGGCAGAACAAGACGCTGGGCAAGGTCCTCTCCGAGCTGAGCGTCGGCCTGGTCAAGCACTGGAAGGTCGAGCAAGTCGTTTCGGAAACGCTGCGAGACAATCATGCCATGATCAAAATACTCCAGCGCTGCCGGTTCAATGTGGAGAGTAAGTGCGGCAACATGTTCACCCTTTCACTGAAGCTCGCATACGAGGCGGATCACCAGGCGGGTTACCGCTCCCGGGCGCAGTGACGCCGCAATTGGACGTTCTTCGGGCATACGTGACTGCGAAGCAGGGGCCTGCATGCCGAGGCCTCCGTTCCCGAATTCAGCCCGGAACCGGCAAACTGTCCGGTTCGCTCTATCCCTTCCAGGCGAATGGCAGGAGCCGGCGGTTTGCGTCATCCCCTGTACCGGATATCCGGTAGAAAGCTCTTAGGTCCTTCTTTCGCCGGCTTTGCCGTTGAAAGATCGGGTGCGTTCTTCTATCGGCCTGCAATTATCTCTTTGGCCCACCTTCCCCGACTGCTCAGCCGAAGCGGCGATCTTGACAAGCGTGATGCGATCGGATTATGAAATGATCAAGGAGTACGGAGCTGTGTGATACGGCTCCTTGAAAGCGGGATGATGGAATCCGGAATTATCTGACCGGATCGGGAATCATCGTGCGAAAGAATTTCGGGGAAGGGAAGATTGGACCGATTCCAACCTTCTCTTCCCCCATACAAAGCGTTACATGGCTTTTTTTACTGGTTCATGCTGCAATTCTGTAAGGCTCCGGCAGCCCTCGACCGGAGCCTTTCTTCTGTAATGTTACCCGATGTTTTTCCTTCCGTTGATCAGGTCGTCGACCACCGTGGAGTCGGCCATGGTCGAAACGTCGCCAAGCTCGTTGAATTCGGACGCAGCGATCTTCCTGAGCACGCGGCGCATGATCTTGCCCGAGCGGGTCTTGGGCAGACCGTCGGCCCACTGGATCAAGTCTGGAGAAGCGATGGGGCCGATCTCCTTGCGAACCAGGGCTATCAGGTCTTTCTTCAACTTGTCGCTCTTCTCCGCACCGGTGTTCAGGGTCACGTACGCATAGATTCCCTGGCCCTTGATATCGTGCGGGAACCCGACAACCGCCGCCTCTGCGACATCGGGA
>JAKQOH010000047.1 GCA_029565415.1 Candidatus Rifleibacteriota bacterium | reverse complement strand
TTCCGACATTCTCCAGGATTTCTGGAATCTCACCCAGCGGATGTCGCGCCAGGACCAGATGTCGCTCGCTTCGACCGTCCTGGCTTCGCAGGCCAACCAGGACGGCATCTCCAGCGACGCCCGCTCCTTCATCGCCAATTTAAAGACCCGGTTCAGCCCGTCCGAGATCGAGACGATCCGCGGCATGTTCGAGAAACATGCATCTCTCAAAAGCAAATCGGACGCGCAGATCCAGGATCTCTGGAACCAGATCCAGCAGGTTTTGTCAGGCAACAAGACGGAAGAAACCGGCGACAGTCTCACCGAAAACGATTCGCGACCGCTTCTCAGATCACCCGAAGAAATCTACTTCCAGACCACTCTCAATACGATCGATCGTGTGAACAAGGTTCTGGCTCTCTGAGTTTCCGATCTCCGTTCTCTCGTCCTCTCTCAACCCTCTTTTGAAATCCTCCTTTTACTTTCTCCCCCTCTTCGGGACAGAAGAGGGGGCTTTTTTTCGCCCCCGATCCCGCAGGATTCGAGAATCAGCAGGTCTCGATTGAGGAATCGATAAAAAACGCGGCGCCGGAATTTCGGCGCCGCGCGGCTTGTGATATATCTATTACAATTATTTTTTCTCGGTCTGTTCTTCGGTTGCCGCTGGCTTCTGCGCGGTTGCGGCGGGGAGTTTGGAAATCTCTTCGAGGAACCCCTGCAGGTCCCTGAAGCCGACGATGCGGTTCACTTCACGCCCGTCGGTGTCGAGGAACAGAATGGTCGGGAACCCTTCGACCTTGTATTTGTCGACCAGCTCACGGTTCTTGTCGGCATCGATCGCCACGAGGACCAGCTTTTCACCGGCAGTCTTCTTGAACTCGTCGGTCGAAAACACTTCGTCCTTCAGCTTGGTGCACCAGCCGCACCAGGTGGCCGTGAAGTCGACCATCACGATCTTGGAATCGGCGCCACCCTGCTTGAGGCCTTCGTCGATGTTCTCGAGCCAGCCATCTTCGGCGGCAGAAGCCAGCATCGGCATTGCAACAAGAGTCAGGACGGCAAACAGCGTCATCAACAGTTTTTTCATGCGTTTTTCACCCCACTTCGATATCGGAGATTCTCTCTCCCGCGATCATGGTAAACGGCCCGCCTCCATTACGCAAGTCGCCCCTTCACGAGACGGTTATTCCCATTCGCTCGCCGGAACCCCGAAAACCGCCAGAATCACCGATGGTCCGGGCGGTTCGCGAACCGCCCCAACATCGCAATTATCGGATATCCAACAATATCGTTCAGTCGGCTTCGTGATCGGCCGGCAGGACGATGCGGCGTTTCTTTTCCTCGTCTTTGGGGCGGAACAGGATCAATACGCGGCCGATGATCCGGACCAGCGTGCAGTCCGCATGTTCGACGAGCACGTCGGCGACGTCCTCCTTCTCGACGCTCGCGTTGTCGAGAATCTTGACCTTGACGAGTTCCTGGGCCTTGAGATTGTCGATGACGCTCTGGATGAGGGTTGGCGTGACCCCGCCCTTGCCGATCCTGACCATCGGTTCGAGATCATGCGCCAGGGTTTCGAGGTATTTGCGCTGTTTGGAAGAGAGTTTCATGAACGCCTCCTGGCCTGGAAGTAAGTTGGAACAGGGAAGTTCGAAGTTGGAAATCGGGAAAAAGACATATTTTATATCGACCGATTTTTGGAAGAGCCGGTCTGGCGGAGATCGGAACCGACGAGATCGAGTGCGGCTGCAACACCGGTGAGGAAGGGCATTCCCGGGAAAAACGGATTTCGTATCACCTCGTCGACCGCCACGTCCGCGGCTGTTTCGACGTCCCGGCTCATTGCGTC
>JAKQOH010000040.1 GCA_029565415.1 Candidatus Rifleibacteriota bacterium | reverse complement strand
CCTGGAGGACTGCTGAGGAGCAGGCTGCCGGAGGAGTCATACAGGGTGATCGACCGGATCTCGTTTCGCCGGACGAGATTCGCGAGTTGCTCGGGATCGGGCCGGCCAGGAGCGGAGGCGATATCGTATGCTATAGAACGGAGCTTCGCGCTGACACGCTCTTCCAGGTAATGGCTGGCCTGGAGGGTCTGTTCGGCGCTTTCGAGCAGGGCATCCGTGAGGAGCTCGGCACGGCTCGCGGCGGAACGTTGGAGGAGAAGACCGGTGTGAAGCCCTGCGAGAAGATGGATGATGACGATGATGGCAATCAGACCTCCCCACAGGGAGCGGACGCCAGGGTGACTCATCTCTGGTGCTCTTCTTTCGCGGCGCCTGTGGCCTCGGATCGAGAAATTCGCAGAGGCGGGAGATGCCCGCCTCTGCGGATCAGCTTGTCAGGAACGGCAGGATCGGGTCACTTGCCGGCAGAGGGGCAGGCCCCGCAGGAGGAACAATCCCCGCAGGCTCCCGGGTCGGCCGATGCGTCGGCGGCGGCCGGGGCGATCGCCGCGCCGGATGCGGCCTCAGGAGCAGGCGTGGCCGAAGGGGCGGCTTTGAGGGCTTCCTTGCCGATGCAATCCTTGCAGAAATAATAGGTGACGGTGTCGCCGTCGATGCGGAAGAACTCGGCACTGGCCGCCTTGCCGCAGACGGGGCAGATCCCGTCGGCATTCGTCACCTTCAGCGGGACTTCGGTGGGGTTCTTGATCTTCGCGATGGTCGCGGCCGGATCTTTTTTGAACGTGTCGATGCAGCCAGGGCAGCAGAACCGGTAGATCTTGCCCTCATGCACGGTCATCACGTCGGGCTGCACCTTCCCGCCCATCACCGGGCACTCCTCGTAGCGGACATCGGTCAGCGCAGGAAGAGGGGCCGAGGCCGGGGTCTGAGCCGAGACGGCCGTGGTCGCCAGCAGGGTCACGAAAAACAGGATCATCAGGGAAAGGCGTTTCATGGGATTCTCCTTGATTGAATTCCGGAAGGGCTCATCCGTGAGAATATTCCAGCAAGATTGTTGCCAGATTCGCTCACATGCTTGGTGGGGCGGCCTCGCGAACGACCGAGCCGAGGGCGTCGCTCATGATCAGGATCGAGAACCGCTCGACCTGTTCGAGACGGTTGGTGCTGAGCGACGCGTAATCGAAGCGGCCCCGGAGATCTGTATATCCATCTTTATAGAACACTGTCTGGCCGTCTTTGAGGCGGGCGAACACCTTGATATACACCTGCGGCTGTGGG
This sequence comes from Candidatus Rifleibacteriota bacterium, assembly GCA_029565415.1. The sequence goes on along the minus strand of JAKQOH010000040.1, from coordinate 8,944 downwards.
GATCCCGAGTCGGCGGCCGTCACGGCCACCTGGCCGTAGGTCTCCATCATCCGGATGCCGAGCGAGTTGGGATAGTAGGCCTGGCTGCGCGTGATGCCCGAGCCGGCGGCCTCGATCATCACGTTCCGGTCCTTGAACTCGGCGGGAAGCGGGATCGTCAGGACATCCCTGCCGGCCGGCAGCTCGACCGTGAGCGTGGCGTTCGGATGGATGATCGCGAACTGGCCCGTGACGTCCTGCACGAAGGGGTTCCGCGAGAAGAGCAGCTCGAGATCCATCAGGTAGAAGTTGAGGCGGCAACCTTGCATGTTCTTGTACCGGAGCGTGATTTCCCGGTTCTCGACCTTGAGCTCGAGGGTCGGAGCCGTGTCGGCAAGCCGTGCCTGCTGCTGATCGCGGTCCTCCTCGTCGATCACGGCCGAGGCGCTGCCGGTGATCTCCTTCGCCTGGGCGAGCACGTCGCGGAAGAGGTTGCGCCACCGGTCGACCGGATACTTCTCATACGACGCGGCAATCTCGACGGCCTGTTCCGGCTGCCGGCGGGAAAAGGCGAGATAGGCCTTGAAGTAGTTATATTGAATGGTATTCATGACGGCCGGGTCCTTCACCCGGTCGAAGAATCGCAGGGCTTCCTCGGCCCGGTCCTGGAGCAGCAGGTAGTACACGACGGCCATCAGGTCCGTGTCGGTGAGGCTCGGGTGATACCGGAGATCGGCCAGCAGGGCCTGATACTGCTGCAGGAACTGGGCGTTGAGAATCTTGCGCTTCTTGCCGAGCTGGTACACCCGCGCGTTCACCAGCGGCCAGTATTCGCGGTGCTGGTAGTCGAACCGCTCGACCGGGTCGAGGGTAAGGAGAGGGCTGACGAGGGTCGTTCCGCAGGTTCGGGGAAGGGCGGAGTGACGCAGATACTCCCGGATCACCGGGACGTCGCCGTGCTTCAGGCCATACGACCAGAGCGTCTGGTGATACACGTGGCGCGCCTGGAGCAGATCGAGCGTCTTCCGGAAGAAGTCTGCGTCCGCCATGCGGAATGCGATCTGCTCGAGATCGAGCCGGTCGATATTGTTGTTCCGCAGATACGTCAGGACCTCGTCGTCGGATCCATTCTGAGAAATATATTCCCACGAGGTCGTATCGAAGCGGGTCGGTTCGTCGACGACCGTGAACGTGAACGGCTCGGCAGATCCGATATACCGCCCGTTCTCGGCCACATGAACCGGGAACTGTGTGAAGCTTCCCGGCTTCGGGAAGTAGAAGAAATACTCGACCGTCACGGTCGAGAACGGGTCGAGCACCTGGTGCCGGCTTCGCGTGAAGAAGCCGAGCTCCACCGGCAGGGCGCCGTTCGGGATCTGGAGCAGCAGATCGACCTTCTTCCGCGCGGAGGTCGGGTTCGTGAGCACGATCTGGCACCCGTACACCCGTGTCGTCTGGAACTCCTCCGTGACGAACTTGTCGAACCGCTCCTCGTTCTCGAACCGGTACCGGTCGTCACGGGCGAAGAAGTTCTGGCCGATCAGGATCGCCGACCCCTTCTCGGGGGCGGCTGCGGGCTTTATCTCCTGGTGGAAGATCACGACGTCGCAGCCGGGCTTCAGATGCAGCCGGCTGCCATCCTGCGTCAGCTCATGCGCCGGCGCCGTGAACGGCAGATCGAGCAGGGAAAGCGCGAACATCATCTCGGGGAAGCTGTTCGCTGCCTCCGCCAGCCGCGTCGAGAGGAACGGGCGATCTGCCGGGCAAGCCGCAAAATCGCGCCAGAAGCCGTTCACCTTGATCAGTTCGGCCGTGTGCCGCTCGATCGGCAGGTGCCAGTAGTTGTTCTCCACCCACTCCTCGGTCTTGTCGAGCTGTCGGAACGACGGCCGCGCCTGCTCGCGCTTCGAAACATCCGCATCGATATCGAATCCTTCTGCGGAGGCTTCGAACTCGGAGGCCTCCATCGGCATGTCGACATTCCGGTCCTCCTCATCCGCAGCGAAGGCCTCGCGCCTCTGCGCCTTGCCCGCTCGGGAAGCCTGGGGAGACGGCATCGCCATGGGTTTCGCCGGCGGAGCCGAATCTCTCAGGCGCGACAACAGCCCACCGCTTCTCCCGCTCGGGGCCGCGGATGGGGGCGGCGGAGGGGGCGGGGGGGCCATCGCCTTCTTTTTCCTGTCCGCCTTGATGCCGCCGATCGTGTCCGTCTCGAGCGCGCTACCCTTCAGGGCCGCCGCGAAGAGCCGGTTGAACTTCTCCGCATCGGGGGGAATCAGATCGAACAGGTCTCCCACATGACGTTTCGTCGCTTCCCACTCGCCCTCGATCCGGCGGGCGAGCAGGATCCGCTCGACGACGTTCAGGCGGCCATAAGCCCAGGGCTCGAGATACCGGCGCAGGTCGTCGCCGAGCAGCCAGTGGTCGAGGAACGTCTTGTCCTTCTTGCTGACCAGATAGGGGTTGATGACATGCCGGAAGAAGTCCGGATCCTTCCTGAACAGGAAGAAGTTCAGCTCGTGACAGGCATACTTCGAGTAGAGCGCACGCTTTTCTTCCGGAGACTTCGACGGCCAGCCCAGAATGAAGCTGAACTCGGTCATCGCCGGATCCGCATTCAGCGCCGTGAAGAGGGTGTAGACCGAGCCGAGCGTGTCGTAGACTTCCATTTTCGCACTGGAAGCCTCTTCGAGAGTGAAGGTGCTGCCGGCCGAGGCGAGCGTGACGTTTTTCTGCTCCGAGTGATGGCTCTGCGGATCCAGCCCCCTCGACATGCGCAGATCCAGAGGCTCGCACGCCTGATCGGGAAGAGCCAGCTCGCGGCAGGCGACGTCGGCGAGATCGATCGCGATGACGTGGAGCTGCCGACGCGATTCCAGTTCGGCGGTCGGGAGCGTCACGAGCCCGTTCTGATCGGGCTTCAGGTTGAAACGCGAGAAGGCGGGCCGGGGCAAAAAGTTCAGACTGGCGTACGCCGATTCCCCGCCCTGAGCGGCGTCCTTGGCCGCGAAGCCGCCGCCCGAGCCGGCGACGGAGGGTTCGGCCTCGGGCACCGAAGCCCAGGCATCCCCTTTCGCGGCCTCGTCGGTCGAGGTGTCCGTCTTGCGCAGGCTCCAGGGATTGAGCAGCAGACCGGGCCGGCGCAGCATGTTTCCCGGGAAGATCGTCGCGTATTTTCTCTCGAGCACATAGCGAAGTTCATCCCCGATCGTCCGGCCGGAGAGATAGCGTGACAGGGGAAGGAGGCATCGGATCTGGACCGGATCCGGCACGCCCCGATTCGCGAGCGAGGCCAACAGGTCGTCGTCGGGCTGATACCGCGTGGCCAGAACATGAACCCGGGTCGAGGTGGTGGCATGTTTCAGGTGGATGCGCACGAGCCCGGAGGCGGCGTCGTGGTCGACACCGGTGATCTGGACCGGCGGCACCGAGCGGGTCTGCAGGTAGCGCGAGGCGGACAGCAGGAAGGTGCCTTCCGGCTTGCCGCGCGTGACGCGGATGGTGATCGGCCGCGCGAGGGGCTTCACGAACAGCTCGTAATCCCCGGCATCGAGTCCCTCGATCGAGAGGTAGCCGTCCTGGCGCTTGACCCGTGCGATTCCGTCGGTGACGTAGGCCCCGCCGCGCGTTTCGAACAGTGAAATCAGCTCCCCGACCGGAATGTCTTCGCGGCTGGAAACGGGAACGAGGATGGGGGCAGACGCGAGAGCATGGATGGTGCCCGGCAGCGTATGCCAGTCGGTGGCCGGGGTGACGCGGATGGAGCAGCCGGCCGGGCTGGTGAGCACGACCTCTTCGATCTCGGGCAGCGGGCCGAGGTCGATGCGGCCGTTCGCGGCCGTCTGCAGCACGCCGTGGAAGGGCTCACGGAACAGCCGGTGTTTGACCTGCACCTGGATCGGCCGGTCGGCAAGCGGCTCGCCGGTCTTGCCCAGCAGTTCGAGCGTGTAGCCCTCCGGCAGATGCCGCACGAACAGGGATTCGATCCTGTCCGTCGCCTGGATGCCGTTCAGCTCGATCGTCCGGCTGATGGAAAGATCCGTCTTTTTGCCCTGGCTGAGGTTGTCCACCTTGCCGGTGAGGGAAAAGGTGATCCGGGCGAGATTCTCGGGCACACGGAACGAAACGAGCGTTTCCTCGGCATTGCTCAGCCTGGGTTCCGGAAACTCCTTGGCGGCCGACACGCCCTCGTGATCGACGGTCGTCACCGTCAGGCGGGGGTGTTTGAGCAGGCTGATCGCGGCGGGAAAGCCGTTCACGGTCAGATCGGCCCGCACCGCGACCGTGGCGATCTGGCCTTCGAGCAGCGACTCGCGCGCCACGAGGAAGCCGCCGCCGAGCTCGTACGATTCGGACAGGTGGTTGAACTCGTGCAGACTGGCGAACGAGCCGCGCCGGATGATCAGCTTGCGCGACCCGGGCTGCGTGGTGAAGGGGATCGTGAATTCTCCGCGCTGATCGGCGGTGTATTCATGCCCGGCGAGCCAGAGGACGGCATCCTTCACCGGGTTGTTCGCCTCGTCGTAGACCGAGAACACATGGCCGGCGGCGCCGATGCGCTGGGTGAGGGCCAGGCGGCCTTTCCGGATCAGCGCGCGGCTGCTCTTGCCGTTTCCGATCAGTTCCACCACGTAGATCCCCGGTTCGGTGATCTGTGGAAAGGAGAAGGTCTCGACGTGGCGTCTGATCTCGGGTTCGCGGGAGGTGACGAGCTTCTCCTCGTTCGGCACGAGGCCGTCCAGATCGATCCCCGTGGTGAGCTCTTCGCCGGTTTCGCGGTAATGGGTGAAGGCATTGATGCGGAACACCTTGATGATCAGCGTCGGCACATTCTTGACCGCGACGCGCAGGGCGATGGGATCGGCCGTTCCGATGACTTCACGGTTCGTCGGGAGGAACTCGATGTCGACGAGCTCTCTGAGCCCTTGCAGATCCGTTGCCTGCAGAAGGGAATACCACCGCTCCGGGTTGGGCGAGCCGTTCAGGAGCTTCGTTTCCGCGAAGAGCCTGGTCAGCCAGCCCGACTCGAGATACTCGCGGAACATTCCCGGGTCATCGGCCCCGGCGAGGAACTCCTGAAGATAGGCGCGCACCAGAGGCTCGTCGTTTCCGATCGCGGGGAGTTGGGTGGAGGTCGAGAAGTCGGCGCTGAGGTCGACCGGAAAACGCCGGTTTTCCTCGGTGCGCAGCCAGCGCGCGTTCATGTAGAACTGAGCGCGTGGGAGCTTGAGATAGGCGAGAAACCGGTCCTTGTCATGGATGCCCAGGGATTGATCGTGCCGGAGACGATGGAAGAGAATGCAGGCCTTGAGCGAGTTGTGGACCGGTGGAAGGGACTCGGCGAAGGCCCACAGGCGAGTGAGATACGCCTCCTTCTCTTTCAGATCGAACCGGATGTCAGTGTCGGCGGGCGGCTGGAGCCTGGCGAGCATGGCATTGACGAATGACGTCATGGTCAGCAGTTCCGGGGCCAGCTTCGCGCACTCCTCGAGCTGCTCGCGCGTCAGTTTCGCATGGATCGCAAGCGAACCGAAGCCGCCGCTGTTCTCGGCGTTGAGGTCATCGACGACCAGGCGGGCGAGGGCGGCTCCACCGTCGGGCCGGGACATGCGGCTCAGCAGGTGCCTGCGACGGGCAGGATCGAGATCCGATGCTCGCAGGACGTCGAGCGCCGCGTCCTCGCATCCGCTCAGATCTTCATACTGGGCGAATGCCCTGGTCTGGAATGCGTTCCGGCTGATGAGGTTCGGATCGAGGCGCGACGGATGCTTCGTCGTCTGCCTGAGATGCTTTTTCTGATGCTGGAACCGGAGGTTCAGCTTGTCGGCCAGGTAGGCCAGCGACCCTTTGGGATCGGTCGGATACTTGAGCAGGGCCTGCCGGTTCAGGATCTCCTGGACCTGCGAAGTATAGCTGCTTCTTTTGATCCACTGAGCGACCAGCTCGTCGACCTTCTGGTACTCCCCGCGATTCTGTAGGTGCAGACACGTGTAGTAATAATGCTCATCCGTGCCGGGAATCAACTGTTTCAGCGGCACCTCGCGGTCATCCGCAAGGCTGAACGACTCGTCGAATCCGATTTCCCCCGCACGAACCCCGAGCGAGCAGGCCAGAAACACGGCAAGGGCCAGCAGTATCTTGACACCCATGGCAATCCTCCTCGATTTCGGCTTCGAAAGCCGACGATCCTCGTATCTCGAACGTGTATCCCCCCATGAATACCTGAAAAGCGGATCCGGATGCAACCGATGGCGGTACGGAAAAAGGAGGGAGCCTTGCGGCTCCCTCCTGTGTGTGTTGCTATATATCGCTATCTACAATCAGCCGTTCTTCTTGGCGAACTCGTCCATCAGGTTCGCGAGCGCCTTGGCGCCCTCGATCGGCATGGCGTTGTACACCGAGGCGCGGCAGCCGCCGACGCTGCGATGGCCCTTGAGGCCGTCGAGCTTCAGCTTCTTGGCTTCCTCGAGGAACTTCGCCTCGAGCTCTTCGGTCTTGAGCCGGAACACGACGTTCATCTTCGAGCGGCAGTTCGAGGCGACCGGGCAGCGGTAGTAGCCGTTCGACCGCTCGATCGCGTCGTAGATGATCTTGGAGCGCTCGGTCGCGAGCTTTTCGGCCGCGGGCAGACCGCCGATGCTCTTGAGCCAGTCCATCGTGAGCTTGATGCCCCAGATGCTGAAGACGGGCGGGGTGTTGTACAGCGAGTTTTCCTTCGCGTGCAGGCGGTAGTCGAGGTAGTTGACGATGCTCTCGGGGCAGCGCTCGAGAAGGTCTTCACGCATGATGACGATCGTGCCGCCGGCCGGGCCCGCATTCTTCTGGGCGCCCGCGTAGATGATGCCGAACTTCTCGACCGGCACGGGCCGGCTCATGAAGTCGGAGGACATGTCGCAGAAGATCGGCACGTTGCCGGTATCCGGCCAGCCCTGCTGCCACTGGACGCCGCCGATGGTCTCGTTCGAGGTCATGTGGAAGTAGGCCGCGCCGTCACTGGCCTTGAGGCTCTTCGGATCGGGCAGCGAGGCGTAGTTGTCGGCCTTGCCGTCCCACACGATATTGATCTTGCCGACTTTCTTCGCGTCGTCGATCGCCTTCTTCGCCCAAACGCCGGTGTTGGTGAAATCGGCGGTCTTGTTGCCCCAGAGGAAATTCAACGGGAGCATGCCGAACTGCAGCGTGGCGCCGCCGCCCAGGATCATGATCTTGTAGTTGTCGGGAACCTTCAGAAGCTCCTTGATGAGGGCGATACATTCGGTATGTAGCGCATCATATATTTTGCCGCGGTGGCTCATTTCCACCAGCGACATGCCCGAACCCTTGTAATCGACGAACTCGTCGCGGATCTTTTCGAGAACCGATACCGGCAGAATGGAAGGGCCGGCGCTGAAGTTGAAGATGCGAGCCATGTCAGATTGCTCCTTTGAAGATTGTTGTGAATCCGCTTCCCGATCCCGGGAAGCGGACGCGTTCCCTTGGTCGTTCGTTCAGTGCGTCTTTGAAAGCTCGTTGATGACGACCTCAACGACGTCCTGCCCAGCGCGACTCTGACCTTCCGCCGTTGAAGCGCCTAGGTGGGGAAGGGCTATCACGTTCTGGTGCTTGACCAGATCGAAGTTCGCGGTCGGCTCCTTTTCCCAGACGTCAATGCCGGCCGCCGCGACCGTGCCGTTGTTGAGGGCTTCGAGCAGCGCCTTTTCGTCGACCGTGCCGCCGCGGGCGCAGTTGATCAGGAACACGCCCTTTTTGACTTTTGCGAACTCGGCCGCGCCCAGAGCAGGTCCGGCTTCCTTGGCGAACGGAATGTGCAAGCTGATGAAGTCGCTCTTGGCGAGCAGTTCATCTTTGGTGACCATGACGATCTCGGGAATGGGGGATTCCGTGGAGGAACGTCTGTATCCGATGACCTTCATCCCGAAAGCGACGGCGCGGGTAGCCACGGCCTGAGCGATCCGACCGGTGCCGATCAAACCGAGAGTCTTGCCATACAACTCGGCGCCTTCAAAGGATTTTTTGTCCCATTCCTGGCCCTTCATCGAAATGTTGGCACGGCCCATCTTGCGGGCGACCGACAGCATCAGTCCGAACGCGAGCTCGGCGACGGAAATGGTGGTGCAAGTGGGGGTGTTACGGACCGCGATTCCCTTCTCTTTCGCGGCGACTTGGTCGACGTTGTCGAGGCCGACGCCGGCGCGGGCAATGACCTTGAGGTTTTTGCCGGCCTCGATGACCGGGCGGGTGACCTTGGTGGCCGACCGGATGATAATGGCGTGATATGCCGGAATCTCTTTGACGAGCTCTTCAGGCGTCATCTTGGTCTTGTAGGTGACCTCGAACGCCGGGTTCTTCTTCAGAAAATCGATCGCGGACTGGTCGAGCGAATCCGAAATGAGCACCTTGAAAGTAGCCATGAGCAGTCTTCTCCTGTTCCGTTCCTGTTCTGTATTCTCTGTCGCCTGTCAGGCAAACGGCCCCATCTTAGCGCCCCGGGCGGAGACTGTCAACCCGCCCATTCCGAAATGGCGGCTTTGAGATCCTCCCCTGCAAGCGCATTCCTTGTGATCCATTCCCTGGAAAGGCTTTCTTGTCTGCCGTGTGACGCCGTGATATCGTTCTCGAAAACGACAGGACCGAAGATGAGGGAACGGTCACCCGAAAGGATATTCATGGCTACATCATTCGGCAGTTGCGATATCGTGAACACCCCCCGCCGGAAAACGGCGCCGGGAAAGGCCGAGACGGCGCTGTTGGAACCGTTCGAGGGGCTGGCCATTGGCGATGTTTTCGTTCCTGCCACAACGGATGACTGTTCGGCCGCTCTGGACGAGATCAGGACGGCGGGCGCCGTTGGGTTCGATACCGAGTCGAAACCGGTTTTCCGAAAGGGCGTGAGCAGGCCAGGCCCCGATCTCGTCCAGTTTGCGACCTCGCATCGGGCGTTCATCTTCCAGCTTCAGCGGACGGA
>JAKQOH010000025.1 GCA_029565415.1 Candidatus Rifleibacteriota bacterium | reverse complement strand
CGAGCGGTCAGACGACCCGCCAGCTTCCGGCGCGTGATCCGGTCACCGGGCGGTTCGTGAAGAGCTCCGGTTCGACCACCAGCACTCCTGCCACCACGGACGCCGGCAGCGTTTCGACGGGGAACACCTCGGCGAACACGGGGTCGAGCATCCAGAACGGGAATGTGGATGTCGGCACGGTTGCCGATGCCCCGGTGACTGACAGCAGCATGCAGACCAGCACCCGCAAGCCGTTCGATCCGGCGGCTCATCCCCGCGATCCCGAGACCGGCCGGTTCATCAAGCGTGATTCGGCCACGACGGGCCAGGCTCCGGCCGATCCGGCGCTTCCCGCCGATTCCGACGGCATCGCCCTTCCTTCCGGTGACGCCAATGGCGCCGGCCAGGCTGGCCAGGGCAATCAGAGCGGTCAATCCAGTCAGGGCGGCCAGGTCGGCGATCAGGCCGGTCAGGTTGGTGATCAGGCCGGTCAGGTAGGCGATCAGTCCGGCCAGGTTGGCGATCAGACCGGTCAGGTTGGCCAGACGGGTGAGCAGAGCGGTCAGACGGGCCAGGCCGGCCAGGCCACCGAAGGTCAGCCCGGCTTCAAGGACAAGGTTGCCGGCAAGTTCCAGTCCGGTTACGAAACCGGCAAGGCCATGACCAATCAGGGCTTCCAGAATGTGAAGGACAGCCTCAAATCCGGCTTCAGCGCCAAGAACATTCTCGTGACCGCCGGTATCACCGTCGGCGTCGACCTTGCGACCCAGATCATGCGCGGTGAAAAGCCCAGCGCCAAGAAGGCCCTCAAGACCGTCTGTTCGGCCGAGTTCGCCGGTGGCGTGGTCGGTTCCGTGACGGGCGCGGCGGCCGGTTCCTTCTTCGTCCCCTTCCTCTCGGCGGTTCCCGTGGTGGGCGGCTTCCTCGGCGCCCTGGCCCCGACGTTCGGCTCGATCGTGGGCGGTTCGGTCGGCTCCTACCTGGCCGGTGACCTCAAGAATGGCCGGTTCTCCCTGCGGCAGGCGTTCAAGCAGATCGACTGGATCGGCGTGGCCGGCCAGACGGTTGGTTCGACGGTCGGAGCGATGCTCGGCTCGGCGATCTTCCCGCCCTTCGGAACGATCATCGGCGGTATGGTGGGCGGCTACGTCGGCAACTGGGCGGCTCACAAGATTGCCGGTGTGTTCGGCAAGGATAATAACAGCAATGTAACGGTTGCGATGCCCACGGGCAGCAATCCTCTCGGCGGCCAGACCAGCGTGAACGGTCCGGTGACGATCGGCGACCAGAACGGCCAGACCACCGGCTCGGTTTCCGGGAACCAGGATGTTCTGACGATCCCCGGCGACTCGACCAACACCCAGATCGGCACCTACGAGTCGGAAGTCCAGCTTGCCTATGCCCGGTATCAGGAGCTCTACAACCTGTATAACGAGCTCGTGAAGCAGGGCCGGCAGGAAGATGCCCAGAAGATCGTGGTCGAGATGAACAGCGCCAAGGCGGCGTTCGACAAACTCAAGGCCCAGGGCAGCAAGTAACCCCAGGCTCCACAAAACCCCCGGAACGAGGTTCCGGGGGTTTTTCTTCGGCCCCGAACCGGTTGACAAGCCGGAGGGGGAGAGTCAGAATAGCCGGAAGAGAACAACGCGCATGTCGCAGGAGGAATGACCGACCGTGAAGGCACTGTTTCTGACGAACGAGTATCCGCCTTATGTCTACGGAGGGGCGGGTGTCCATGTCGAGTATCTGACCCGGGAGCTGGCGCGCATGATCGATATCGACGTGCGGTGCTACGGGGACCAGGATTCGACCGCGGAGCATCTGCGGGTCCGAGGCGTTCAGCCGCGCGATTCCTACGCGAGTGTCCCGAAAGAGCTTCGTGGGGTGATGACGACGCTTGATCGCGATCTCGGTTTTGTCGGAACGGGGATCGACGCCGACCTCGTGCATTGTCACACCTGGTATACCCATATGGCAGGCATCTGGGCGAAGCTGAACTACGGCATTCCGCTCGTTCTCACGACGCATTCTCTCGAGCCGCTCCGGCCCTGGAAGCGCGAACAGCTCGGCAACGGGTATGACTTTTCCTGCTGGGTCGAGAAAACCGCGATCGAGATGGCCGATGCGCTGGTTGCCGTCAGCGAGGGCACGAAGGCCGACATCCTCAAGTGTTTCTCGGTCGATCCGAAAAAGATACATATTATTCACAATGGAATCGACATCGACGAGTTTCGGAAGAAGCAGACGCGGGGTCTTCTCGACCGGCTCGGCGTTCCGAACCAGCCGTACATCCTGTTCGTGGGACGCATCACCCGCCAGAAGGGGATCATCCACCTCGTGAATGCCCTTCAACACATCGATCCAAAGATTCCGGTCGTTCTGTGCGCCGGCGCTCCCGACACGCCGGAGATCGGCGAGGAGATGAAGCAGGGCGTCGAGCGGGTGGCCGCTTCGCGCGGAAACGTTCTCTGGGTGCGGGAAATGGTCGATCGGCCGACGCTGATCGAGCTGTATTCGAATGCGGCCGTTTTCTGTTGCCCCTCGATCTACGAGCCGTTCGGCATCATCAACCTCGAGGCGATGGCCTGCGAGGTGCCGGTGGTTGCGAGCGCAGTCGGCGGGATTCCCGAAGTCGTGGTAGACGGGGACACCGGGCATCTCGTTCCCCTGAAACAGATGGATCGCAGCCCCTTCGAGCCCCTCGATCCGCCGGCATTCTCGCGTGATCTCGCGACACGGCTGAACGAGCTGATGGCCGACGAAGGGAAGCGCCTTGCGATGGGCCGGCGCGGGCGGAAGCGGGTGGAGGAGAAGTTCAGCTGGACGAGCATCGCACGCCAGACGCTTGAACTGTATACGACGCTCTGCAAGGAGAATCGCAAATGAGCAGGATGCCTGAACCGGTTCGCATTCTCATCGAGCAGGTCCGACCCTCGGTTGATGACGGCCGCTACCCCATCAAGCGGGAAGCCGGCGACTCCGTCGAGGTGACGGCGGACGTGTTCCGCGACGGTCATGATCAGATCGTCGTCTGGCTGCTCGACCGGAAGGTGGGGGCGAAGGAGTGGCATCGCAGTCCCATGCGCTGCATCAATGCGGGGCTCGACGTCTGGCAGGGGCGGTTCACCGTCGTCGAGATCGGGGCGCACGAGTATGCGATCGAGGCCTCTTGTGACCTGTTCGGTTCGTGGGCTTCGGACACGCGGAAGAAGGTCGAAGCGAAGGTTGATTTTGCTTCGGATCTTCTCGAGGGGATCGTCCTGGCGAAACGGTTCCTGAAATGGCTGCCGAAGCTGGAACAGCCGGTGGTTCGGGAGGCGATCAAGACGGCCGAAGCTTCGAAAAGCGATGAGGCGCGCGCGGCGATCCTGCTTGCCCCGGGGCTTGTCGAGCTTCTGTCGAGGAATCCCGATCCGGCGACCCGCGTCCTCTCGGATCGTGTCTACCCCCTGTGGGTGGATCGGATCACCGCGCGGTTCGCTTCCTGGTACGAGTGTTTTCCGCGTTCGTGTACCTTTGAAGCCGGGAAAAGCGGCACCTTCAAGGATGTCGAGGCCCGTCTGCCCGAGATCAAGGCCATGGGCTTCGACGTTCTGTACTTCCCGCCGATCCATCCGATCGGCTTCACCAATCGCAAGGGACCTAACAACAGCCTGACCTGCAAAGCCGGCGATCCGGGCTGCCCCTACTCGATCGGCGGCCCCAAGGGAGGGCATGATGCGGTCGAGCCGAGCCTCGGCACGATGAAGGATTTCGAGCATCTGGTGAAAGCCGCGCAGGGGCACGGACTCGAGATCGCCCTCGATTTCGCGATCAACTGTTCCCCGGACCACCCGTATCTGAAGGAGCACAGGGAGTGGTTCAGCATCCGGCCGGACGGATCGATCAAGTATGCGGAGAATCCCCCGAAAAAGTACGAGGATATTTATCCGATCAATTTCGAGTCGACCGATCGCGAGGGGTTGTGGGAGGAGCTGAAGCGGATTTTCCTGTACTGGGCGAAGAAGGGGGTCCGGATCTTCCGGGTCGACAACCCGCACACGAAGCCGTTCAACTTCTGGCAGTGGGTGATTGCCGACGTTCAGGCCGAGTATCCCGACACGATCTTCCTCGCCGAGGCGTTCACCCGGCCGAAGGTGATGAAGGCGCTCGCGAAGCTCGGATTCACCCAGTCTTACTCGTATTTCACGTGGCGTAACTTCAAGCAGGAGATCGTCGAGTATTTCACCGAACTGACGACGTATCCCGTGGCGGAGTATATGCGGGTGAATCTTTTCGTGAACACGCCGGACATCTTCCCCACCTTCCTGCAGAAGGGGGGGCGGGCGGCTTACAAGATTCGGGCTGCGCTGGCGGCGACGCTCTCGTCGGTGTACGGGATTTTCCAGGGATTCGAGCTGTGCGAGGGCGAACCGGTACCGAATAAGGAAGAGTATCTGAATTCGGACAAGTATGAAATCCGGTTCCGCGACTGGAACAAGCCGGGCAACATCAAGGCGATGATCACCCGGCTGAACCGGATCCGGAACGAGAATCCGGCTCTCCAGGAATACGACAACCTGCGGTTCTACCGGGCCGAAAACGAGCATATTCTGTTCTATGGAAAGAGCCTCGGGGACAACCACGTGCTCGTGGCCGTGAACCTCGACCCGTTCCAGAGGCACAACTCGTTCGTGTACGTTCCGATCGAACGGTATGGCATCAAACCGGACGAGACCTATCAGGTGCACGACGTGCTTACGGACAAGCGGTATCTCTGGAAGGGCGAGAAGAATTACATCGATCTCGATCCGGCGGGGGAGCCGGCGAACGTGTTCGTGCTGCGGAAATGGACGGCGCGCGAGCAGGATTTCGATTACTATAAATAGATTTCTTCGCGGCGGCGTGGGGATGACGTCGTTTCCGGAGCTGACTCGTTCTGCAGGCAGTTCAGGGAGACGACGGTGATATCGTCCGGCGCGTCCAGATCACCCCGGAAGGTATCGAGCTGGGTGAGCAGCCTGCGCGCCGGCAGATTTTCCGAGCCTGCTCCGCCGAGGTAGGCCGTGAGGCGGTCCTGGCCGTAGCGCTCGCCGGCCGCATTCCGGCAGTCGAGGACGCCGTCGGTGTAGAACAGGAGCGTGTCTCCCGGCTTGAGGATGCATTTCCGCTCCTTGAACGTCGTTTCGATGACGCCGAGGGGATAGCCGGGAATTTCGATGTTCGTCACGCACTCGGTCCCGCCGTCGCACGAGCGATGCAGAACCGGCGTGTGGCCGGCATTCGCGATGCTCACTGAGCGGTTGGACGGGTCGAGGATGGCGTAGGCCATCGTGACGAAGAAGCTTTCCGAGAGGATGCCGATCAGGATGCGGTTGACCTCGATGAGCAGTTGCGGTGCGGAGAGGCGATCCACCATGAGGGCTTTGAAGGTGGTTTTCAGCACCATCGTCAGGAGGGCGGCCGGGATGTCCTTGCCGCTGACGTCGGCGCTGACGATTCCCAGCCGGCCGTCGCGGAAGGGGATGAAATCGTAATAGTCGCCGCCGACCAGCGAGGCCATACGGATGACGGCGTCGATTTCGAAGCCGGGAATGATCGGGGGCCTGGGGGGGATGGTGCTGGCCTGGATTTCGCGGGCGATGGCAAGCTGGCTCGTGATCTGGCGCTGGCGGTTCGAGATATCGAGGAGTTCGGCGGTGTCGATGACCGAGACCATCTGGTGGGCCATGATCGAGATGAACATCCAGTCGGCCTCTCCCGGGATCGCTTCCTCGTCGTCGAAATACAGAACGAGCAGACAGAAGTCCCTGCCGTTTGCCCTGTCGTTTTTCTGGGACTGGAGACGGATGCCGAATACCGGCCCGGCAAGGCCCTGTTCGTGTTTCAGGACGAGGCCGAGCTCGCTGACGCGCCGAAGCGGTACATGATGCCGATACGACTCTTCGCCCTCCTCGGTCGTCCAGGGGTCTGCGGCCGCGTGGCGGGCGATCCAGCCGCTCAGGCTGTCATCCCAGCCGAGACGCTTGTAGGGGCTGCTCGAGGCCGTGTAAGTGGTATATCTATCACTATGTCTGAATGCCGGGGAAAGATAGTCGGGGGTGATGGGGATCAGTCCCGACTCCGTTGCCCGAAGGAGTTTTGCGAGGGACAAGGCGGGAATCTGTTCTCCGAGAAGATTCAGCAGGGTGTCGAGGCAGCGCACGAGCACTTCGGATGATGGCGAACCCTGGGTCGCCGATTCCCGGCTGAGATCGTTGAAGACGCTCCAGATGCGGGTTGTGGCCTTGATGTGACGCGAGTTCAACTGGAGCTCCCGGTGGAATCGTTCGACGATCCGGCAGACTCCCCGTTCGAGGTCGTCTATCTCGCGCACGCCCGTGGGCGGTCGGGACACCAGGCGGCGGCCGGGGGTGCATTCGGACATCCGGTGGCAGAGGTCCCGGAGTTGCCGGGTGATCCGGTGGTGGAGGAGGATGAGGGCGGCAAGGCAGACGAGCAGGGCAAGAGCCCAGATCGAGAAGCGGCTCGTGAGATACGACTCGGAGTCGGTCAGGAACAGTTCCGCGTCGGTGTCGAGGTCTCTCCAGAGGAGAGTGACCTCCTGGCGGATCGAGGGAAGAACGTTGACTTCGTAGCCCGACAGCTCCTGGTCGATCAGGCGCAGCGAACGGATGAGCGCGTCTTCGTCGAGGCTGGTGAAGTAGCTGGTCTCGAGCAGGCCCTGAAAGCGAATGGCAATGGCTGACAGCGTCGTCAGGAGTTCGCGCCGGCTCTCGGCACGAAGGGGGTAGACGCTCAGAAATGCCTGTTCCACGTCGCCCAGCAGATTCCGGATCAGCGGGGCTGGAATCTGGCGCGGCCGAGAAGGCGCCGCATCCCTGTTCCAACGAAGCTCTTCGAGCTGCTGGTGAATTCTGGAGCCCGTATTCATGGCATTCTGGTAGGCGGCCAGGATGCCGCCGATCTGGACCCAGCGGAAACGACGGGGCTGATCGATCGTGAGCTGGTCGAGGGACGAAGCCGCGTCGCGCATCGACCGGAGGTGCTGATCGAAGAGGTGGCTCGTGCCATGGAAGGGCAGTTCCCTGCCGGCCTGTCGGGCATGGCGCAGCTCCTGCCAG
>JAKQOH010000209.1 GCA_029565415.1 Candidatus Rifleibacteriota bacterium | reverse complement strand
TCCGTCGCGTTTGGCCTGGACGACCCAGTTACGAATCGTCACCGCCGACGGCTCGAACTCCTTGGCAAGGTCTTCTGGGCTCCGACCGGCCAGAACAAGGTCTACGAGCTGCTGGCGAAATTCCGGTGGATATGGGGGACGAGTCTTGGGCATGGGGGACACCTCCTTCTCAATCATAAGCGAAAAAGTGTCCACCAAACCGGGCCCACTTCAGTCCAAGAGCCAATATACTTCGTTTCAACATGAACACTAGGATACCAGACATTCCCAGGTGAAATCGAAAAACATTCTTCCCTCGGAAACGCCATTTTGCGTTCCCCTTCTGCAAAGCTTGTCGAAGCTGGAGAAGTTCTCACCCCCTTCGGCAGGTTCATGACAGGCTTCGACAAGCTCAGGGCGAACGGAGCGCTTTCATTCTGCGCGATGAACGCCCGGAAATACGGGGAGTGCTTCGCCGAAATCAAGATTCAGAACTACGGGTGTGCGATTCACGAGACCATGCTTGGCCACCGTTCTGTCGTGTTTCGTCGAATACCAGCTCATTGTTCTGCACTCCCCCCTTGTCGGTTTTGCAGAACCGGAATGATATTTCGCCGTGATGATGCAGTTGCCGTGATATACTATGTGCGTCGAAAGGGAATGTTTCATGAGCCTACTAAAGTTCATATCCGATGCCGTATCATGCGAACTCTGCGGCCTTCCACTGAAAACATCGAAATATGATGTGAAAATCGACGGGCATAGGGTTACGGTGTGCGCGAACTGCAAAAGCTTCATCAAGGCAGAGGCCACGAGCCAGTCAGTACCGTCGAATGGTGGGGAGGCTTCGCCCGTGAAAACGAAGACCGCCCAGTCATCGCGGGAAATCCTGACGTTGGGCCTGGTTGCCGGCCTCGCACTCTGGCTTGCGCTCGCCGTTCTGATGTGAGAGCGGAGGGACATGGAGTCCCAGAGGGTTGAATCGTTCGATCCTGTGTCCCGATATCCCCGTGGCAAAGCCGGATCCTGATATTCCATGATGCGTCCCTACGCGTCGAAGAACAAAACCATGTCGTAGGGGCGGATCGTGACCGTCTGGTATTCATAACGATATATAACGAAAGAATGTTTTTTGCGCCCGGGTGACTTCGTTGCGACCGATCTCTGCGCCTCTGCCTCTCAGCGGTAAAACGGTCTAGGTATCTCAGTTATGAGCATTTTCCTCGTTTTCGTGCCTGAAATACCTGCTGCTTTACAACGGAGTATCTCCGCGGTGAATCATTCTCTTCCGAACG
Source organism: Candidatus Rifleibacteriota bacterium (assembly GCA_029565415.1). Next base: position 554 of record JAKQOH010000209.1, on the reverse strand, counting down.
TGGCTGTTGCGACTGTAGGGGGCAAGTCCGACCCTACGGATGAGATTTATCCTGCGTGGTTCGATGTGGCATCAAGATCGGGCCATGGGTGTGGATGGAAAGGCGCGGGTTCGCCGGTCGCGGCCAGGGTGGCGAGGTAGCCCGGGGCCGCGGCCCAGGAGGTGCACCACCAGCGGGAGGGGGCCTGTGGGTCGCCTTCGAGAGCGAGAACGGGGTGGGAGATACCGTCATCGATACCGATGGTGTGCTTGTCGAGGCCGGAGAGCCCGAGTCCGAGGGCTTTCAGAATGGCTTCTTTCCGTGTCCAGAGGCGCAGAAACGCTGAATGCCGTTCGGCGGGGGGGAGGGCCTCCCACGCTTCGTGTTCGACGGGCTTGAAGAACCGTCGGATGATTGCATCCATCGAGATTCCTGCGCGTTGTTTTTCGACGTCGACCCCGATGGGCCCCGAATCAGATATGGCTATCACGATACAATCGTGGCTGTGTGACAGACTGAAGGCCGGGGGTGTCTTGTCGGACAGGCGTTCCAGATATGGTCTGCCTCCGGGTTCC
>JAKQOH010000201.1 GCA_029565415.1 Candidatus Rifleibacteriota bacterium | reverse complement strand
CGTCGTGAGCCGCCATATTCAGGGGGGCGGCACCGCAGGCCCGCTTCTGACCTCATCACCCGCCCATCCTGACGGCTCCTCGGCGCTCACGGTCTCTTCGAACATTTCCGCCGTAGCCGGGTATGAAACGATGTTCGGCGGATCTCCCGCCATCCCGCTTCATGTCGCCGTAACCGATGAGACAACCGGAGCGCGCTCTGAAATCATCACCTATGTCACAACCCACTGATGTCATGAACAAACGATATGCACGCATAGGATTCACGTTGATGGAGCTCCTTTCCGTCATCGCCCTTTCCACCATTTTTGCCGGGATATCTCTCGGCCCCCTCATGATGCAGTTTTCGCTCGTTTTCGAAAGCAACGCACGCGTCGCCGAAGTCAATCGTCTGATGGAAGCGGCTCTTCTCGTTTCGCGCACAATCACCCAGAGTCGTGCCTTTGCATCGAGTTTCGCCTTCACCGGAGACGAGAATCTCACCTGGACCGATGAGACGGGCCAGGTCCATACCATCCTCGAACAGGTGACGGGCTCGATAACGACCGATGCATCGAATGACCAAACCGTCGTCATACGCCTCGAAGGGAAGGGAATTCCCGGCGGAGCAACCGTTCGCATGCTTGCATGTCCTTTGAGATGAGCGGCCCCCGAGAAACCGGAGAAAATATGAGAGAACGAGTTCAATCGATGTCATGCAGCCGAGGATATGTCCTCGCGGCAATCCTGTTTCTCATCCTGTGTTCGGCGGCAATTGCGCCACTCCTGCTGCATGACGCTCAAACCATTCACGAGCGCCCCCAGACATTCGAAGAGATGTTTCGCATTCATTGGGCGCTCGAAGGGGCAAATCAGTGGCAGTTGCATGAAGCAAGTATGAACGTCGTCGAACCCTTCTGCGGCTTCGTGAACTCCGTTGCGACATTTTCCTATCCTGATGGTTTCAAGGTTCGCGTCGATCTTCTCGAAGGTCGAACGATGCTTGCCAGAAACAGATTTCTCAAGGCTTCTGCCAAGGCATATCACGGGAATGTCGCCGCCGATTATGATTTCAGCCGGTTGTCATCCGCGCCTGCGGCCATTCCCGGCGTGACCGCAGGGGGTGCTCACAGTTTCGGCTGGAAAGCGAACGGCTCTCTCCTTGCCTGGGGACTGAATACGAATGGCCGGCTTGGCACGAACGACACCGCCCAGCGCGCGACCCCGACTCCTGTGAACAAGGGCGATTGTTTGGACGTCGGAACCGATTTCAGCCAGGGGTGGAACGTCGCGGCGGGTGGAGACCACAGCCTCGTGCTCGACATGCACGGAAATGCGTGGGCGTTCGGAAACAACGCCTACGGGCAGCTTGGCTCCGGGAACACCACGGCGTATTATGCTCCGCATGCCGTCACGAACGGGTCCGACCACCTTTCAAACGTGAGCGACATCGCCGCCGGCACCTCGTTCAGTCTCGCGATCATCCGTCCGAACGGTAATGTTCTAGCCTGGGGACTGAATTCGAATGGACAACTGGGCAACACATATCCGAAACCCTGGCTAGGAACCCCCTCGAATTCCTCCGTTCCGGTGACCGTTCGAACCTCGCAAAGCAGCATCATCGGGATCGTCGGCATTGCCGCGGGTCGTGAACACGCTCTGGCGATCGATAAAACAGGCCATATTTACGCTTGGGGGAACAACGCCAACGGTCAGATCGGATTTGACGCGGGTAACTACTCGCCTTTTGCCGTTACGGTCAATAGCGGCGAAATATCCGAGATCGCTTCTTCTCCTTTCACGACCACCGCAAGGACGAATCCCGGAACGACGCAGGTCTATATCCCGTCGAGATTCGGCATATCCAGCATAACGGTGGAACTGAACGTCGCGATACCGTGGAATTTGTGGGGCGTTTCTTCGTATGCGAAATTTCAGCATCTGAGCATTTCCACCTACTCCGTCAACGTCATCTTCAGTTCATACACGAATCCATCGTCAAACCGGTATATTTGGAAATTCGATCAGATCGAGTCGGAGACGACATACGAATTTCAATATCCGGGAACATACACCCTGACGGTTCAAGCGCCGAGTTCCTGGTTCAGCACCTCGGCATCGAACGCGAATGGAAAATGGTTCTACACCTCTTCCCCCGCCAAGATCGGCGTTCATACGCTGCGCGGCTATCCCAAACTTCCGACGGCTTACATCGGCGTTGCTGCCGGAGATTATCACTCGATCGCCGTCGCAAGCGAATCGAACACGACGTCGCTTCTGGCATGGGGGCTGAATTCGAGCGGGCAACTCGGACTCGGCGATACCGTTTCTCGCGATCGCCCGGTTCCCGTTCCAAACTGTTCGAACGTCCGACGGGTCGTTTGCGGTGCCTACCATACCCTCGCGTTGAAGAATGACGGAACGGTCTGGGCATGGGGAGACAATTCGTACGGACAGCTCGGGATCGGCTCGACGGTGTCCAAATCCGTCCCGACGCGAATTACGTCTCTCACCGACATCGTCGGAATCGCGGCCGGCTCGTATCATTCCCTCGCGATTTCCGCGAATGGAACCGTGTATTCATGGGGCCGCGGCGACAACGGCAGACTCGGAACCGGCGCCGTCAGCGGCAATCAAACTTCACCGGCGATCGTTACGGGTTTTCCGTAACCTGCCGATAGGCGAACAGTTCTTCTTGCCATTCTCAGGCAGTTCGTATAATAATCGATATTTCTCCATTGTGCCGCTGATGTCACATCCTGAAGCCGGAGGTATATGATGACCGCTCGCACGTATCAGAAACCGGGCTTTGTCGAAATCGAATCATCCTATGCCCGGCTTGTCCGTCACGAAACCCAGGGATGGGCATGCAAGACCATCCCGCTGGTAGGCGATTCCCCCTGGCCGCTCCTCAAAACCGAGATGCAATCGTTTTTTCCCGGCGGATCGCAGCTGGTGTTCGTTTTTCAGGAGCGATGCGGAATACGGATGTTTCATTTCCCATCGACCTTGTCACCAACCGAAATTCTTGGAAATCTCCGCCTTCGGCGAGATGAATACTTCGGTTCTCGAGAAGAGTATCTGCTTTCCCTTCGGATGGGCAATCCGGTCGACGGCAAGAATCGGGAAGTCTATGTCACGTTCGTTCCCCGATCCCTGAGTGACTCAGCCCAGGAACTCTGCGCCAGCCTGGGCTATTCCCTCCAACGCATCGTAACCGGCTTCGATGCGCTGCTCGGAGCCACGGCCCGCCAGCTCGGCCGCAACAACCCCGAAACCGTCGTCATCGCGAGTCTCGGATATTCGCAGGTGAATCTGGCTGCATGGCGCGGCGGAGAACTCATCATGGTCCGGTCGCTCCTTACCGGTTCCATCAAAGAACTCGAAAACGCCGTGTTCTCCGCATTTTCGATCACCCCGCCCGATCTCATGAGAATCCTGTCGGAATCGCTGGAAGTCCCCCCGGCCGTCAAGAATTCGATCGCCGATAACCGACAGGAGATCATGACGCACATCGGAACGCTTTTCGCCGAACTTCGAGGCCGAAAGCTCCTCTCCGAGAACCCGACCCTGTTCCTTTGCCAGCCGGTCGTCGCGGAGCCTCAACTTGCGTCCATGTTGTCCGAAAGATTCTCGGCACGAGTCATCGAGCTGAACGGCATCATGCAAGATGAAACGGCCGTCGGCGAGGATTTTCCCAGGTGGAGCTGGCTCTTGGGCGGCGTCATGCCGGCGGCCATCAACGTGCTTCCCCCGCGCACCCGGAGGGAACGTCTTCTGGCGGCATCTCCCCGGCTCGCCTTTTTCGCCATGATCGTGATGTGCATCGCCCCGTTCATTCTCATGAGATCGTTGAAATCAAATATCGCCCTGGAAAACGCTCTGCTCATCGAACAGAATCAGGCTTTCAACCAGATCGTCGAACTCAATCGGTCCAACCAGGAGTTGTATGCCGGTGTCGAGACGATAGCCAGCGGAGTAACCGCCGACATTTCCCGGCGCGGCCAGACAACCACGCTCATTCGATATCTTTCCGAAAGCCTGCCCGCCTTAACACGGCTCGAAAAGCTGGAAATATTGAACAAAGAAGGCAAAGTGACCATTTCCGGGAAATCCGTGGACACGGAATCCTCTCTTCGGTATCTCGATGCCGTGAAAGCGTCACCGTTCCTCGAAAAGGTGGAAATCTCCTTCGACTCGCCGGGCGGAACGACCGTTTCCTTCTCCATCACCGGTCTGCTCACCAAGAAGGGATGACATTTCAATGTTTGAGCGAATATTGCGGTATCTGGTCATCATCGGGCTTTTGTTCCTGCCGTGGCGCTATTCTCTGCTCGCGGAACTTTCACAGCTCAAGGCAGGCCGTCAGCAAAACGTCGATACGACCGCCAC
>JAKQOH010000192.1 GCA_029565415.1 Candidatus Rifleibacteriota bacterium | reverse complement strand
CGTCGTGTTCGACGTCGCCGTCTGGCCCGTCACAGCGCTCGTATCGGTCGTCGCCGGAGCCGTGGTGCCGGTGGTCGCATCAGTGCTCTTCACGAACCGCCCCGTGGCCGGATCACGTGCCGGAAGCTGACGGTTCGTCTGGCCGCTCGTCGTGTTCGACGTTGACGTCTGGCCCGTTGTACCGGTGTTGGAAACGCTCGTCTTGCCGGTCGAACCGGAGGTCGCGGAACTGCTGCCGGACTGGGCAGCGGTCCCCGTCGAACCGGCCGTGGCGGCTGCGGTGGAGGCGTCACCGAAAATGAGCTTGACATACTGGCTCATTTCCAGGGCAACCGGGCGCCCATTCACATATCGAACATTATAGTGAACGATCTGGGTGCCCTGCCGAACCGATACCCACTGTCCGGGGCTAACCTGGAACTGCTGGCCTCCGACGGAAACCGGAATGGTTTCCATGGCAGCCATCAGAGGAGCTTCGAGGACGAAGCTCGCCACGAGCACAAGACACAGAACCTTGCACATGAACCGGAGCGTCTTGTTCTTCATATGCCAACTCCTTTACCCAAGGTGATTTCCTGTTTCAGTTGCGTTATCAGGACGAAGAGAGTGAATATTGTCTTAAATTATAAGAAGGATTCGAAAATCCGCAAGAATCCAAGGAATGTTTTTTCAAGAATATCCTTGTCCAGAGCCACAGCGCAGCAGCCACGAGGCCCCGGCAAGGGTACACAAAGCAGGCATCTCCCCGATATTCCAAACCAGGAGATATGAAAAAACAGGGGAAGGCCAGACGTTCCTTGCCAATGCTGTCGTGGAATTTGCGAAACAAGCCCCTCTCAGGCCGATCTCGTGAACCCGATGGTTGCGCTGCCTCTCTCAATGGCAGCAAAAGCGGATGCAAGCTGTGATGCAAGCAGTGCATTGTTTTTCACAAGGGCGATATTGGCCGTCAGGCTCTTTCCCTGTGTCAGTTGATAGACACGTTCGAGAAGGAAGGGGGTGGTGGCCGCCCCCTGCACGCCTTTTGCATCGGCCTCCTTCAATGCCGCCTCGATCGCCTGGTTGATCTCATCTCCGGCATACTCGCTGTCTCCAGGAATCGGATTCGCAACGAGCACCCCCGAGCCAAGTCCGAGATCCCAGTGTTTCCGTATCATCGCTGCAAGGGGCCGAGGCTCATCGAAGCGAATCGGTACATGCAGTCCTGAACGCCTCGAGTAGAACGCCGGGAATTCATCGGTTCCGAACCCGATCACCGGAACCCCGGCCGTTTCGAGATACTCGAGGGTTTTTGGGAGATCGAGTATGGCCTTCGCACCAGCCGAAACCACCGCAACAGGTGTACGGGCAAGCTCTTCGAGGTCTGCCGAAACATCGAAAGTCGCCTCGCCCCCACGATGTACCCCGCCGATCCCGCCGGTCGCGAAGAACCTGATGCCGGCTTTCGCCGCGCAGATCATGGTCCCTGAAACCGTCGTCCCACCGTTTTTCTTCTGAACGATTGCCGCTGCGAGGTCCCGGCGGCCGATCTTCACGGCGCCTTTCGCCTGGCCAAGCATCTCGAGCTCTTCATCCGACAGCCCCACGCGGATCGTTCCATCGAGGAGAGCGATCGTCGCCGGAACACACCCTCCAGCGCGCACAACCTCCTCCACCTCGCGAGCCGTCTTCACATTTTCAGGATACGGCATTCCATGCGTTATGATCGTCGATTCGAGAGCGACAACAGGAAGACTTCGCGAAACGGCGGAAGCTACCTCTTTGTTCAGAATGATATCCTTCATACTGGCAACCCTTTTACTATTATCGTTTTTTTAGTGATGTTATCGAAATAACATTTGTTTTAGATTTTTTTGCAAGCCGGGGACCTACACGGTATGGGCAATCCCTTGAAACACAGACGAGGGTTTTTTCGCACACGCCCGCGACAACCGTTACGGCAAGATACGGCTGCTCGATCGGATGCTCCCGTTCCTGGCGTTTGATGAAATGTTCGATTTCCGCAACCGTTTCTTTTGGTAACTGTACGAGGTCTGAACGGAACACCGGACTTTTGCACCAGAAGACATAGGTCAGATTCTGCCAGGCAGCAAGCGAAAGGCCGATCCCATACTCCGATCCGCATTTACAACATTTCAACCGAAGCTCGAAAGGTCCTTGCTCGATCCAACGGGCTGGAGACGAGCACCTCTCACAGGGGGCTGCATACGCCCAGTATTTTGTCTTTTTCTCAACATGAGGGAGGGGATCATTCGCTTCCCCGACACCCACGAAGATCACCTGAGCATGACCTCTGCCGGAAAATTGGCGTTCTTCCATGACTGCTCCTGAAACGAGAGGAAATCGGAACGGGTAAATCCTACCCTATTCCCCTCAGCCTTACAAGAGTCAATGACGGAAGGAAATCAGGAACACATCGAATCTTAGGACTGCATCACGGCAGAGAGATAATCAACCTTGCAAGGGAGCACCACCCTCGAGCAACAAATCCCCGGCCCTCTCCTGAACCCCCA
>JAKQOH010000161.1 GCA_029565415.1 Candidatus Rifleibacteriota bacterium | reverse complement strand
TCATCATGCTGTCTTGGAATGACAAGCGGGAAACGGCCGGTCGCCGTTCCCCGCAATGGTCGTCGGAGCTCCGTTTCAGAAGAGTTCGGTGGGATCGAGCCCGGCCTCCATCATCACCGTCTCGGGCTCGGGAATCGCATCCCCGGCCCGGGCTGTGACGTTCGCGGGGCCCTGGATGATCTCACGGATGAATTTGGGATCGAGGTTGGGATTTTCCTGGACCGTGTTGGGAGGATTCGGAGCATCGCCCGTGGGCACCCAGACGAAGTCCGGGTGGGTGTCACGGCTCTGACCCGTCCATTCCCCGCCGGTGATGTTCCCGTTGCCGTCGACGAAGAGGTTGTAGGTATAGGTCGTGGAAAACCATTTCGTTCCGAGGTAGTCGACCGAGACCCCGTCGTCGACATAATATACGGTAGTCTTTACTTTCAGCTTGCTCTGATCGAGCCAGCCGGAACTCCAGCTGGATTCGAACTTGTAGAGGGGGTAGTTCCAGACCTGGCGGTCGGGAGTGGTGTCGCAGATCATGGCGCTCTTGCCGCTCTGGATGTATTCGAGCAGCAGGCGGTGGAACTCGTCGGGGTAGATGTCCTGCGGGTCGTCACCGGGGTTGCCCCAGTTCCGGTTGCCGTAAAACATGCAGTAGGTATTCATGTACTGCTCGCTGAGCAGGCCCTTCTGGTCCGAGGTTTCGAACGCGATCCCGTTCCGGATCTTGCGTTCGCGGGGCTCGGGCGTCAGCATGGCCGCGGCGGCCCAGCCGTTGCAGTGGCCTTCCCAGTCCTCGGCGCGGGGATTATAGTGGGTGTTATTGACATTCGATTCCCAGGCGTGCGCTCCGGGATTCCGCCCGGTCCGGCTCTGCACGTAGGCATCATATCGGCCGAAGGGGGACGGCTGGTGACCGTTCCACCCCATGACCAGAAGCCCGCGCTTGCGGGACCACCAGTCTCCGGACCAGGGAGCGGGTTTGATCTCTCCGCGGGCCGAACCGTCTTCGGCGACGGCGGGAACCGTGGAGAGCAGCGGAAGCGCGAAGAGAGCGGCGGCGAGCAGCGTTCGGAGATTCATCATTCTTCACCCTCCTTCGAGTCGTCGGTGACGCTGGGGAGAACCGGCAGGGTCTCGGGAGCCGCGGGCGGGACCAGGCGAACGCGCCGGTTCCGGCTCTCGGTCGAGATTGCCCAGGGCGATCCTTCCTGCCAGAGCTGGGTCTGCGCCGTTCCGAGGCGGGAATCGGCAAGCTCGACCTGGAAGGTTTCCCCGCCCAGCCGGTAGGCCGCGAACGCGTCGGCATGCTGACGGTCGGGCTTCGCGTCGGTCTGGCGCATTTCCCGTTTGAAGCTGAAGCCGGCAACCTTGCGGATCTTCTCGTATACCTTGGGCTCGGGGGCCGCATAGGCTCCGAAGCCATCCGCCCGCTGAAGAACGGTTCGCATCAGGGGGAAGACCGGCAGATCATACGGAACGAGCGTATCGTCGCCGATCAGGGGCTCGGCATGGAAAGGGTCGACGGGTTTTTCGCGGCTTTTCACCCCGAACGCCGTCGGGAAAATCTCGATGACACGCATGGGGCGGAGATCCCGGACCGAGAGATACAGGATCGCCTGCATCTTGAGACGGCTCTTTTTGGGATAGATATGCAGCACGTAACAATCCGTGCGATGGATGTTTTTCTTCGCCTTCACATGGAACGTCCAGCGGATCGGGGTCATCCAGACCTCGCCCGGGGCGCGCTGGTCGCGGTAGGTCGCCTCGAGAATCCACTGGTCGCCGATCTTCCACTGCGGAACGAAGCCTTCCCTCGCGGGATTCTCCGCGGGATCCTCGATGGCGGGAGGTGCGGGCGGAATCGCAGCCTGCCCGGTCTGTCCCGGATTCGCTTCCTGGGCGGAGCAGAGCGCCGGAATCGTCACGAACAGTCCGGCCACGAGCATCTTGCCGACGGATCGGATCATGGAATCACCTCCGAAGTGATGAAACGGCCGCAACATGCGGCAGAAAATCACCTTCCATTCTACGCACGATCCCCGACTCCGTCAACCCCACCGGTACCCCGCCGATTGCTCGCGTCACCGGAACGGATATTCATCCTGGAGTCCGGGAATGCCCTGCGTGTCGACGGGAACGGTTCGATGCGCGTCTCGCAATTCCGTTCGATCCCGCGTGAGACGCTCAAAAAACAAGCCGCCGGGATGTTGATCCGCAGCGGCTCTACAGGCTGCGCCTACCTGGACTCGAACCAGGGGCACCAGGATTAGGAATCCTGTGCTCTATCCACCTGAGCTATAGGCGCGAAGGCAACGATTGCCGTGGCAAAGTCTACCTCACGCGGAGGCGGGAAATCAAGCGGAACGGTGCAAGAGAGGTGCGCTCGGGAAATCAGTGATGTAGAATGGGCAAAAGAAGATCCATCCCCTGTCGTTGAGGTGATTGCTGCTATGGGAATGAACCGTCGTCTGGCCTTTGCCCTTGCTCTCAGCCTGGTCTTTTTCCTGTTTCCGCACCCGTCCCTGGATGCGGCCGAACCGGGATTCGAACTTGCGAAAACCTGCCGCGCCAATCTGGGCAAGCTTCGCGAAGCCGTGGATAACGCGATCAAGGCAGGCACCACCCAGTTCCCGACGTGGGGCAAAATGCAGGATGTCTATACGATGATCCTCACCAACAAGTATCTTCCCGAGCAGCCCAAGCCGCCGACGGCCGACTGTGAATACTACCTGGTGTTCAAGGATCCGTCGAACTTTGACTGGTACTGCAATCTCCACGGCTTGATCGGTGGCGACAGCTCGGTCACCTTCCGGTACCACGAGTTCCAGTTCACGGCGTATACGAACAGCAAGTTCATGAATATACCAAAATATAAAACACACGCCGACAACCTGTTGCGGTGGGTTGCCTACGAGCCGACGCTGATCGAGAGCTTCAAATACCACTATGCCCGCAATCCGATGACGACCCTGCTGATGGCTGTCGGCGCCCTGCTGTTCGTGCTGTTCATCTGGCGCAACATCTTCACCTGAGCGGGGCACGGATACGGACATGCGGGGCCGCACCGCCCCCCGGAACGCTCCGTTCCGTCACTTCGACGGCATCATCCCCCCTGCGCTTCCATGAGGCGCAGCGCTTGTTTCCGCAGACGCGGGAACATCACTCCTGGAAACCGAGATCCCGGCGCAGCATGTCGAGGGTGGTATCGACCCAGTAGCCGGAGAAGCCCTGGCGGCGAGCCTTGAGCAGATTCATCCAGGCGCGGCCGCGTTCGCCCTTCTGGAGCCAGGCCATCGCGAGGATGTAGTAGGACCAGCCGCGACGCAGAGTCTTGCCTTCGAGCAGCCGGACCGTCTCATCCGGCTGATGAAGCGCCAGATGAATGGAGGCGATGTCGCACAGGATCAACTCGTTCGCCGGGTTGAGGTGCAGGGCAAGCCTGAGCTCGTCGAGCGCATCCAGATATGCGCCCTTCCCCGACAGAACCATGCCCATGATGTGGTGGGCATCCGCCGACTCGGGGGCTTTCGCCCCGATCAGCCGCGCATATTCGCTCGCCCGCATATAATCATCGTCGTTCGCCGCACCGATCAGGGACAGATTGAAATACACCCGGCCGAGCTGGCGGTAGCCTTCGACGGTTTCCGGATCGAGCCGGACGGCCTTTTCATAGGCCTCCCAGGCCTGGCGAAGCATCTGCTCGCTGCTCAGGCGCAGCCCTTCCTCGACGAGTTGCTGGGGATCCCCGACCGGAATACCTTGCATGACCCTGATGGAAACCGCATCAGCCGGCTGGCCGGTCGCGGCGATCAATCCACAAACAAGTATTCCGAGCACCTTGCAACGCATGGACATGTCGATCCTCCCGATGGTATAACAAGATTTCCAGGATCACGATATCTGTTGAGATACCACGGAACACACCTCCATGCCAATATATCCCGCGTCAAAGCAGCAGCCCCCGGAGTCCACCCAGGAATCCGGCGGTTTTCATCTGCTTCTCGGGTGGCTCATCGCCTTCCTGCTCTTTTTCGCCCTCCCCCTCGGCATCCTGTTCGAAGGCTACCGGGTGTATCTGCGCAGTATTTCCCGCGACGAACGGGCTGCCTTCACCGAGTATCTGACCCGCGAGCTCACCTCATTCCGGAACAACGCCGCCAACGAGAAAGTGATCCAGCAGCTTGCCCGGAATTACCGCGACGCCGTCCGCAGAAAGCTGCCGGACTTCTCCCGCACGACGGCTCTGTCGACCGATCTCGCCTCCTCGCTCCCCCCAGGCAGCACATTCCTGACCTGGGACGGCAAAGGCCAGGTGATCTTTCCCGCCGCCGCCGCCCCGGCTCAGGCGTTCGTCAAGGCTCTTTCCAAAGCCTATGCCGAGGTTTCCCAGGAAGCTCTCGTCACCGGGGAAGCCCCGTTCACCCGCTTCAATGCCGCCAATGAGGGTGCGATCCGCACGGCAGCGCCCCTCGCCGGCCTTTCGTTTCCCTACCTCACCCTGGCCGCCGCTCCCGGCTCGATTCACCAGCACACGGGCACAGATCGCCATCTGATCTGCTTCTGGGACACGTTCGTTTCGGGTTCGCTGAAAAACGGCGGGTTCTCCATTCTCGTTCCCGGGAACAACCTCGCCGAATCCTGGGGTCTGGCCCAGATCCTCGCTGCCGATCCTACCGCGAATCCCGAACAGACGAGCGGCTTCATCGATCCCGAAAATGCCGGCCAGCGCTTCATTTCCTACAAGCCTCTCGCCTCCATGGCGAGCGCCCTGTTCGAGCAGTACCGTTCAACGGCCAAATCCCCGGTCATCAACGAGGAATGGAACCTCGTCGTTCTCCCGTTCTCCCCCACCTCCTCCATCAGCCTGTTCACGCTGTTCTCCACTGCGCGCTTCAGAACCGAGCTCGAGAACGGCGAAAGCCTCGGCCTCGCGTTCGCAGCCCTGTCCCTCCTCGCCGGGATCGCCCTTTTCTTCCTCGTCTACCGCGCAGCATCCACCGCCGGCCTCTCCCTCCGGACCAAGATCGCCGGTTTGTTCGGTCTCTCGATGCTCCTGCCGTTGTCCATCCTTTCGCTTCTGGCCCTTCACTACTCGCTCGACCACGGCAAGGTGCTCCAAAGCGAATCGAATCAGCTTCTGCAGAACGAGATGAAAAGGCTCGACGACGGAGCCGGAGAGTTTTATCGGGAACGCGCCGCCTGGCTGAGAAGCCTGCGCACGCACCCGATCCTCGCCAGCTCTGATCAGAAGGCGATCACAGAACTATTTTTGACTTTATATAAAGAAAGGAAACTTCACCGCGCTTATCTCGTCGATGCGTCCGGCACCGTGTTGTTCGACCAGGACCACCTGTTCGACGAGTATGGCCGGAAGGCGTTCGTCGGCGAACTCGGCCGCCGGGCGATCGAAGCCGGCAGCGGGCTCGGCCGGGAACCAACGGAGCTGATCGGCCACGATGCGCTGGCCCGGAATTTCCTCGCCCGGCTCGCCGCCCACCGCGGGATTCTTCAGCCCGTGAACTGGCCGGGCACGTCGCGCAGGACGGCCGCCTTCATCGATCTCGTCCCCCCCGTCGCCGCTCCGGCCGCCGGCTCTTCCCTGCATCCGAGGGCTCTCATCGTCACCCTCGATCTCGAAACGACGGATGCCGAGTATCTCACCGCCGCGATTCGCGAGCAGAGCGGCCGTTCCGACGACCTGCGGCTGTTCGCCCTGACCAAGGAGGACATCTCGGTCACGATCCCCACGCTGAACCCAATCCTGCGGGCAAACCTGCTGCCGCTCGTCTCAATTGCCCAGTTGCGGGAGAATCCCGTGGCCGAGCGCATTTCTGACGAGAAGCGGCCCCTCCTTGCCGCCCTGACATCCGGAAAAAATCTCGACGGGTATTACCTTGGAGCGGGCATCGGCTGGCAAACTGTCACGGCCCCCCTGGAACGCGCCTATGGAAGCCTTCTCGCGGCCCTGCTGGTGAGTATCTGCGGCTCTCTCCTGCTGGTGACGCTCCTGATCCGGGGCGTGGTCGATCCCATCAGCAGCCTTTCCCTCGGCACCCGTGCGATCGCGGCCGGGGATTTGACAAGAACATTGCCGGTGCTCGAACGCGACGAACTGGGAGACCTCTCACGGGCCTTCAACGAGATGACCAAACGGCTCCGCAGCCGCCTCACCGAGCTCACGGTGTTGTACACCCTCACCCAGAAGGCATCGACCGTCACGAACCAGCGTGAAGTCTTCGCGCTCGCCGCCCGGCACCTCCGGGATCACCTCGCAGCGGCCGACTGCGGCACCGCCTGGATCGACGGAAGCGACGGCAAGCCGAATCTCGCCGAAGCCCGCGGCCAGGCGGCCGGCGAGGTCATCCGGAAAGCCGTTTCCTTGGCGCTGCAAACCCGGGTGAACACGCTCATGAAGCTGCCCGGCGAGGCCGGAACGGTTCTGGGCATCCCGTTGTTCTTCGAGGAACAGGATTTCGGCGGACTGTATCTGATCTTCGCCCCGCCCGGGCCTCAGCCGGCGGCGATCGAGGCCTTCACCGGGGACGAGCGAAGCTTCATCGAGACCCTCCGTCACCACCTGAGTCTGATCATCGAGAAACAGAGGCTGTTCGAGCAGGCCATCACGGACGGTCTCACGCATCTGTATGTCCGCAGGTTCTTCCTGGCCAGCCTCGAGAAGGAGATTGCCCGGGCGCGCCGCTACCGTACCGACGTCGCCCTGCTCATGCTCGACATCGACCATTTCAAACGGTTCAATGACTCGTGGGGCCACCAGGTCGGGGATCTCGTTCTGCGCGAAACCTCCCAGCGCATCCTCGAGAACATCCGGGCCATCGACACCCCCGGTCGGTATGGAGGCGAGGAGCTCGCGGTGATCCTCCCCCAGACCTCGTTGCAAGATGCCGTCATCGTCGCCGAGCGTATCCGGAAGGCGATTGCCGATGCAACCTGCTCAGCCGAAGGGAACGAGCTGAACGTGACCGTATCGATCGGCGTCACATCGGTGCGCGAGCGCCGCATGACGATGGAAGCCCTGATCTCCGAGTGCGACAAGGCTCTGTACAAAGCCAAGGCCGAGGGGCGCAACCGTGTCGTCCTTGCCGAGATCGAGTTGGCCGGAGGCGCGTCATGAACCTGTTCCGTCGCGCGTTCACGCTGGTCGAGATCCTGATGGTGATGATGCTGGTCGGGCTGGTCGCCCTGCCGTTCACCCGGATGTTCGTGTTCGGCATGCAGGGCAGCACCGAAAACGTGGAACATATCATTGCCTATAATCTCGCCCGGGAAAAGATCGAGGAAATCCGTTCCCTGCCGTTTCACCTCGTCAAATCCGATTACGAGAACTTCTCGACGGTGTTCCGCGACCGCCCCGACTTCGATGAGGCATTCGAAAGCCGCGAGCAGTTCGAGAAGGTTTTTTCCGATGTTTTCACGGCAGAGACATCCGCACAGGAGCCGCATATCGAAACCTTCCGACGGCTGAAATCCCTGTACCGCCCCGCGTTCCTCCGTGATATCGAACTGTATCCGGAAGACGTGAAGAACTACCGTCGGGTCATGGATGTCGACGCAAAATACGACACGGCCGTTCCGGCGCGGCTGAAGAAGGTGACGGTGCGCGTGTACGACGAGCACCAGCGCCGTCTCGCCGAAGTCGTGACTCTCGTGGGACAACACCGATGAAACGGAAATCGCGTTCCCTGCATGGCTTCACCCTGGTCGAACTGTTGATGGGCATGGCGCTGACGGTGCTCGTCGGCGGCGTGCTGTATCTGCTGCAGACGACGGGCCTTTCGACGGCCAGTCGCGGCACCGTCCGGCTCACCCTCCAGTCCGAGATGCGGCGCAAGATGGAGCGCCTCGTCAACGATCTGCGGTGCGCCAACGAGGTGCTCGAGGTCGGTCCCGGCCGTCTCAGGATCGCGCGATTCCGGGTGGGCGAGGAGGACGAGGACTTGACGGGGGATGCGGCCCTGACCACCGTCGAGTATGAACTCGAGCCGAAAGGCGGAAAGTGGGCCCTATACCGGGCCGAACGCGGTGAACAGCCGGTCGAGATTTTTTCCGCTGAGCAGATCGAGCCGGAGCTGTTCTTCCCCTACTATGAGCAGCTCCCGGCTGAGGAAGGCGGCCCCTGCACCTTCGAACCATTCGATATGAAATCGAACGATTCGGACCAGCGGAAACGCATCTCGTTCATGCGCATCCGGATGCGGGCGAAGCAGAATCGCGAACAACTCAGCCTCACGACCTCGGTCACGTTGCGGACGGCCCATTCCCGCATCATGCAGCCCGGCTGGAAGTTCCGGTAGGGCGGGCCATGCTCACGGCAACGCTGCTGAGCGGCCTCGCCATGGCCGTCCATCTCGGCCTTGGCGTTCTGGTGCTGATGCGCGCGCCGCGGCGTCCCGTGAATCAGTGTTTCAGCGTTCTGCTGCTGCTGTTTTTCGTCTGGTCCTTCGCCGAGCTTCTTCTGATCCGCATCGGCACCCCCAGCATCGCACCGGGCGCCCTTCCGGGGGTCGGCGCCCCCCCGAGATGGCTTTTGCACCTCCTGATCACCCCGATGCTGCTGCTGCCGCCGATGTTCGCCCTGTTCACCGCGCTGTTCCCGCGTCGCCTCGAATCCGCCTGGCAGCTCGGGTCGTCCGCCATGCGCACGGCCGTCTTCCTGCCCGGCATCGTTCTGCCTCTCCTGCTCTGGTCGGGGCATCTGATCGCGACGGCCGAGCCGGTCGAGGGCGGTTTCGTGATCTCGCTGGGCCGATTCGAGTATCCCGTCAAGATCGTCATCGTCGGGTATCTGCTGCTCGCGATGCGCACCCTCGGACTCGCCCGCGCAAGCCTTGAAACGGATTTCCAGGAACGGCGGCTGCGGTACACCTTCGCCGCATTCGTGCTTCCGGCGGCGGCGGGCTCGCTGTTCGTGGCTCTCGGCCGCATCTATCTGCACGGCCAGACGATGTATACCTACGGGCTGTTTCCGCTGCTCGGCATCGCGATGGCCGGCATTCTCGGGTATGCGATCCTCCGGTACAAGCTGCTGGAGATCGACATGTTCTTCTCGATCGGCCTCGTGTACACGCTGCTGACCGCGGCCCTGGCCGGAGTTCTCGAACTGCTCGAGAACGGCCTCCAAAGCTGGCTGAACATCTCCGGCGGCACCGCGACCGTGGTCTCGACCCTCGTCATCGCCGCGGTCTTTTCTCCCCTGAAAGACCTGATCGTGGCCGGGGTCGACCGGGTGTTCGGCCGGCGTTCGTTCGACACCGCCGGGGTGATCCGTCACGTGCTGGCCGCAATGCGACGCGCCTCCACCCCCGAAACCGTCATGGAAACTCTGCTGCACGAACTCCATCCCGTGCTCGGGTTCCAGCAGGCGGCCGTGGTGATGCCGGGAGGAATCATCCGGGTCTGGCCGGCCGGCTCCCCCCAGCTCCCGGCCGACCTTCCCTCGGCGTGGCCGCCCGCCGAAGAGATCGACGCCGTTCTCGAAGCCGCGAGCGACGATCCCCGCCTCCAGGCTGGTTTGTATGCCTCCTGGCGCGATCACGGATTCCACTGGGCCTTCCAGATCCGCCGGGAATCGGCCGCCCAGGGGGTTTTCCTGCTCGCCCCCAAACCGGGCCGCCTTCCTTACACCGACCAGGAGCGCAGCCTCGTGACCGGCCTGTGCCATGAACTGATCCCCGTCCTCGACACCCTGTCCCTGCTCGAGGGGCTCGTCCGGCATGACCGGGCGGCTCGCGAACTCGAATGGGCCGAGCGGCTGTATGCCGAACTTCGCAGCGCCCCCGAGCGCTGTTATATCGGAGATTACAATATCATTCTGTATTCTTCTCTCGCCCGCGAGATGAAGGGGGATCTGATCATCGTCGAAACGGATCCGGCCGCCCCGTTCCTCGCCGTCTGTGACGCGTTTCATCAGGGAATCGCCGCCGCCGTCACCCTCCACGTCACGAGCGCGGCCCTTCGCGCCGCCCCGCCCCGCGACCGGGTCCGGGCCGTCCACGAGAACCTCCGCAGGTTTTCCACGCCCCCGCTGCGCACGGCCATGACCCTGATCGAACCCGGTGCGGCGGGCATCCGCCTCTCCCTCGCCGGCAATCCTCCGCCCCGCCTGTATGGCAGCGCCACGGCCCCGGTCCCCAACGGACAGCAGGGCGTTCCGCTCGGTTTGCCGGAAGCGGCTCTTGTGGCCCCGCTCGAGGTGCCAGCCATCCCGGGAACCGTTCTCCTCGTCGCCACCAACGGGCTCGAAAAAGCTCTCGGAACCGCACCGGACGGCGGTCTCGACGTTCTCCTCCCGCCTGCGGAAACGACGGATGGCGAAACCCTTCACCGGCTACTCCAGGACCGTCTCGCCCGGCTCACCGGGCCGGAATCCTTTCCAGATGATATAACTTACGCTATTATTGAACGGAGGCACCCGTGATGAGTCCGATGGCACGTCGAACATCGAAAATGATCCGCCTGGGCGCGGTTCGGGTTGGAGGAGGAGCACCGGTCACGGTGCAGACGATGACGAAAACCGACACCCGGGATGCGGAAGCCACGCTCCGGGAAATCGAACGGCTTGCCCTTGCCGGCTGCGAGATCATCCGTCTTGCGGTCCCGGACATGGCCGCGGCGGACGCCCTCGGCCGGATCGCGCCACGCGCCCCGATTCCCGTCATTGCCGACATCCATTTCGACCATCTTCTCGCCCTCCGGGCGCTCGAGGGAGGGGTTCACGGCCTCCGGCTGAATCCCGGCAATCTCCGGGACGCCGACAAGGTCCGGCAGGTCGCCCGCGCGGCATCGGAACGCGGTGTGCCGATCCGGGTCGGCGTCAACGCAGGCTCCCTCGACCCGGCAATCGCCGCCAGGCACGGGGGCGTCACACCGGCGGCGCTCGCCGAATCCGCCCTGAAAGAGGTCGCCCTTCTCGAAAGCGCCGGCTTCGGCGCGATCAAGATCGCCGTCAAGGCGTTCGATCTGCACACGATGATCGAGGCAGCCCGTATCGTCGCCCGTTCCTGTGAACATCCACTCCATCTGGGCGTCACCGAGTCGGGGCTGCCCGAAGAGGGGATCATCCGGTCGGCGATGGGTATCGGGACCCTGCTGCTCGAGGGAATCGGCGACACGATCCGCGTTTCGCTGACGGGAGATTCGGCCGAGGAGATCGCTGCCGGGATCCGCATCCTGCGCTGCGCCGGCCTGCGGGAAGCCGGACCGACCATCGTCTCCTGCCCCACCTGCGGCCGATGTCAGATCCCTCTCCAGTCGATCGCCCGGGACGTCAGCCGGCGGGTTGCCGGCCTGAAGGCGCCGATCACGATCGCCGTGATGGGCTGCGCCGTGAACGGCCCCGGGGAGGCCCGCCAGGCGGATTTCGGCATTGCCGGCGGGCGCGAGAGCGGCCTCGTGTTCCGCAACGGTCAGATCGTGAAGACCCTGCCGGCCGCTGAACTGGTCGATGGCCTGCTCGAAGAGATCAACCGCAGCCTCACCGGGAACGGCGAAAAAAAATGAGCCCGTCAACCTTTCCCACACCCGGGAAATGTGGTAAAAACGCTTGTCCGACCAAGCACGGCCGGCAGAGACCATTGCAGGGAACACCAACATGAAACGCGCCTGTCGCCTCCTGTTCGCCGCCGTCATCGTCGCGGCCCTTCTGTCCCACCCCCTCCACGCCGCCTCCGGACCGAGCGAGGGCACGATCGTCTTCAGCGGCGAACGCGTCAGGATCCAGTATCAGTCCCCGCTTCGCCTGGGCGATGGAAGCTCGCTGAGCCGGGATGTGGCCCGGATGAACCTGCTGGTGAACTTCGCCGACCACTACCTCGCCGCCCTCATCCGCATGAACTATATAGCTTCTAATACAGAATTCACCCTCGATTATTCCCCGAACCGGAACACCGCCTTCCAGCCCGGGCCCAATCGGATCCAGCTCCCCGATCTCGGCGGGAACGGGTTTTTGATGGCGTTGAACGCCGCCCTGAAGCGGAAAGCCGGAACAGTTTCCTCGCGACTCATCGATGACGTACGCTCGCTTCTGACGATGCGCGACCATCTCCCGCGACGCACCGACACGATCGAGGCCGATCTCGGCTTTTCCTGCCTCTCGAACGGCCTCACCGAGCTGTATCCCGACCTCGATTTCGAGCCGGTCGCCTCAGCGGCCGTGGTCGCCGTGCGCCCCGACGAGGTCGCGAACCACCTCGTCCTCCTCGCCGACGCCAGCGGCAGCATCCTCCTGCCCCACAGTCACAAGCCGTACGGCTTTCCCCGTGCATCCGCCGATGGGCGCTGGCTGAGCTTCACCGAAAACGGCGTCCTGAAACTGCTCGACCTGCAAACGCCCCAGGCGCCCCCCCTGAATCTCTTCGAAGACCCGCAACTCCAGCTTCTGGATATGGAATGGGCCCCCACCGGTCCGGTCCTGGCCGGCATCGTGCTGCACCGGGGCTCGCTCGAACGCCGTCTGTTCGTCTTCGATGCAGCGGCGGGAAAGCACGTCGAACAGGTCGTCCGCCAGACCGAAATCGACGGGAATTACCAGTTTGCCTACCCCTTCTGGGCACCCGACGGGAAGAAGCTGTTTTTCGTCACCGACCACGTCGTCAATCTCATCGATCTTGCCGGAAATCGCACGATTCCGCGCCTCGTGACCCTTCAGGGCCAGCTTTCCGAGATCGTCTGGTCACCGGATGCCCGGGCTTTCGCTCTCGTCGAAATCGTCGGCCAGACCCGGGACAAACAGGAGTTCGACGATCGCGACTTCACCTGCTCGATCCTCCGGCGATACGACCTGAACGATCTCGGCCAGGCCGTCGAGCTGCCGGAACAGCAGCACACCTCCAGCGACACGATCAAGCTCGTTTCGTTCTGGAGCAAGAACCGCGTCCTGTATCTCGAGGGGCATCTCCGCTCCCCGCGCGTCTCGAGCCCCCTCTGGAACCTCGCCTCCACGTTCGCGGCCCGTCTGACTCCCGCCCCCGGCGACCGCACCGGCAGCGGCGCTCCCGAAGCCGGCGCGATCGATCTCGCCCTGGCCTACTGCTACGCCTACAAAACGATGGATTCGAAGTTCCGGCCGCTGTATGACACGGGCATGGCCCAGGGCAACCATCAGTTCATGGACAGGTTCGAGACGCGGTGGTTCCTCGGTCTTTCCCTTCCATCCGGGTATCCAACCCGCGTCGGAACCTTCTGCCTGCGCCGCTCGCCCTACCCCTTCCCCGAACGAAACATCGTGTGTTTCACGGGTCTCTCGGCCGCCGACGCCAAGTCCCTGCTCGAGTTCCTCGAAGCCTACAATATCCGGCGGTTCGAACTGTCCCAAGAGTTTGCCCAGATCCTGTTCCTGTCCAACACCCGTGGCCCGATGAGCCTTTGGCGCGGTCGCACCACGGGAATCGGCGAGGTGAAGCCGCCTCGCTCCGCCGACGGGAACGAAGACGATATGGAAGAAGCCCCGCCCGAGCCGGATACGGCCTCCGGAACGGGAGCGATCGCCACCTCGACGCCGCCGACCGGCGCAGCCCTCGCGATTCCCGATCTGCCGTCGGAATGAAAGGCACGTAATTCGTACCTTGCCCATCGCGGGCGTATTTCGTATACTCCCTGAAACGCCTCACTCTTTACAGGGGGAATCACGATGAAGAAACTCGCGATGTTCGTTCTTGCCATTCTCGCCGTTTTCACGGTTCTCGTGCCGGCTTCGGCCGCCGACGTGAAGGTCCTGTATGACGACACGCACGGCCAGACCGCCGGCAACGCGGACTGGATCGTCTCGGGGGCCTATTCCGAGATGTGCGACATGCTCAAGGCGAACGGCTTTTCCATCGACTCCCTCAGCAAGGTCTCGTCGAATCGTCGCTTCACCCCGGAGCTCCTCGCCGGATACGACGCGCTCATCCTCGCCGAACCGAACAACCCCTATGAAAAAGCCGAGCAGACGGCCATCGTCGAGTTCGTGAAGAACGGCGGCGGCGCCTTCCTGATCGGTGACCACGGCAACGCCGACCGCGACAACGACGGCTGGGATGCCGTGAAAGCCCTCAACAGCTTCTGCGGCGAGTTCGGGTTCACCTTCACCGGGAACTTCCTGTATGAGGCCCCCGTCAGCGGCACGGCCAACAAGGATCACCCCGCGATGTATGGTGTCCGCGGCGTCGGCGCCTGGGCGGCCTCGACCTTCACCCTGACCCCGAAGGACGATGCGAAGGCCGTCGGCCTGCTGGACAGCCGCTATAAAAAAGAGCCCTATATCGTTGCCGCCGAAGCAGGAAAAGGCCGCGTGATCGGCCTGGGCGACAGTTCCCCCTTCGACGACGGCACCGCCACTCCCGTCGCCGAGCCGGCCTCCCGGCGTGCCGGAGGCGTGAAGAAGCTGCACGACAGCTACGACTCGTTCATGTATTCCCACCCGCAGCTCGCCTACAACGCGATGATGTGGGTCACCGGCAGCAACCCGGCCAAGCGCATTCCCTCCCGCGAGGTCAAGTTCTGGAACGATGCCTCAGAGGCGGATCGCACGTGCAACATCCTCGTCGACGCGGCCCACGGGAACGCCGCTTCCGACAAGATGGAAACCTTCGAGCGCCACATGCTCAAGAACGGGTTCAAGGTGTATTACACGCTGAACCTGATCACCCCCGAGATGCTGAACCGGTTCGGGATCGTGATGCTTCCGAACACCTCGCTCCCGATCATGGAGCCCGAGATGAACGCCGTCGTCGAGTGGCTGATGGCCGGCGGCCGGCTCGTCATGTCCTGCGACTGGGATTCGTCGGATCTCGACGGGCGCAACACCCTCAACACCCTGCTCGGCAAGCTTGGCTCGGTCATCCGGTACAATGACGACCAGGTGTGGGACAACACGAACAAGACGAACAAGCCGTGGGGCGTGCTGGCTCACGTGCTGAAGAGCGATTCGCCCATCATGGCCGGCGTCAAGACGGTCATCACCTGGGGCACCTGCTCGCTGCTGACCCGCGACGGCAAGCCGCTGACGGCCGATGCCGGCGTCGACATCCTGATCACGGGCGACGACGACACGATCAACAAGGACGGCGACAAGAAGAACGACGCGGTCATCTACCCGAAGGGCACCCCGATCGCGATCATGGCGCAGGAAAAGCTGGCCAACGGCATCCTGACCGTGATCGGCTGTTCGAACTTCACCGATTACCAGTATCCCGACAGCGACATCAACGCCTCCAAGCCCGGCCCGGCCCCCTTCACGCACGAGACGCCGGCGCTGTATGACAACCTGATGAAGCAGCTCTCCCCGGCGCGGGCCACAGCCCGGAACCGCCCGGCGGCGAGGGGCCGCGGTCGCTGATCCGGTATCCGCCACGTCATGTTCAAAACCAAAAAGATCGACTGGGGAGCCTACTTCTACCTGGTTCCCGTCTTCGGCATCCTGCTCTGCTTCCACGTCCTGCCGATCTTCTACTCGCTGGCGATCAGCTTCTACCGCTGGGATCTGATCGGTGAAGCCGAATGGGTCGGGCTGGACAACTTCGCCCGGCTGTTCGACGACCCGATGTTCTACAAGTCGCTGGTCAATACCTTCTACTATGCCATCGTCAGCGTCCCCCTGTCGATCGCGTGCTCCATGAGCATCGCCCTGCTCCTGAACAATCCGATTTCGGGCATCGGCATCTATCGCACCATCTATTTTCTGCCCGTGATCACCTCTCTCAACGCGGTTTCGATCGTCTGGAACTTCATCTACCACCCGGATTACGGCCTGCTGAACAAGCTGCTGGCGCTCCTCCACCTGCCGCCGCAACTCTGGCTGCAGGACCCCTTCTGGGCGATGCCCTGCATCATCCTGATGAGCGTCTGGAAAGGGCTCGGCTACAACGTCGTGATCTTCCTCGCCGGCCTGCAGAACATTCCGAAGCATCTGTATGAGGCGGCGCGGATCGACGGGGCGAGTTGGCTCCAGCAGTTCCGGCACATCACCTTCCCCCTCCTGTCGCCGACGACGTTCTTCGTGTTCGTGATGTCGACGATCGGCAGCTTCCAGGTGTTTTCGCAGATCTACATGATGACCCCGCGCGGCGGCCCTCTCAAGAGCACGCTGGTCATCGTGTATTACCTGTATCAGAAGGCCTTCGAAAAGTTCGAGTTCGGCTACGCGCTGGCGATCGCGTTCGTGTTGTTCATCATGATCTTCAGCATGACCCTTTTCAACAAGCTGTACGTTGAAAAGAAAGTCCATTACTCCTGAGGCCGACGCATGAACACCACCGTCAAAAAGCCGCTCTTCAAACACCCCTCCCATATCCTGATCCATGCGATGCTCATCGCCGGCTCGATCTTCATGATCTTCCCCTTCGTCTGGATGATCATGACCTCGTTCAAGAGCGAGGACGAGATCCTGCGCACGGGGAAAACGATCGTGCTGCTTCCCGATCTCGTGCGCCCCTCGTTCCTGAACAACGCCGAGGACCAGAAGCGCATCGACGACCACGAGAAGCAGAAGGCCCTCTACGCCGAGTCGCGCACCGCATCCGCGACGACGGGCAAGAAGATCCAGAAGCCCTTCGACCTGTTCGACAATTACAAGGAAGCATGGGATGCCCAGCCCTTCTACCGGTATTTCCTGAACACGTTCCTCACCGCCATCACGATCACGACCGGCTCGCTGATCTTCGCATCCCTGGCGGCCTATGCCTTCGCCTTCTTCAAGTTCCCGTTCAAGGACCAGTTGTTCCTGCTGATGCTCGGCACGATGATGCTGCCGCAGCAGGCGCTTCTCATACCTGATTATATTATATTGTCAAAAATTCACTGGATCAACACGTATCTGGCCCTGATCGTTCCCTGGCTGGCATCCGCCTATTCGGTTTTCTTCCTGCGACAGTTCTTCATGCAACTGCCGAAGGATCTGTTCGAGGCGGCCATGCTGGATGGCTGCACCCGGCTCCAGTTCTATTTCAAGATCGTGCTGCCGCTGAGCAAGCCTCCGATGGTGACCCTGGGGATCTTCTCGTTCCTCGGCACCTGGAACAGCTTCGTCTGGCCCCTCATCGTCACGAACGACACGAACCTGCGCGTCATCCAGGTGGGGTTGAGT
>JAKQOH010000145.1 GCA_029565415.1 Candidatus Rifleibacteriota bacterium | reverse complement strand
GCCGTCGCCGCGGCCGCCGCCTGGCTCGCCCTGTGCGCCGGGAGGCCTCAGCCGGAACTGCCTGACCGCGACCGTACCACGAATGGAGCACCTCCGACATGACCCGCATCCTGGAATTCACTCTCGGCCCCGAAGCGAACGGCGCACGGCTCGACGCCGCGCTTGCCGGCAAGGCCGGCGACCTGTCCCGCACCGCGCTTCAGGAGCTGATCCGTCAGGGCGCCCTGACGGTCGACGGCAAGACGGTCAAGCCCGGCCTCAAGCTCAAGGGCGGAGAGTCGATCCGCGTCGAGTTGCCGGAGAAGTCGGCACCCGAAACGATCTCCGCGACCCCGCTCACCTTTCCGATCATCTTCGAGGATGAGCATCTGGTCGTGGTCAACAAGCCGGCCGGCCTGGTCACCCACCCCGGCGCCGGCCATGAAACCGAGAGCGTGGTCTCGGCCCTGCTGAGCCACGCCCGCCTCAGCCCGATCGGCGCCCCGCTCCGGCCGGGCGTCGTCCACCGGCTCGACAAGGGCACGAGCGGCCTGATGGTGGTGGCGAAGACAGAAGCCGTTCATCGCAAGCTGGCCCGCTCGTTCGCGGGCCGCCAGGTGACGAAAGAGTATCTGGCCCTCGTCCAGGGCCGGGTCGCCGATGACCGGGGCCGCATCGAGGTCGCGATCGAACGGGACCGTCTGCACCGCAAGCGCATGAAGGCGACGTACGGGGAACGGGGCCGGATGGCGGTCAGCGTCTTCGAAGTGATCGAACGGCTCCGGGGCGCCAGCCTGGTCAGGATCCGTATCGAGACGGGCCGCACCCACCAGATCCGTGTCCACATGGCCTTTCTCGGCCACCCGCTGCTCGGCGACGTTCTTTACGGGGGAAAACGCATCGACGGGAAGGCGGTCCATCATCTTCACAGCGCCCGCCTCGCCCTGAAACATCCCGTCTCGGGAGTCCCGACCACCTGGGAAGCGCCGCTTCCGAACGACTTTTCCGAAACCCTTGCCTCGCTGCGGGCCGGTCCGGGCGAGGTCCCGGCAGGCGCGCGTCGTCCGGCGGCCGCCCCCCGGGCGAAGAAGCCGGCCGCCTCGTGATCCGGCTTCCGGAGGCGGCGTTGACAGGCGCAACCCGGCATGGTACGTTGCCGGGGCAGCTGCTTATCCCATGTGAGGAGGAACCCGCCATGCCCCAGATCCAGGACGGCATCGTCCGGGGAAACCCGCGTCGCGGCAGTCTCGGCCTGTATGCGATGGCCATGGGGCTCGTGACGCTGTTCCTCGTGCTGGCGTTTTTCTTCCCCCAGTATTTCCGCATGAAATCAGGGATCTACCGCATTTCCTGCAAGGAGATCCGGCGCAAGATCGAGGTGGCGGTCGCCAACTACGATTCGAACAACACGCGCAGCATCGTCCAGCCGGGCAAACCGATCGACGTCGATCATCTCAAGGCAACCGGCTTCCTGAGCGAAGTGCAGACCTGCCCCGAGAACGGCAAGTATCTGTTCGGCCCCCAGGGAGAGGTTCTCTGCACCATCCACCGGCCCACGGCGAAACAGGCCGCGGACGCCGACAGCGGCTCCTGAGCCGTCACGCCACACGGGAACAGCCCGACGGAGGGATCCATGGCCAAGCATCGTCGACGCACGTATCTGATCAAATCCGGCCTGCAACTGCGCTACATGGGCATCATCGTCTCGACGATGCTGCTCGTCGCATTCGGGGTCGGTTGGATCATCTACTACACGTCCTGGAACCGTATCATCTCGACGCCCGATCTCACGATCGACCGGCTGGCCGATATCTTCGACGGGGTCAACCGCTCGCTGATCCAGTGGGTCGCGGTATTCGGTTTCGTGATCGCGGCCCTGTCGGTGTTCGTCTCGCACAAGATTGCCGGCCCCGTCTACCGTCTCGAGCGCTCAGCGAAAGCCATCGCTTCGGGCGACCTGACCCAGAGCGTCAAGCTGCGTCACGGCGACGAACTGGCCGACCTGCAGGATGCCTTCAACACGATGTCGGAGTCGCTGCGGAAGATGGTGTCGAAGGACCGCGAGGTCATCTCGCGACTGATCGCGGCGGGAAACCGACTGAACGAGCAACTGCAGAAGAAAAAGCACGACACCGAGTCGATCGAGGTGGTCGCCCGGGATCTGTACGGGATCATCGAGGAGCTGCGCCAGGTGACGGCCGGGTTCAAGATCGACAAGGATCTTCCGATCGAAGGCGCCGCCGACGCGGGCGCGGATGATACCCCGGGAACCGAACAGGCTTGACGATTCAGGATTTCCACGATTTCTGCCGATAGTCAGGCTGGGAATCAAGGAATGATCTTCTCACGAGCTTCGGCTTTCACCCGTTTCGTCACCGCGCTGTGCGCGGTGGCGATGGTCGTGTTGCTGATGGGCGCCACTCCGAAAGCGGGCGCGGCGAAGAAGAAGGTGACGAAGACGGCCAAGACCCGGGTCGTGAAGAAAAAAAAGGCCCAGGTGGCGCGCGACGAGCACGCGCCGGCCAAGGATCCGCCCCGGCGGCACCAGAACGATGTTCCCCGCGGCAGGCCCTGGTATGAGAGCATGTTCGGGGACAGCGTGCTCCGGATCGCGGTGTTCTGGGGCTGGGATCATCCGCGCGAGGCGGTCGAGGCGACGTTTCCCGCCTTCGAGACGCTGAACGGCAAGTATGTGTATTACCGCGGCCGCAAGGCTCGGATCGAGATCGGCGTGATCACCCAGGTATCGCCGAATCCGAAGGCGCTGTTCAAGGCGGCGCTGGAGGATCCGAGCATCGACGTGGTGATCTACAGCGGCCACGCGCGATACGGCGGCGGAATGGCGTTTTCCGACCGGGACGACCTGTTCCGGAGCGGAAACGGTGAGATGATCGAGGATAGGCATACCAAGCCGTATAAATACTTCCGCGCCTCGAGCGAGGATCTGGACGAGACGATGTTTCCGAACTCGTACCGGATCATCATGCTGAACTGCTGCGACTCGGAAGCGCATTTCCGGGAGAGCTGGTCCCGGCGGCTGAAGGAAACGGGCGCCGTTGCGGATCTGGTGCTCGTCGAGTATCCCGTGTTCAATCTGTATGACAACCGCCGCGTGCTGAATTTCATCCAGGATCTGCTGTCATTCTCGGACTGGAAGCGGGTCAAGAACCGGTATGACTCGGAGGTCCACAAACGGCGCAACTCGCTGGTGGTGCAGCCGGTGTTCGTGCCGGAGGAGACCCCGGTCACGCGGGAAGCCGGACCGGAAGAAGATGAAGAGGCCGCTATCGAGGCGGAAGCGGCTGTAACCCCTGTTGGCGAGGAAGAAGGAGCCGGTTCCACCGAGCTCGCCTCCGTCCGGCCCTGATTCCCGGCCTTCCGTGATCCCGACCGCCGGATTTTGAAACCGGTGAAAGTTGCGTCGGGGGGCGCTTGGGCATTACACTTGTCCGTACTCGTATGGACAGCAGACGGTTTTTCACGACGCTCGCCTCGTTCGCCCTTCTGCTCGGCCTGGGAACGATCGGCTACCGGCTGATCGAGGGACCCCAGTGGACGGCGCTCGACGGGCTGTTCATGACCGTCATCACCCTTGCCACGGTCGGGTATGGGGAGGTCCATCCGCTGAGCCCGGCCGGACGCATGTTCACGATCGTGCTGCTCATCACCGGGGCCGGGCTGATGGCGTATACGGTGACCGCCCTGGGCCAGTTCGTGGTGGAAGGCAAGTTACGGGAACTCTGGGGGAAACGGCGCATGAAAGATCGCATTCAGGGCTTCAAGCATCATTACATCGTCTGCGGGGCCGGCAACACGGGGCTCGTTGTGATTCACCACCTGCGGGCGAAGCAGATCCCCGTTGTCGTCATCGATTCGAATGCCAAGGTGGTCGAGGAGCTGCTCGAGCAGGAGATTCCGGCCATCGAGGGGGATGCGACGGCCGACGAGACGCTGATCAGCGCCGGCCTGAAAGCGGCTGCCGGCCTCGTCACCGCGCTTCCCTACGACGCCGACAACGTGTTCGTGACCCTGACGGCCAAGGGCATCAACTCCGAGGTGTTCGTCGTCTCGACGGCGGATGCGATCGAGTCGGTGCAGAAGCTGAAGCGCGCCGGGTCAAACTATGTCGTCACCCCGGCCGTGATTGCCGGGGCACGCATGGCTTCGGTGCTGATCCGGCCGTCGGTCGTGGATTTCGTCGACGCCACGATGGCCGGGGACGACCAGGGGTTGCAGATGGAGGAGTTCCGGATCCGCGAAGCCAGTTTCCTGGCGCAGAAAGCGCTGAAAGACGCGGATCTGCGGCGGCGGTCGGGCGCCATCATCGTCTCGGTGCGACGCGGGGACCGGACGACGATCAATCCCGAGCCCCATTTCGTCTTCGACCCGGGTGACATCCTCGTCGCTCTCGGCACCTCGGAACAGGTGGCGAGAATCGGCGAACTGGCCACCCATCCAGAAAAAGCCTGACAACATCCGAGGAGGATCGGACGATGCGGTTTCGTATACTTTCTGCTTTTTTTCTTGTTTCCCTGTTGCTGTGCGTCTCGGGCAGTTTCGCCCAGGGCCAGGGGGACGCCCCCCTGCCCCAGCAAGGCCTCCGGACCGTCCGGACGCTGGTCCCCTACAAGGATCTGGGGGAGATGCTCGAGGATCGGGCGGCAAAGTATCTGATCCTTCCGGTGCGGGAGTATGAGAAGCTTCGAGCGGCGAAGGAAGCGTGGCTTGCCTCGTCGACCGTGACGCCGGGCGAAGTCCCGCCGCGGCAGCTCCGGTTCGCCTCGGCCCGGATCGAGGGGCGGCTCGAGGGCTCGTTCGCCGATCTCGAGATCGAGTATATCCTCGAGAGTTTTTCGGACGAGTGGCAGGAAGTGCAGCTGCTTCGCGGGCCTCTGGCCGTCGTGTCGGCCCAGATCGACGGGGCGCCGGTCAGCCTGACGCCCCGCTGGGAGTCATCGGACGAGCGGATTCTGCGGTTCGGCCGGAACACGAAGGGGCTGGTGGACATCGGATTCACGCATTCGCCGCTGGCCGGCGAGGTGTTGAAGCAGGAACACTGGACCACGGCGGCCTTCACGCTGCCGCTGCGGGGCCCGGGGCGTCACCGGTGCCAGGTGCGCGTGCGGGTGCCGATCGAGAAGATCGATGATCTGTCGCGGCTCGAGTTCGAGATTCCGCAGATTCCGCTGACCTTCCTGCGCGTCGCCATTCCTGACGTGGTCGTGGCCGTCGAGGAGTCGAGCCTGCGGGATTACGGCGTCGAAGCGGATCCGGCACAGCCCGAGCGGGGCTGTTTCGTGACGGGCTGGCTGGGCGCGACCCCGGAAGTCCGGCTCCAGTGGCGCACCCGGATCGCCCGCCAGGCCGACGAGCCGGCGCCCGAAATCATCCCGGTGGCAATGCCCGAACCGTCACAAGCGTCGGAGCCGGTTGCCGTAGCCCCGAAGAGGCCTGTCCGTCAGCCGGTGCGGCCCCTCGTCTATGCGCGCACCGAGACGCTGGTCACCCTCGGCGACACGGCTCTCCAGGGCCGCATCGACGTCGAGTATTCGATCACCAAGGCGCCCGTCTCGAGCTTCGCGCTCCTGCTGCCCGACACGGTGAACGTGCTCGGTGTCACGGCGGATCGGCCGCAAAACTACCAGATCACGCGCGATGGCAGTCGGAAGCGGCTCACGATCGATTTCATGACGGGCCGCGAGGACTCGTGCACGCTCAGCGTGGCGTTCGAGTCGCGGCTCGACGAGACGACGGGCGAGATCGAGATTCCCGAGGTGCACCCGATCGGCGTCGAGCGGGAAATGGGCTCGCTGGCCGTCCAGGCCCTGAGTTCGGTCGAGGTGCAGCCCGGCACGACCACGGGATCCCAGGTGTATCCGCTTGCCCCGCAGCAGCTTCCCGAAACGCTGCGCCAGAAGACGAGCCGGCCGATCCTGCTCGCCTACCGGCTCTCGGCGCGCCCCGCAGGCCTGTCGATGAACGTGAAGCGGTATGCCGACACGCCCCAGCAGACCGTCGTGGCCGATACGATGGACGTGAAGACGACGTTCACGACCAACCGGAGCAGCCAGACGCTGCTGACGCTGCGGATCAGAAACAATAACAAGCAATATATGACACTCCAGCTCGCGAGCGGCTCGAAGGTGCTGAGCACGTTCCGGAACGCGGAGGCGATCGAGATCGTCGAGGGACGCAGCAATGGCCGGGTCCAGGTGCCGCTCGTGATGAGCCGCCGGCTCGGGCAGCCCGAACAGATCGATCTGCGACTGCTGATCCAGGATTCGGTGCCGTCGCTGACGGCCATGGGCCGGATCGGGTTCGAGCCGCCGCTGGTCGACATCCCCGTTTCGCATTTTTCCTGGACGCTGCATGCCCCCGTCCAGTATGCCCTGTACAACTTCGCGGGAACGGTGCAGCCGACGCTGTCCGAGCGCGAGCCCTATCTGTTCCGCGGGTTCCTGCGCATCTACGACCTGGCCTGGATGGTCATCACGGATCCGGCGGCCGCCTTCCTGGCGGTCTTCGGCCTGCTGATCGTTCTCGTGTTCCTCTCGCGGGAGCTTCTGTTCCGGCTTCTGAGCGGCATCTGGAACGTCATCTGCGGGATCTTCGGCTGGATCTTCGGTGGAAGCGGTTTCCGCCTGGTCGAGCTGATGGTCGTCGTGATGGTGATCGGCATTCTCGCTGCCATGGCCGTCCCGAACTTCCGGAAGGCCCGGGAGCAGTCGCGGCACAAGGCGTGCTACGCCAACCAGCGCGTGCTGCTGGGCGCCGTCGAGATGTACAACATGGACAACCCCGTTCTGATGCAGGAGCTCGACATCAACCTGCTGGTCCAGGGCAAGTATCTCAAGGGCGGGATCTCGAAGCCCGAGATGGGCTGCAACTACGCCAGCGTGGGCAATCTGACCGGGAGCGGCAAGATCTCCTGCACCCTGCACGGGCCGGTCGAAGGGGATCTCAGCGATGTGGCCGCCGGCCAGCCCGGGTACGGGAGTTATCCCTCTGCGCAGACGGCTCGAGACGCGACCAGGAGCAAGAAGTCGAGCAGCCTTTCGTCCGAAGTCGCGCGTGAGGAGTATGAAGAGCTGAAAGCGGCGGGACCGGCCGCGGGAGCCCCGTTCGCCGGGGCGAAGGCGACGGCGAATCTGCCGATCGACACGAAGTTCGTCATCACGCCGAACTTCTACCAGCTCGAACGCGACCTGGTGCTGGCCGAGGCGTCGGGCAGCCAGCTCGTCGCCGATGCCACGTGTCCTCGTGTGTCGCTGTCCTACATGCGGTGGGAGATTCTGCTGTGCATGAAGATCGCCGGCTTCGTTCTGGGTCTGTTCGCCGGCCTGTATTTCATCGCGGGCGCCTGGAGCGGCGTCTGGCAGAAACTGGCCGCAGCCGCAGCCCTTCTGGCCGTCACGGCCGTCTGGGACACGATGTTCCAGGTGGTGGGCGACTGGGGGAACCTCGGTCTCTGGCTGGCG
This sequence comes from Candidatus Rifleibacteriota bacterium, assembly GCA_029565415.1. Next base: position 26,212 of record JAKQOH010000145.1, on the reverse strand, counting down.
ATTGCAGGCGGCATCGCCTGGAAGATCGTCCAGCTTGCCGGCCAGCGGCTGACAACGGATCCCGACGCGCCGGAATCCGGCGGGGGCGGGACCCCGCTTCCGGTGATGAACCGCGGTGGCATCAACACCCCCACGGGCGGCTCCGGCCAGGCCACGCCTCTCACGCTGATCGCCCTGGCGGTCGGCCTTTCCATCCTGTCGGCACCGGCCGTGGCGCGCGCCGAGCCAGCCCCGGCTGCGGGCCAGCAGGAAGTGCGGGTGCTCGTTCCCTTCGCCGATCTTTCGAAGGTGGTCGAGACCTCGGACCAGGTCGTCATCCTGCCGGAACCCGACTACCGGTATCTGCTGGATCTGGGAACGCCTGTCGCGACGGCGCCGGTGCGGGCACCGCTGGATTTCGTGGTGCGATCGGCGGCATATCGCGGCCGGGTCGAGGAGAAGGGCGTGCGGTTCACGGGCAGCTTCGACATCGAGCTGCTCAATCCCGGCTGGAAGTTGATTCCGCTGCTCTCGAACGAGGTCGTTCCGTCGAAAGCCCTGTTCGACGGGGAAGCGACAGCGCTCGATCTGCTGAATCCCGGCTCGGAAACGGGATACGGGCTCACGACGAACGCCACGGGCGCCCATCGCGTCGAACTGGAGTTCTTCGTCACGATGAAATCGAGTGAGTTCGGCGCGCGCACGTTCGATCTGCCGATGATCCCGAGCGCGATCACCAGCCTCGAGGTGCAGACCCCCGACACGGACGCCGAAGCCTGGATCGATCCGGGCGTGCTGCTGCCGGCGGCGAGCGCCACGGCGGGAACGGTGTTCCGTGCCCAGGTTCCGCCTGCGCGGCGGGTGCGGTTCGAGATCTACCGGCGGCTCGGAACGGCGGCCCAGCCTGTGTCCCAGCCGATTCCGCAGCCCGAGGATGTGGCATCGGCGGAAGCGGCGATCGAGCCGGCGACGGCGCCGCAGGAGATCGTCGAGGAGACGCGGATCACGGTGCGGGAGAACAACCTGCTGTTCTTCGAGGAGGGCTTCGTCAAGGGGCGCAACGTGTATACGCTGGATGTGACCGGTCATGCGGGCATCAGCACCTTCACCTTCCTCGTCCCGCCGCAGATCCGCATCCTGAAGGTGACGGACCGGAGCATCGACGACTGGAAGCTCGAGGAGCCGGAAGGGCAGAAGATGCACCGGCTGAACATCGCTTTCACGTCCCAGATGCGCGGCCGGTTCGGGTTCACCGTCGAGTTCGAGGAGGTCGCGCAGAATCTGCAGGAGAAGCCGTACCGGATTCCCGAGCTGGTGCCGATGGGCATCGACCGGGTGTTCGGCCTGCTCGGCATCGCCTGTCTGCCGACGCTTGCGGTGTCGGTTGAGGAGACGCCGATCGGGTATGGGATGATCGACGTTTCGGCGTTTCTGAGCGAGTTCGCCGGCCAGCCGCCGGAGAAGATGCCGTTCGCCTTCAACTTCACGGCACACGGGCAGAACACGCTGACGCTGACGGTGAGCCGGCCGCGGAGCATCGAGCAGCGGTCGGCGACGATCGACACAGCCGAGGCGATGTCGGTGCTGAACGAGGAAGGCTGGCTGTTGACGCGGCTCGTCTACGAGGTGAAGAACAATTCGGAGCAGTTTTTGAAGGTGCAGCTGCCGACGATCGCGAGCCGGCCGGCCGAGCTGTGGAGCAGCGAAGTGGCCGGAATGGCCGTGAAAGCCGGGTATGACCGGGAACACAAGGTGTTCAACATTCCGATTATCCGGTCGCCCATCGTGGAGAAGCAGGCCCAGGCCTTCCCGGTCGAACTGGTGTATGCGGTCAAGCTGGATGCGGCGCTGGCGCCGGTGACGAAGGTGCGACTGGAGCTGCCCCGCGTCCATCTGGCCGTAAGCGAGCTGAGCTGGATGCTGTATCTGCCCGAGGGATACGAGCTGATGCGGGGCGAGGGCAACGTCGACCGGCTGCTGGAGCGGCCTTATCAGCCGCTGCTGAGCGGGGACAAGACGTTCGTTCCGGTCACGGCTGACCTTACGGGCAGCCCCCGGCCGGCTTCGGGCGGCGGTGAGGAGCGGGTCTTCGGCATCATGGGCCTGCTGCCGGTCAAGTTCCGGATCCCGACGACCAACTGGGCGACGGGCTTCATCATGCAGCAGATCGAGCCGACGCGGGATCCGCCGTTTATCAGCGGCACGCTGATGACGCCGCGCCGTGGTGCCGGTCGTCTGCTGGGCTGGACGATGATGGTGTTGGGCGGCATCGCGGGGTACATGCTGCTGATGCTGCTGAGCGGGAAGCGGCCGATGATGGCCCTGGTCGTGCTCGCGCTGTTCGCGGCGCTGGTCGCGGCGGCCGTCATGCTCAAACTGTACCAGGCCGATCACGCGTTCAAGATCGGGTTCCTGCTGGTCTTCATCACGGGCGCGCTGCATGCGATCTTCGTCTGGCGGCCGGAGCCGGCGAAATCGTGAACCCCGACGAGCGGATGGCCGCGGAACTGTTGAATCCAGGCAAGAGCCTGGCCGGAGAGGATCCGGCCAGGCGTCTGCCGCTCGCGGGAATGGGGCTTCCTGTCATTCTGTTCCTGCTCTCGCTCTGGCAGTGGGACAGCCTGCTGGTGTTCCCGTTCAAAATCCTGACGGTGTTCTTTCACGAGCTGTCACACGGGCTGGCTGCAGTGTTGACGGGCGGCTCGATCGAGAGCATCACCCTGTCGGCCAACGAAGGCGGCGTGTGCGCGACCCGGGGCGGAAGCTGGTGGCTGATCCTCACCGCCGGGTATCTCGGCAGCCTCGTCTGGGGGTCGCTGCTGTTGCTGACGGCGGCGCGCACCCGGAACGACCGGCTTCTCACCCAGGTTCTGGGGGCCGGCATGCTGGTGATCACCGTGCTGTATGTGCGGAGCCTGTTCGGCTTCGTCTTCTGTCTGGCGTTCGGCGCGGCCCTGCTGTATGCCGGTCAGCGCGGCAGCGAGCTGTTCTGCGACCAGTTCCTGCGGTACATGGGACTGACCTCGATGTATTATGTTCTTATTGATATAAAATCAGACCTGATAGACCGGTCGATCCCCTGTTCCGATGCCTACCGGTTCGCCCAACTCGTGCACCTGCCGCCGACCCTGGTCGGGCTGATCTGGCTCGGGATCGCGCTGTTCCTGACCTGGCGCACGCTGCGCGCCACGCTGCCGGCGACGGGAACGGGAGCGACGGGCGGTGTTTGACAGCCGCCCGCGGGGCGGCTAGGATGCGCGATACATCGCATCGTTGTTCCCAAGGAGGAGTCATGAATCCGATGATCACCCGCGGCGCCCTGCTGGGCGTCGGTTTGTTTTTTTGCGGATCCGCGTTCGGCGCGGTCGATCTCACCACGACGGAGCTGATCAAGGTTTCGGGCAAGGTCGAGGTCCGGAAAGGCCAGGAACCGGCGTTCAAGGCGGTTCCGGGGAATCTGAAGCTGGCCGGCCCGCTCAAGCGGCTCGACGGGGGAGACCGGGTCAAGACCGGCACCGAGAGCAGCGCCGAGCTTTCCCTGAAGAACACCTGCGTGCTGGCGGTCAAGGAGGACAGCCTGTTCGAGGTGCCCGTGGTGCTGGACGAGGCGGCCCTGGCGAAGCTCAAGGCCCAGCAGGGCTCGTTCCTGTTCAAGGTCGTGTCGGGAAGTGATTTCAAGGTGCAGACGGCCGACGTGATCGCCGGCGTGAAGGGCACCCTGTTCGAGGTCGAGATCCACGACAACCTGCTGCCGCTGCTGATGACGCCCGGCCTCGACCTGGGCGTGGAGGACGCGGGCGGCACCGTCGTCAACGTCTATGAAGGCGATGTCGAGCTGACGCACGCCGTCACCGGCAAGACGCGTCGCGTCAAGGCCGGGGAGCGCCTGGCTGCCTTCGGGCGCCGGATCATGCAGCTCGACGGCTCTCTCGCCGAGGGGTTCGGCCAGGTCATCCCGTTCAAACCGCTGCAGAAGCTGCAGGAACGTTTCGGCACGCTTGGCATGCGGCTCGGCGCAGTTCCCTCGAGCCTACAGGGGATCTCGAGTCTCAACACGGAAGGCGCGCTGATGCCCCGGGCCCTGCTCCGGGGATCGAACCGGCTGAACGCGCTGACGGAGGGGCTTTCAGGGCCGGTGCTGGAGAAGCTGCGCCGATTCGATGCGATCCGCTCTGCCGTTTCGGGGATCAAGAAACAGATGGAGGACCTCAAAGGCAAGGAGTTCGTCCCGTCGATCGATACGGGCAAGTATCCTATCCAGTCGGAGCCGCTGATCGTCCCCGAAAACGGTCTGTATGAGGCGCATCTGGGCAACGGCCAGTTCCTTGCCGTCGGCCCCGAACAGGGCTGCCAGGTGATGAAGCTCACGCCGGATCGCGGCGGTCTGGTGCTCCAGGAGGGTGCCGGGACGGTCAGACTGAAAAATCCGGTGACCGGCCTGGACGGCCTGTGCGCCGTGCATATGGCGGGGGATAAGCTGCTCCACCTGGTGCAGGTCAAGAGCGGCACCCTGCTGGCGCGCATTCCCGGCGACGCCGAGGTGACCCAGGTGACGCAGGCCCAGCCGCTCGCGGTCGAGTTCGACCCGGCTGCCGGGACGGGGCGCAAAGTCGCGTGGCCGTCGGATGCGGCGTTCAACCCGTCGGTGGCCGAGTATCGTCTGACGGTCGAGACGGATATCGAGGAGCAGAAGGCGGCGCACGACGCCCAGGTCAACGAGGCGCGCAGCAATGCCGTGCAGGAAGTCATCAAGAAGGCGCCGAAGATCAAGCTGCCCAAGTTCCGCTTCCGCTGACCCATGAAGGGACAGCCGGGATCCGGAAGCAGCCTGCACGACCGGCCGTGGGTGCTGCTGGCCGTCACGCTTCTCGGCCTGTTCGCGATGGCGCCGGGGCCGCGCCAGTTGCTGGCCCTGTTTGAGAACCGGTTCACGGACCTGCTGTTCGTTTCGGTGCAGCGGCCCGCGATCGAGCACCCGGTCGCGGTTGTCGCGAAGGACCAGCTGTTCATCGACCAGTTCGGGCGGGAGCCCGGCCGGGCGGATATGGCCCGGACGCTCGACACGGTCGGCAGGGCCGGCGGGCAAGTCGCGGCGCTCGACTACATCTACGATCTGCCGCGTTCGCCGGAGGAGGATGACGCGTTCGCCGCAGCTTTGGGCCGTTTTCCGGCTCCGATCCTTGCGCAGCATTTCATCGGCCGCCAGGGACTCAGCGGGGCCGAGGCCGTCCAGATCAGCGACGAGAACGCCGAACGGCCGTCACCGCCCCTTCCGCTGCTCGAAGTCCTCGCCCGGCGCGCTGCCGATCGCGGCCTGATCAACCAACTCCCGGACCCGGACGGCACGATCCGGACGATGCCGCTGGCGTTCCTGCCTGCCGAGGCGGACGCGTTTCTTCCGACCCTGGGATTTGCCGCCTGGATCCAGGCCGGGTTGACGGCTGCCGCTCCGAATCCGGCCATGTTTGGCCCGGGCCTTCCCGATCCCGTCACCGCGTCGGAAGCGGCGCGCGCGGCAATCCGCCGACTGTGGGAGGCGGCGCCCCACCCCTTCCCCGGCTTCGGCCACGAGGGCCTGGACGCCATCGTCCGGAGGCGCGAAGCCCAAATGCTGGGGCGACTCCTTGCCGTTCAGACCGGGGTTTCGCCCGACACGGCCGAAGCCTGGAAGAATATAGCCAATACAGTAGATACCACCAGACTGGCCAGCCGGGGCTGGCTGGCCTTCCCTGGAGGTCGGCCGCCGCTCACCGGGTCGTGGCATCTGCCGTGCCTGCGCATTCCTTTCATGAAGCCTTCCGGCAGCCTGAAGGGCGACGGGATCCCGGTGATATCGATGGGCGTGCTTCTCGCCTCGGCCCCGCCCGACTCGCTGGGTTCGATCGACATCGGCGAGCGTCAGACAGGGACACGTTTCGTCTGGGCGGCGACCGGCACGGCCTCGATCTCGGGCATCGCCACCGACCTGTATGGCCGCCCCCTGGCGGGAATCAGCGTGATGGTGCGTCAGACGGATGGCCCGGCCTGGGCATCCGGAACGACGGAGCTCGATGGCCGGTTCACGGTCGGTGCCCTTCCGGCGGGCAGCTATCGGACAACCCTGACCCAAAGCCGTCCGCACCTCACGATCCGGCTGAGCACGGCAGAGCCGCTTCCAACCGGAACGGGCACCCGGGAACTTCCCCCCGCCCGGTTTCCGCCGGCGGACAGCACCCTCGGAGGCATGCTGGCCCCCGCCACACAGCCGCTCCAGCTCGTCATCGACGGGGAGGCCCTTCCGGTCGGCATGACGGATGCGGCCGGCCGCCTGCCGCTGGATTCTATTCCAGGCAGTATATCCATTGCCCTCGTCGAGGGGGAAGAGGTGCCAGGCTGGGCCCCGGGCACATCTCCGGTGGTGATGTTCGCGGGGACCCCCTTGTCCGGGCGCAAAGCGGCCCTGCTCGAGTCCGAGGGCTCCTGGAACGCGCGTTTCACGGCCCGGATCGCGATTCCAGCCGGAGCCGCCTCGTTCACGGCGACGGCCATCCCCTCCACCCTCGACGCGCGCATCCTTCTGTTGGGGAACGCGGACGCCGACGGGGAGCTGCAAACCGCAGCCACCGAGCTCCTGTTGGATACCACGACCCTGCTCCCGGCGGCGCCGCCCATCACACCCGCCCGATTGAGCCCCGTTTCTCTCGACCAGGCCGGCGTTGCCGGACACGATGCGCACGAAGCATGGCTTGTCGGGGATGACGGCCTCTGGCACAAGCTCGGCAAAACCGGGGCAAGCCTTGAGCTTCCCGCAGGCCGGTATCTGCTGCTCGGACGCGACGCGCTGGGCCGAACCGGGCGCGCAGACCGCATTGCGACCGCCATCGCAGGCCGCACCCTCTTCTTCGGCACCACCCTGCTCGAAGACCAGGATTTCGTCACGACCCCGATCAATCTCCTCGAAACCCGTTTCCGCAAACTTCCCGGGGTGCATCTGCACGCCAATCTCTGTTCGGCCCTCCGTCGCGGCGCATTTCTGCATCCGACCCCGCTCCATCCCGATGCGGCTCCGGACGCCTGGCCGCTGCTGAATCTCCTTCTGCTGGCCCCGTTCCTCGCGGTCGCCGATCATCTGTTCCGGGGAGGACGCGGCAGATCGGCGGTAGCCGTGCTCGGTCTCACGATCGTCGCGTGGCTGTCGGCCTCGGCCGGGCTGTTCGCCCGCAACATCCTGTTCCCGGCGGCCTTTCCCGTTTCGCTGACGGTTCTGTTCGGCATCGCACGCGGTGCCCAGGCGTATTTCGCCGCCCGCACACGGGAGCGCGAGACCCGGGCCACGTTCGGCCGGTTCATCGCAGCGCCGATGGTCGAGCAGATCCTTCGCCACCCCGACACCGTGCGTCCCGGGGGCGAAAAGAAGGAGCTCACCGTGATGTTCACGGATCTGGCCGGCTTCACCTCGATCTCCGAGATGATGACGCCGGAAGAGCTGACGAAGCTGATGAACGAGTATCTCGGCGAGATGACCCGCGTGCTGTTCGAACACGGGGGGACGCTCGACAAGTATATCGGCGACGCGCTGATGGGCTTCTGGAACCATCCCGCCGCGCAGCCGGATCATGCGCTCCGCGCCGCCCGGTGCGCGATCGCGATGCAGCGCCGTCTCGCCGTCCTGCGCGAAGAGTGGCTGAAGCGCGGTCTTCCCCGCGTCGAGATGCGAGCCGGCATCAACACATCCGAGTGCATGGTCGGTTTTATAGGTAGCGATATTCAAATGAACTTCACCTGTCTCGGCGACGGGGTGAATCTCGCTTCACGGCTCGAAGGAGCGAACAAGGCGTATCACACGCTGATGATGGTTTCGGAGACGACGCACCGGCAGCTCGAAGGAAGCGGCATCCGGACCCGGCTGCTGGACTTCCTCGCCGTGAAGGGCAAGGCACAGCCGGTGAAAGTGTATGAACTGATCGGCATCGAGGGCGAGGAGGACGCGCTCTGGAACGCGCTCCTCCCGGTTTACGGAGACGGGGTGCAGCGGTATCTGGCGCGAGCGTGGGATGAAGCGGAAGCGGCGTTCCGCCAGGTTCTGGCCCTGAGGCCGGACGACGGTCCGGCGACAGTATATCTCGAGCGGATCGATCATTTCCGGGTCGAGCCCCCGCCCGACGGCTGGGACGGCCGGTACATCCTCAAGACGAAGTAGCGGCGGCCGCGACGAAGCCGGCATACCTGCGCATCAGGTGGCGCAGGATGACCATGGCCACCAGGGCAGCCCAGGCCAAACCCAGCCAGGAGCTCACCGGGGCAAGAAGTCCGGAGCCGGCGGCGACGGCAAGCCCTGTCGCAACCCAGCCCGCCACCTCGCGCACCGCGCTCATCGGGCCCACAGCCGCAACCGCCATGTCGCGGATCACCCACAGCTTGAGGCCGCCAACGAGCGCCTCGATCGCAAACCGGAGACCCAATGCGGCCGTGACACCCCACCGCGGAATCAGGAGGAGCCCCCCGACGATGCTGATTCCCAGCCCTGTGGCCGAAATCAGCGGCAGGGATGCGGATTTCCGTCGGGCGACGAGAAGGCTGTCGAGAAACATGTTGCCGACCTGGAGCGGCAGGAGGCAGAAGAAAGCCGTGAGCAGGCTCCCCATGCCGGAAAACGCGCTTCCCATGATGAGACGGCCGAACCAGTCTCCCTGCGCGACACAGTATCCGACAGCAAGCGCAGCGAGAAGGCCGAATGTGTGCCGAGTTTCAATCCAGCCCCGGCGATGCACCTCGTCCCGGGCGTGGGCGGTCAGAACCGGATAGAGAGCGGTGACCCAGACGCCGGAAAAGCCGACCCCGTTCATATACAGCATAACCGCCGCCGCATAGAGGCCGTGGGACTCGGCGGGGATGGCCCCCCGCAGCAGGAACAGATCGAACTTGTTGTAGAGCGAACCCAGCAGGATCGACACGCCGATCAGCAGGCTTTCCCGACCGAGGATGCGGGCCAGATCCAGCTGAGGACGCGCGCAGCCGGTTCGATGGAGCGCCCAGGCCCCGCCGATCACCGCCCAGAGGATGACGGCCGCGGTCAGGGGCGCCCAGACATAGGAGACGGGCGCAAGACCGGCCCAGACGGCGAGCATGAACAGGCACCAGAGAAGCGGCATGCCGATATCGAGCAGCATCGAGGCCGACCAGTTCTGATCGGCCTGGGCCACCGGCGACGGGACGGTCAGCAGCGGCAAGGCGAGGGCTGCGGGAATCAGCCACGCCAGGCCTGTGGAAAGCCACGGATCGCCATGCCAGGCAACCGCCACGGCAAGGCCCAGGGAAGCGGCGGTCGCGACCCCCGCCTCGAGCGACAGGACCGTGCCGATCAGCCGTGACGGCACGGCATGGCCCGGCAGTTCCCGGATCAGGAGACGGGGGTAGCCGAGCGTGACGGCCTCGATCACGAGGCCCCAGACAGCCAGGGCGATCGAAAAGGCTCCGAACAGCCCGGTGCCGAGCAGCCGTGCCGCGAGCAGGATCGCGCCAAAGCCGCCGAGCCAGCCCAGAATGCGGGCCGGCAGCATCCAGTAGAGGCCGAGTTTTCCCCTCATGCGTCCATGGTAGCCTCCCGGCCCCCCCCTGGCAAGAACCGGTCACCCCTCGAACCCCTCCCCCCTATGGCCTTATAGCTTCTATATTTTATTCATAGAACAATACAACGAACTACAGAGTCACAGAGGCACAGAGGCACAGAGAAACGGAGAAATACTGGGATTTCAATTCTCGTGCTGAGCAGCGTCTATCGGGCACCAGGTCGTCAGGCAGACGCAGGCACGGCGAGGCTGCGGGCCGAGCACGATCCGCCCCTACGACACAGGTGCCTGGGCATCAACGCTCAGGGATGCATCGCGATGCCTCCCCGTGGGAGCCACTTCGGAAGATGCCGCAGCTCCATTCGAAACATCCGTGGGTCGAAGTTCCATGCCTCGTTTCCTCCGTGTCTCTGCGTCTCTGTGGTGAAACGATCTTCGGACCCTTCTGGAGAGGCATCTTCAGGGGCGGCCGGTCGACAGGCCGGGCGGCATCTGCTACCATGCGGTATCGCAGCCATGCATCAGAACCCCTCCCCAAAACGGCTTGCCGTCATCGATCTGTTCTTCACCTGGCCGCCCCACGGCGGCGCATGCGTCGATGTCAAGGAAACCCTGGAACGGCTGGCCCCCCACATCGAGCTGAAGCTGTTCGTGGCGCGGTTCGACCGGTTCTTCCCGCGCGGTCGCATCACCTCGCCCCTGCCGTTCCCCGTCGAGGAGGTCAGATTCGACCTCGCCACGTTCACGGTGGAGCGCATCCAGAGCGCGTTTCGCGAGGCGGTCGACCGATTCGCGCCGGATGAGGTGCTGGTGGCGAACGGACATTTCCTCAAGCCCCTCGTGGCCGAGGCGTTCGTCGACCGGTATCCGACCTCGATGCGATATTTCACCTACGAGGTCATGTGCCCTGCGCGCGACGGGATCTTCTTCCGGAACGGCCATACGTGCCTCGAGAGTTTTTATACCACGGGAAATATGACCCGGTGCCGCCTCTGCGCCTTCACCGGGGCCCTGTTCACCCCCGGCATCCGGAAGTATCTCATCCACGAGATCCTCGTCAGCGGCGCCTTCTCGGCGGCCTACCCTGACCGCGTGCGGGCCCTGATGCCGCGTATCCGGCAGCACATCGTCTACAACGATCTGGCAGCCGGATTCATCAGGGCGATGGGCGGCACCCCGGCCGTATTCCCCTCGGGGGTTGACACGGACCGGTTCGTGCCCCGCGCCCTGCCAACCCGCCCGGATGCCAAGCCCCGTCTGCTGTTCGCGGGTCGGGCCGATGCCGAGTTCAAAGGATTTGCCCTGCTTCTGGAAGCCTGCCGAAGGCTCGAGGCGGCCGGCCGGGAGTTCGAACTGCTCGTCACCTGGAAACCCGAGTCCCAGTATCTGCCGGACACGGCGTGGGCCAAGCCTATCGGCTGGCTTCCCTCGTCGGTCCTCGCGCCGGTCAACGCCTGGCACCGCCGCCGGTGGGACCGCGACCTGTTCATGCCCTCCTTCGTCAAACGCGTCGACTGGCTCGGCCCGGGCGCCATCGTCGACCTGTATAACTCCGCCGACCTGTGCGTCTTCCCGTCCATCTGGCAGGAACCGCTCGGCATCGTCACCCTCGAGGCCATGTCCTGCGGCCGCCCCGTCGTCGTTTCGGACGTCGCCGGCTTCCGGCAGACCGTCACGGAAGGGCAGACGGGCCGTTTCTTCCCCGCCGGCGATCCGGCCGCCCTCGCCACTCTGCTCGCCGAGCTTCTCGACGACCCCGCCCAGCGTGCCCGCCTGGGCGCGGCCGCACGTCGGGACGTCGTCACCCGCTTCGACTGGCGCCGCCTGCTCGACCGGTATTACCGGCCCTGGCTCGGCTTCGGCCAGGCCTCCGACACATCCCGGAACCACCAGGAGATATCATCATGAATATCATCAAAAATATTATATCAAAAACTCTTGAAAGTATCCGTTCTTCCTCCTGGGGAAGCCGGCTGTTGAGTTATCCGCCGCTGCACGCCTTCAAGGAAGGCCTGGCCTACCGGGTTCTGATCGACTGGCTGGATTACCCGGTCCATCTCGGCCTGCGCGACGCCGCCCGGCGCCGACGGTGGCAGGGGCCCACGATCCTCTCCCGCAAGCCGGCCGAGGGCGAACCGGCGCTGCGCGTCCTGCTCGTCCAGATCCCGCTGCCGGCGAACCTGCGGCACAAGCGGATCATCCCGATGAACCTCGCATATCTCGCCGGCACCCTGTGCGACCGATTCCCCGGCATCGAAGTCGGCATCCTTGATGCCCAGGTGCACGATCTCGGCCTGGACGGCATGCTGAGGGCTGTTTCCGAGACGAAATGGGACTGGGTCTGCGTCGGCTCGTGGACGATCCAGTATGAGCTCGCCCGCACCTTCCTCGGTGCCGTCAAACTGGCCCGGCCCGAGACGCTGACCATGCTGGGCGGCGTCCACGCGACGATTCTTCCCGACGAGGTCGGAACCGCGGCAGACTGGCTGGTCATCGGCGAAGCCGAGTGGACACTCCATGACATGGTGAAGGCAACGCTCGAGGGCCGGGCCATGGACGGCATCCCGGGAACCGCGCGCCTGGCCGATGGCAAGCTGCAGAAAGCCCCGCCGCGCCAGCTGATGGCCGATCTCGACGAACTCCCGTTCCCCGCCTACGAACTGCTGCCCCTGCCGCTGTATGACAACCCGCTCCACGTCGTGGGCGGCGAGCGGCTGCCGATCTTCGGCTCCCGGGGCTGCCCGTATGCCTGCTCGTTCTGCAACAGCCCCCAGATCTGGCACCGGAAGGTGCGGTACCGGCGGCCGGAGAAGGTCGTCGAGGAGATGTCCCGCAACATCACGGCGTTCGGCATCCGCCACTTCCATTTCTGGGACGATAATTTCACGCTCAACCGCCGGTTCGTCGAGGAGTTCTGCCGCCTCGTCATCGAGAAGGGGCTCCAGATCAAGTGGGTCGCCCTCGACCGCGCCGAGCATCTGAACAAGAACAAGGATCTGCTGCCCCTGATGCGGCAGGCGGGCTGCGTGGGCGTCGAGATCGGCGTCGAGAGCGCCAACCCCGACACGTTCGCGTTCATCAACAAGCGCCAGGGCTTCGAGGAAGTGCGCAACGCCGTAAAGAACCAGAAGGATGCCGGCCTCGCGCCCCTCTACACCTGCATGGCCTTCAACCCCGGCGAGACGATCAACGGGTATTACTTTCAGAAATTGTTCCTCGACCAGATCCAGAGCGAGCTCGAATGGTATCCCTTCTTCCATCCGTTCAGCTTCCCGCTGTATCTGGGCCAGTTCGCGACCCCCTACCCCGGCACCGAGTTCGGCCGCACCGCCCCCGAGATGGGCATGATCGTGCGCAACGTGCCGGAAGACCGGTATCACCACCAGATCAACTTCATCCCCAGCTCTCTGCTCGACGACATGCCCGTGCTGACGGGCCCCGTGACGCCGGATGATTATGCGACGTTCCTGATCGCCCTGACGCGCGGCTTCTGGAGCTGGTTCCCGGCCAAGATGCGGAAGGGCACGATGGGCGAGAAACTCCGGCCGGCGCACCAGATCCTGGTCACGATCCTGCCGAAATGGGAAGGGCGCATCACGCTGCGCAAATCGATCCAGGAAACCAGCGACGAGACCGGCCTCGGCCTGCCCGTCGTCGCCCGCACGGCCGCGCTGCTGGCCTACATCTTCGGCCAGCAGGGGCTGATCCGGTCGGCCCTGCACCAGGTGGAGCTCGAGATCAAGCCCAACCGCGTCCGGGTGCCGGGCTTCATGTTGCGCCAGATGCGCCGGATCGTCCGTGCTGCCGGGCTGCCGGCGTTCCAGGAGTTCAGCTGGTAGCATCCCGTGGCCATCCTGTTTTTCCAGCACGTCACGGCTCTGCTGATGCTTCTGGAGCTGCTCCGGAACATGTTCCCGGCCGTGTTCTGGCCGCTCGACGCCCTGTCGGTTGCGTCCCGGCCGATCATCTGGATGCCGCTTCTGGCCGTGCTTTCATGCACATCGCTCCCGGAAACGCGGCGCGGGCTCGTTCTGGCGGGTTGCGCGGCCGTCGGCATCATCCAGACCTTCGCAGCCCCCGTTCTGCCGCTCTGGATGCTGAGCGTGCTCCTCTCCGTCGTGACGGCCTCGTTCGTTATCCAGAGCGCCGCATCGGCCTGGCGCCCAGTCCTCTGGCGGCCGCTTCGCGCCCTCAACGCCCTGTTCCTTCTGCTCCTGTACGTCGAACTCGTTTACAACTCGGTTTCCCGATCCCACCTGTCTTTCGGCCATCTCACCTATTATCTGAAATCCCTCTCCGAAGAATCCGGGGATCCGTTTGGCATCAAAGCCATCGGGATCTCGCCGGCGTTTCTCCTCCCCGTCGCAATAAATATAGCATTATATTTTTTTACATCCTTCTGTATCGTCCGCTTCCGTCCGGCTCCTCCGCAGCCCTCCCGGAGTGGGCTTCCCGTCACGATCGCCGTCCTGATTCTCCCTCTTCTCTTCTGGAGCCTCGCCTTCCAGCACATCGTCGGGCAGCGGCCGTTCCACGAGTATCTCGCGTGCAGGCTCGAAAACTCTGCGTTTCCGATGCCCCTCCCCCGGAGGTTCGACACTCCCGGATTCCGTGAGGCCGCCTTTTCCGCGGAACAGGTCGATGCGACAAGAACGTCGGCCCAGGGATCATTTGCCTGGAAAGAACCTCCACGGCTGAACCTGGTGATCTTCATGATCGAGAGCTGGCGTCCTGACGCGCTCACGGAGATGCCACTCCTGATGGCGCGGGTCCACACGGGGCTGTGGCTGAAAAACCATGTTTCCGCATCGAACGATACGATAGGCGGCAATATCGGTTTTCATTACGGTGTGCACCCGATCGATGCCTACACGCTGAAATGGGACCGATCCGTCCCCTCGTCCTGGATCGAGTTTCTCCGTGCAGGCGGCTACGTTTCGCGCAAGATCGGCAATTTCGGCTCGTATCTTCCGAACGAACGGTACCGGTTTACGCCGGTCGAGGTCTATTGCCGGGAAGAGGGGCTTCCCGCGCCGGCCGACCTTTCCGTGTGCGGCGTCGCGAGCCAGGTGTGCTACCTGCTGCTGCGGGAACTGGAAAAGCCCGGCCTCCACTTCCTCGAGACGCAGATGTACCCGACCCATTTCAATTACTATTATCCGCCCGGACACGAGAAATACCGGCCGGTTGTCCCTCTGGAAGCCGATTTCATCAGGAATGGCTTCACGGCGGAAATCGCCGCCGGTCTCGTCAACCGATACAAGAATTCCTGCTTTTTCCTGGACTCCCTCCTCGACAATTTCTTCCAACGGCTCGAGGCGAAGGGGCTCGACCGGAACACCGTCGTCGTGCTCGCCGGCGACCACGGGGAGTGCCTCGGCGAGGACGACACGCTGTATCACGCGAACGGGCCGCACGAGAACCAGGCCCGGACGAATCTGATCATCCTCGCCCCCGGTCTCGGGCCGCGGGTCGTCGAGGCCCCCACCAGTCACGTCGATTTCATTCCCACTCTTGCCCCGATTCTCGGGTATACGGCCTCGGGAACGGTGGGCCGCAACATCCTCGCCGATGCCACCGCGCGGAACGGCATGGTGACCATCGACATGTCGTCCGGGGTGCGGCTGGCGATGCGACGTCGCGACCACATGACCCTGTTCCGGCTCACCTCCGACCGTCGCCTCGAATGGCTGATCACCGCCCGCAACGACAACACGATCGATGATGCGATCTACGACCTGTACCGCCCCGAGCGCCTTGACGAGCTGGCCGCTCTCATTCGCGAAGACCGCCAGGCCGTCCTCCGCCTCCTCGCCGGAAAATAACACATACTATAGAATGCCGAGCCAGGCGAAGGGCTGATAGGCGGTCGAAAAAAGCCCGAACAGGAGCGCAAGCTGGCCGATGATCATCGTCCCCGTGAACAGGGCTCCGAGCACCTCGGCTTCCTGATCGACCTGGCGCTCGTAGGTCTCGAGAAGCCACGACACCATCTCCTGGAGCATACCAAGCTCTTCCCCGCTCACGATGGTCGATACGACCCGGCCGGGCAGCAGGCCGCTCACCGAAAGCGCCATCGAAAGGCTCCCTCCGTTTCGCAGGATCGGCGCCGCCGAGCGGAACACGGTCGCCAGATCCTGCCGGTCGGCTGCCGCTGCGACCTGCTCGAAGGCTGTCGCAAGCGGCACGGGCGAGGTGAGCAGAAACGCAACCAGCCGCAGGGTATCGGCAGCCAGCCGTGACCGCTCATATCGACCGATCCACGGCAGCCACCGGACAATGCCTCTGATGGTGGCGAACAGCCCGATTCCGCCCCGCGACCGCCAGAGCGCATACCACAGGCCGAGCAGAGCCACGAGAACCCAGGCAAGAGGCTCCTCCACCCAGGACGCGAGCCATCCCCAAAGCCGGATGAGAAGCGGCTGATCGGGAGGGCGTCCATAATAGCCGATATCCGGCTCCCCAGGCGCGAGCGCATACAGCACCACGATTCCCCAGAATGCACCGGCGAGTCTCGGCCATTTCATGAGCCAGGTGCTGAACACGTCCCGATACCGGCGTCCCCAGGCGCTGACCTGCCGCAGCAGCGTCATCGCGGCATCGATCCGCCCCGTCGTCTCACCGATCGTCAGAATCGCCACGGCAAGAGCCGGTCCCTCATCAAGGCGCCGGCCAACCGAGAGGGAAAGCGGCATCCCTCCGGCAACGTCCCGCGCCATCTGCATCGCCAGCCGCCGAGCCTCGGGCGCCTCACACCCCTCCGAGGCCACGGCGAGCGCCCGATCCACCCCCGCCTTCCCGGCGAGCCCCGTCTCGGTCAGATACAACAGCGTCTCCAGATCGCCTTCGGAAACCCGCACCCGCTCCGTCGTTTCCATGCGCGCCTCCCCGATTCCCGTCGCTGCCGTGAAGGTCTACCGACGTTGGAGAACGCATCAGACGTGCCGCACAGGGACCCAGGCCCCGAACGCGCTTGGAAATCCTCACCGGGCCACGATCCGCGCAACATGGACAGACGAACGCAAACACCGGTGTGCAACAGGGGGCGTGTGCAGACACCCGCACACGCCCCCTGCAGAACGTGAAAGAACTCAGGCCGGCAAGTTCAATCCTTGCCGCCCAGCATATTGAACACCCCGCCGAGCACCGAACCTTCTTCTTTGCCGCCGCCGCCCGTCTGCTTCGCCGCGGCGTAGATGCGCGAGGCGAACCGCGAGAACGGGAGCGACTGGAGCCAGATGCGGCCCGGGCCGGTCAGAGTGGCCAGGAACAGCCCTTCCCCGCCGAACAGGGCGCTCTTGATGCCGCCGACCATCTCGACATCGAAGTTCACCGAGGGCTGGTAGCCGACGATGCAGCCGGTGTCGATCTTCAGCTTCTCACCGGGCTGCAGATCGCGGGAGATGATCGTTCCGCCGGCGTGACAGAAGACGAGGCCGTCGCCTTCGAGCTTCTGCATGATGAAGCCCTCGCCGCCGAACAGGCCGACGCCGAACTTTTTCTGGAGGCCGATGCCGACCGCGACGCCCTTGGCGCCGCACAGGAACGACTCTTTCTGCACCAGCAGCGTGCCGCCGACATCCTTGAGATCGACCACGACGACCTTGCCCGGATAGGGCGCCGCAAAGGCGACTTTGGCCTTGCCCGACGCACCTTTATGGGCAAAGACGGTCATGAACAAACTCTCCCCGGTGAGCAGCCGCTTGCCCGCACTGGCCAGCTTCCCGAACCAGCCCCCCGTGTCGGACTTCGCCGAGCCGTCCCCGAAAATCGTCTCCATCTGGATCGCCTGGTCCATGTACATCATGGCCCCGGCCTCGGAAACGACGGACTCGCCCGGGTCGAGCTCGATCTCGACGAACTGGAGGTCATCGCCGAAGATATTGTAATCGATCACATCGGCCGTCTGGGGCCGGGAAGCCGCGGTCGGCACCGGGGGAAGGAACTCCTCGCTCTGCAGCGCGTTCGCGAACTGGGCGATCTCGCTCAGGGGCGTCCAGGTCTTCGTGATCCCGTCGGCGTGGGCCATCGTCATCGACTTGATCGCGCCGCTGTGAAGCCTCGCGATGATATCCTCGGCACCCATGGGGCCCTGTATCTGGCCGCCAATGATCACATACCACATTTTCGCATCCGACATCGTCTCAGCCTCCCGGTTCAGATTCAGCCCTGCGGCTTCTTCATCATGGCTACCAGAAATCGCCCGCCCATGCAATCCACTGCCGCTCGGACCCGGCCAATGTCCCTGGCGGGTTTGAAACCCGCCCCTACGGTTGGAGGAGAGCTCCTCTCGACCCCAGTGTCTCGGTGTCTGGCATGTGGATCTCGTCACAAGAACCGAACCACAGATGGCGCAGATGAAATCCCCCCCGTACGCTGAAGCTGACGGGGGGATCGCGGTTGTGAAATGGGCGGGAATCGGGTAAGGTGGGGAAAACACGTCAGAGAGGGGATGAACGATGGCACACCCGGCTCCAACCGTTCCCGACACCGCCGCCCTGGAGGCGGAACTACACCAGCTCAGGCTGCGCCTGAAGCTTTCGGCCGAAGTCGACGCCGTCATCGAAGTCTGCCAGCGCGAAAAGAAGAATCTCGGCGGAACCATGGACCGCGTCTATGAGTATCTTCACGGGGTGATCGAGCCTGCCGCGGCCTTCCTGCAGACGCAGAACGAGGAGCTGATCTACACGATCTACTCCCGCGGAATCACCCCGCAGAACCTCGAACACGACCACGCGAACCTCTTGAGCATCGGCGAGAGGGCGACCTGCAACCGGGACGGCCTCGACTGGTTCGTGATGCCGCTCGACATGGCCGGCGAAAAGATCGGCTCGTTCGGCTTCGCATTTCCCCAGGGGCACAGCCATCCGCCCGAACACGTGTTCGAGTGGCTCGAGGCGGTCGCCGAGGAACTCGACAACTACTTCTACGGCATCCAGGAAAGCCGCTACAAGCACATGACGATCATGGAAATCCAGCGGTGCATGAAGTCGCGCAAGCTGAACGAAGCGCTGGACATGGCCGTCAGCGTTCTCAGCGACATGGTGCCGATCGATGAATTGGCATTATTATATATCGACGAGGATCTTGACGGCAGAAAGATCGTGCAGTATTCGATCTATCGCAATTACAATAAAATATTCGACTCGAACGAAAAGCCCATGCCCGAACTCGAGGAACTGATCAAAGCCGGCCGCGACGTCGTGGTACCGGGCAACAAGGATCTCGAGCGGGTGTTCCCCTCGAACGGAACGACCGAAACGGTCCTGCTCGACGGGCTCGTGGTCGAGACGCTGGTCGGGAAGATGCTGATCAAGCCGCCGGCCGAATGCGGACTGTCCGTCGCCAGCCGCGAGATCGTCCAGGTGTTCGCCGAGACGCTCCGGCAGCGGCTGGTCGATTTCAACCGGGAAAAGAACGCCCTGCGTCAGTTCTTCTCGCCCGAGATCACCCGCCGCCTGCTGCGGCACGACGATTACAAGGAAAAGTTCCTGGCGCCGCGCAAGGCAGACATCGGCATCCTGTTCGCCGACATCAGCGGCTTCACCAAGATGAGCGAACAGGTGCTCAAGGATCCGCAGCGCATCGCGCGGTTCATCGACACCTGGTCGAAGGCGATCGTCGAGCGCGTGTTCCCCCTGGGCGGAGCGCTCGACAAGATCGTCGGTGACTGTGTCATCATCCTGTTCGGCCCGCCGTTTTACGAAGCATCACCGGAAACCCTCGCTTGCAACGTCATCCAGGCCGCCATCACGATACGGGCGTTCACCGACGAGTTCCTCGCCTCCCCCGAAAACGCCGATATCCAGAGCTCGCCGTTCTACAAGGACTTCGGGGTCGCGATCGGGATCAACTACTGCTCGGCCGACGTCGGCCTGATCGGCCCGAACCAGGATCTCACGGCTTTCAGCAGCGGCATGAACAACACCGCCCGGCTCCAGGGCCTCGCCAAACACGGCGAGATCCTGATGACCCCGTCGGTCAAGGAACGGGTCGAGGCGTCTGGCAACTGCTCCTGGCGGTTCACCGGACCCAGCTCGGCCCCGGTCAAGAATGTCAAGGAACCTCTCGTCTACTTCAAGCTCGAAGCCTGACGCATCCCGGCGGCGACCCCGGAAATCGCCCGGGAAGCAGCCGCCCGGAAAGAACGAATCCGTCGCCGGCGACGGCTGGTTCGTCTATGTCGTGCGTTGCCACGACGGCACGCTCTACACGGGCGTCACGACGGATCTCGACCGGCGCGTGCAGCAGCACAACGACGGCACCGGCGCGCGGTATACCCGCGCCCGCCGGCCGGTCCGACTGGTTTTCTCCGAGCCCTGCGGGGGCCGCGGCGATGCGCTGCGCCGGGAACTCGCGATCAAGGCTCTCTCACGGCAGGAAAAGCAGCTTCTCATCACCGGCCAGCAATAGCTTTAGATATATACTAACAACCTTGTCAGCTTCCGAGGCGGATGATCAGGCAGGTGAAATCGTCCTGGAGGCCGCGCTTGCCGACGAACGCCCGCACCGCATCCCGGATCCTGGCGACGAGCTCCGAAACCCCGACGGCGGCGTTCCGGCGGATCACCTCGTGCAGCCGCTCCGCACCGAACATCTCGCCGGCCTCGTTGCGCGCCTCGCTCACTCCGTCCGACAGGATCACGACGAGATCCCCGTCGTTGAGCGGCAGGCGAACGCACGAGTAGTCGAGGGCTTCGCCGATGCCGAGCGGTGGCCGCGTCGACTCGAGCGTGACCAGCTCCCCCGTCGCCGCCCGATGGACGAGAACGGGCGGATGGCCGCAGTTGATGAGCTGCAGCGTTTTCTGGCGCACATCGATCCGGGCGAAAACGAGCGTGATGAACGCGCACAGCTGCGCGAGCCGTTCCGAAACCTCGCCGTGCACCATTCCGAGAATGGCCTCGGGATCGGGCATCGCCTTTCCCCCGCGCGCCAGCAGCCGGGTGAATGACCGCAGAAAGGCGATCCGGGCCGCGGCACCGATCAGGGCTGCCGGAGTTCCCTTGCCCATGACATCCCCGAGGACGATGTCGCAGATGTGTTCGCGGGTCGAGTAGACGTCGTAAAAATCGCCGTCGACCTCCATCGAAGGAATCGAGACGACATCCATCGCCAGGACCGGCGTGGGCGAGGGCATGCGGCCGAACAGCAACGTCCTCTGGATCTCAGAGGCGATCTCGGCCTCCTGCCGCCGCGCCTCCTCGAGAGCCTGACGGGCCTGTCGCAGCGAGGCTTCGGCCTGCTTGCGCTCGGTGATGATCTGCGTCACGAGCATGCCGGCCACGACGGTCGAACCGCCGGAACGCACGGGAACGAGCCTCATTTCGATCGTCTCTCCGAGATACAACATTTCGTCGACGATCGTCTCACCCGCCAGCGTGCGCTGAAACATCGCCCCGAGCTTTTCCGCGGTTTCGGCCGGGAACACCTCGTTCAGCTTCCGCCCTTCGAGCCGCTCGGGAGTCAGCCCCCAGCGCGCACCGGCCTCCCCCTCCGCCACCAGGAACCGCATCTCGCGATCGAACAGCAGCACCATGCCGTTCGGATAATGGCTCGCGAGAAGCCGGTACCGCAGTTCGCTGTGCCGGCGCACCTGCTCGCTCCGCTGCCGCACGATCTCCTGCCGGAACACCGTGCCGCCCAACTGGAGCAGTTGCCGCTCCCACACCGTCCACCGCTTCAGGACGTTCCGCTCCGAAAACCCCAGGACGGCCCGCATCCGGCCGTCGAGCATGATCGGCCACATCAGATACCCGCGCAGATGCTGGGGCGGCCCCTCGAGCACGGCCGAAACGGCCTCGGCCTTCCCTTCGAGCCGCTCGACGAGAGCGGGGTATTTCTGAAGAGCCGGCAGGTGGTTCCATTCGGGGAACGCCCGGAGATCGCGCGAGCTGACAAGCGCGTCGTGCAGCCCCTGGAGCCGGTCGTCCATCACCCACAGGAAGGCGGCATCGACCCCGATGAACCCCGCCATGCGGCTGAGGGCCCCCCGGATGCGGGCACGGAAATCCATCATCCGGGCCGCGAGCAGATCGTCCGCCAGCAGATTCAGCAGCTCGACCAGCGACTCGAGGTAATCGAACGAAACATCTTCGGGAAAGGGGACATTCACCGGTCTGCCTGACTCCGATCCCTCCGGAGCGATCATTTCCCGGTTCTCGAGAATCCTGATCCTTTCCTTGCTCATACCTCCACACCGCCTGTTCTTCTGAAAAACAAGCAAGTTTCGTACGAGTAGCGGTACCCTCGCGCGCAGAAGCCGGAAACGGCCTACCCGTCAGGGGTTCCACCATCATCCGTCGCAGACCGGCATTCTGCGAAGCAGAATATTTCCCCTGACTCAGAGGAAATTTTCTCCACTCCCGGAGGCCGGCAAGGCGTCAGGAGGCGTTCCAGCGTTCGAGGAAGAGGTCACGCGCGAGTTTGATATACGCGCGTTCGTTCACGAACACCTCGAGGGTGATCGTACCGTCATAGATGCTCTTGAGACCGGGAATGAACGTCGCCCAGTCGATGCGCCCGGCACCGGGGGGGAGGTGCTGATCCTTCGTGCCGTCGTTGTCGTGCAGATGCACGTGAACGAGCCGGGAGGCGAATGCACGGGCGAACTCGAGCGGATTGCGCTGGTTCAGGTTGAAATGGCCGACATCGAGATGGAACCCCAGCCGGGGATGCCTGGCCAGAAGGGTTTCGAGATGCTCGCGCGACTCGTGGGGCGAACCGACCGGCTCGAACATCAATCCGACACCGACATCGCGGGCGGCAGCCTCGAGAAGGGTCAGGGATTCGCTCTGCCACTCGATTCCTTCGGCGGCCGTGAACATCGACGTCGGCCAGCTGGCATGCACGGTGACCCACGGCATCCCGATCCGGCCGAACACGTCGAAATAAACCTTCGCCGCCTCGACGGCGGCCGTGCGCATCTGCTTCATCGCCGAACCGATCGGGAGATACCAGGCGAGATGACCGACACACCCGAGCCCGTGGTGTTGCAGAGCGTTTTTCACGGCCGAAGCGTCGACGCACTCGGCCGCCCCCTTGTCGGGTTCGAGAAACAGATCGACAAAGTCGAAGCCTGCCGAGGCGATCCAGTCGATCTCCTCGAGAATCTCCCGCCGTGGATGGTTCGGGTAGCCGAGCTTCATGATTCCCCTCCTGCCGTGCCGAGCAGCCGGTCGATCCAGGCCGGAACGACTTCGGTCGCCTTCCCATAGACCGTTTCGGCAAACCGGGAAGCGCCGACCGAGGGCTCCAGGTTCAGCTCGAGCGTTCTCGTGCCCTCGTTCATGCGTGCCCGTTCGACGAAACCAGCGGCCGGATACACGTTTCCCGAGGTGCCGATCGCGACGAACAGCGTGCACCGGTCGAGCGCGGCGAAAATCTCGTCCATCCGGAGCGGGATTTCGCCGAACCAGACGATATGAGGCCGCACGCCGCCCTTTCTCCCGCAGGAGTCACATACGGTATCTGCCGATATACTTCCCGTCTCGGCGCGAACGGTCTCGCAGTGTTCGCACCGCACCTTGAGCAGCTCGCCGTGCATGTGGATCAGCCGGGTCGAGCCGGCCCGCTCGTGCAGATCGTCGATGTTCTGCGTCACGACGAGCAGGCGGTCGCCGACCTCCTGCTCGAGCCGTGCGAGGGCGAAATGCGCCGCATTGGGCTGCACCTCTCCGAGCTGGGTGCGCTGCTCGTTGTAGAAGCGGTGGACTTTCGCGGGATTGCGTACATACCCTTCGGGAGTCGCGACATCCTCGATCCGATACCGCTCCCAGACGCCGCCGGCATCCCGGAACGTGTCAAGCCCCGACTCTTTCGAAATGCCCGCCCCCGTCAGCACGACGATGCGCGCGTTTCCGTCCAGCCCCTTCCGGCTCATGTCACGCCCTCCGATTATATCTCAATCTATATTTTATGGCCCGTTCAGTTCTTTCCGCCGCGCTCGTCGATAACGGTCTTGATCTTGCCGGTGCGCGGATTCCTCGGCAGGCCGCCGGGGGAGAACCACTCGATCTCGATCGTCAGCCACCGGTCGTTGAGCGTCTCGGCAATCTTGTACGAGCCCTGTTTCAGAGCCTCGACGACGGCTTCATCGGGAAGCGGCTTTTCGGCCTCGAGCCGCAACAACAGATGATCGCGGGCGTTCTTCTGGCGGGCCACGATCTGGAAGTTCTGGCTGACGGCGAGCGTCGCGAGCCCCGGAGCGACATCCGAGGGCATGAGGTTGATGCCCCCGATGACGATCAGATCGTCGCACCGGCCGAGCAGCTCGAACGTCCGGCCCGCAAAGCCGCAGGCACACTCGTCCATATCGGCCCACCGTCCCAGATCGCCCGTGCGATACCGCACCACCGGCATGAGATGCCGCGTCAGGCCCGTCGCGACGATCTCGCCGGGCTGATCGTCGGTCCGCACGACCCCGGTCTCGGGTTCGATGATCTCGACGAGCTGGTATCCGTCGAGCACGTGGTGCAGGGCGCCACCGAGATGGGGACACTGGTAGCCGACGGGGCCGGTGTCGACGCAGGCATACCCGGCCGACCGGACGAACTCACAGCCGAGAGCCCGCTTCAGATACTCGACGGTCGGGGCCCGGAGATGCTCGCCGCCATACAGGACCTTTCGGATCCGCAGCTTCGATCCCCGCCGCTCGACCTCCTCGGCCAGCTTGATGATGATCGACGGAAGCCCCACGACGGCATTCGCATCGAACGCCTGCAGGAATTTGATCATCGTGGCGTAATCCGTCGCTCCGCCGATCGGCATGTTGAGACACCCGATATTCTCGAGGGCACGGCCGGCTACGTTGAAACTCGTCCAGAGGTTGCCCGCCAGGAACAGGTTTCCGACGATATCCTCGGGACCGAGACCGGCGGTCGCATAGATGAACCCCAATACATCCGTCGCTATTCTATACTCCTCGTTCGAGTACAGCGCGAACTTCGGCTCTCCCGTCGTTCCACCCGAGGCATACACGTAGGCATCCGTCATCGGCCCGGTCAGGATCGCCCTCGACAGGGGCGGCGAGTGGCGGTAGAACGTCTCGCGATCGAGCAGGGGAAGCGCAGCCAGCCGCTCGGCCGGAGTGGTTCCGGCTTTTTCCGCGGCCGCGACGAGGGGGCCGTAGTAGGCGGAGCGTTTCAGGGCATCGAGGAGTCCGCCGATCAGGCGGTCTTCCCCGCCCCGGTGTTCCCGGTCGACCCAGTCGACGAGCCGGGAAAGCAGAAACGAACCCTCATGCGGCGCCCCATCCTTTCCCTCGCACATCCCGCCGAAGCCGGTCAGCCGCTTCGCTCCGATGCGCAGCAGCTCCTCTTCGAGGCCCGGTCGTCTGGCGGGCTCCACTTCGAGGCCGACCGTCTGGAGATACGCGCCCATGGGGGCGATCTCGGCGATCAGGCGCTCGACGGAGGGCACGGCTTTGAAGAACAGCGTGCGGTTGAGGCAGGAGACCTTGAACACCGGATCTTTCTCGTAGATCAGGGTCCAGCCGAAGGTTTCGGGGCACACGAGGCGCGCGCGGCCTTTGGCTTCGGCCATCGTCGTCAGTTCCCGGACGCGCCGGATCTCGACCTTTTCGTCGAACCCGAGCGGCCCGGGGGGAAGATCGCGCGTGAGGCTCTCCAGATGCGGAACAAGCCGGTTCATCAACCCGAGAACGGGCTTTTCCGACCGGCCGATCACGTAAACGACGTGAGGCGACGAGCAGGCCTGCTGGTCCCAGGCGCAGAGGTCGAGGGCAAGGCCCCGGACCGCGGCATCCGTCAGATTCCGGGTGACGGTCTCGGCATCCGTGACGGCAAACGAGTAACGCGGGCCGTTCTCGACCAGCTGGGTGCCCGGCCCGATGCGGCTCCGCACGGCAGCCAACGCCTCCCGTCCCCCCCAGAAGACGATCGTCAGATCGGCTCCGAGAAGCGGCTGTTCGACGCTCCCGTCCCCTCCCTTCCAGGCGACGACCGCCTGGTTCGGCCAGACGAGGCCGTCCGGGTCACACGCCCGCAGGCTCTGCATGAACAGCCGCGGGAACAGGGGATCGGCGTGGGACATCTTCAGGATGTTCGCATTTTTCGTCAGGATGCCGGCCAGAAGGCTGTCGACGGCACCGACGAACACGTTTCCGGCAGCAAGGTGCAGGATGACGCCCCGGGGCACGGCCCGCAGGTCGTAGCCGAGATCGACGCGTGTCACCCAGTCGTCCATCACGGCCAGTTCGCCGATCTCGCCGTAGATGCGCGCCTCGGTCGCGTCGTGCCGGCACAGGCCGGCTACGACGTCGAGACCCTTCGACACCATCTCCGGGCTGAAGCCGATGATTCCAGGCAACTCCCGCTGGGCCTTCACGCGCAGCGGATGCGCGGGATCAGCCCAGACTCCGGCGACACGGTCGAGGATCTCGACCACCCGGTGGATCGGCACGGATGCCGCAGCCGCTGCCCGCTCGCGGGCAGCGGCGAGCAGCCCGGGAACATCGGGTCCGTGCAGGGTGAGATCGGCCGTTTCGGTTCCGAACAGAGAGATGTTTTTCATATTTTTTCTGAGTAAGTGTTCAGTTGGGTAATCGGAGAAAAGTGTGAAAGATTTTCAGAAAATGCGAACTGATCGCCACCGAAACCGGGGGCGATTCGTATTGCATCTGGAATATGGGTCAGCCAGCCGGCCCTGGCAGCAAAGACGGCGTA
>JAKQOH010000144.1 GCA_029565415.1 Candidatus Rifleibacteriota bacterium | reverse complement strand
GCTGGAAAACGCGAGACGGCACCTGGCGCATGCCAAGCCGGGCGAAACCACGCGGGAGCTGATCTCACGGGCCGTCGCCGAAGTGGCTCGGCCGGTCGCCTTTTCGGTGTTCATAATCATCCTGGTGCTGGTGCCGCTGTTCTCGCTGGAGGGGCTGGAAGCGAAGATGTTCGGGCCTCTGGCCCTGACGATGCTGATCTCGCTGCTGACCTCCCTGATCGTGGCTCTGTTCATCATGCCGTCGCTCGGCATGTACGGCCTTCCCCACGGCGAGGAGCACGAGTTTTTCATCGCCCGGGGAATTCACTGGCTCTACGGGAAGCTGCTCCACCTGGCGATGCGCCTGCCGCGACTCACGGTGCTGCTGGCGGTGGTGATTCTCGTGGGGACCGGCTTCCTGGCTCCGATGATCGGCACTGATTTCATGCCGGCGCTCCAGGAAGGCGCTCTCGCGATCAATGCGGTTCGCCTGCCGAACGCGTCGCTCGAGGGGGCGGTGAAGGTTTCGACGGAAATCGAGAAGCGGCTGATGAAGTTCCCCGAAGTCGCCGCCGTCATCTGCAAGACCGGCCGGGCGGAGATTTCCGAAGACCCCATGGGCCCCGAGCAGAGCGACATCTTCATCACGTTCAAACAGCCGGAGCAAGGGGAGAAGTTCCGCACTCAGGAAGAGATGACGGATGTCATCCGCGCCGAACTGGAGCAGATCGTCGGGTTGCGCTACTCCTTTTCCCAGCCGATCGCCCTGCGGGTCAACGAGCTGATATCCGGCATCAAGAGCGATGTCGCGATCAAGATTTTCGGCGACGATCTCGATGTGCTGAAACGGTTCGCCCAGAAGGCGGCGGAAGTCGCGGCGGGCGTCGAGGGAGCGAAAGACGTCAAGGCCACGCAGATCTCCGGCATGGCCCAACTCGAAATCAGGATCGATCACGATGCGGCCTCCAGATACGGTCTTAATGTCGAGCAGATCAACTCCATCATCGAAACGGGGGTCGGCGGGAAAGTCGTTTCGAAACTGATCGAGGGGCAGCAACGCTTCGCCATCGCCGTGCGATTCGGGGAAAAATGGCGCACCGACGAGGAAACCATCGGCCAGCTGAAGGTGCCGACCGGCAACGGCACCTGGGTGCCGCTCGAGCAGGTCTGCCGCATCCGGCAGATCGAAAGCCCGATCGAAATCGCCCGGGAAAACGGCCGGCGGCGCATGGTCGTGGAAACCAATGTCCGCGGTCGCGATCTGGGCGGCTTTGTCGCCGATCTTCAGAAGAAAATGGCATCCGTCGAAAAGGAGCTGCCCTCCGGGTATTACATTCAATATGGGGGACAATTTGAAAATCAGCAACGGGCGATGGCGCGGCTGTCGGTCGTCGTGCCGGCCGCCATCATCCTGATTTTCATCCTCCTGGTCCTCGCCATGGGCTATCTTCGCGACGCCGTGCTCGTCATTCTCAACCTGCCGTTCGCCCTGGTCGGGGGCATTCTTGCAGTCCTCGCATTCCAAATGTCCCTCTCGGTTTCGGCGGCGGTCGCGTTCATCGTTCTGCTGGGCATCGCCGTCCAGAACGGCGTGTTGCTGGTGGCCTTCTTCCGGCAGCTGATGCACGAGGGGCTCTCGATCAACAGGGCCGTCCGGAAAGGGTGCGCCATCCGGTTCCGGCCTCTGATGATGACGGCATTGACCTCGTTCATCGGCCACCTTCCGATGCTCTATGCGACCGGTTCGGGGGCGGAGATCCAAAAACCGCTCGCCGTAGTCGTCATGGGTGGACTGATCACCTCGACCGCTCTCACGCTTCTGATTCTGCCGGTCATTTTCCGGTGGGTCGAGGGAAGATGGGCCCGGCATCGGCGGATGCGAAAGCTGGCACGAGTTCGCGAAGCGGAGCGCAGAAGCGCCGTCTCCATGAGCGAACCGGTGGGAGCGCCTCGCTGAAGCTGGTCAGGCGGTCGTTGCCGCCGAAACGAACTAAAGCGGCAAGCCGGAGAATTCCTTCGGCTTGCCGCCGTTTTTGTATCCAGGCATCCTTCCCGTCAGGTTCCCCTGAGATGCAAACGGCCGGTCCCTTTGATGATGCCGGGCCGGATGGTCGTGTCACTCCGGGAAAGAGGGAAGGGAATGCGCTTTCAGGTCGATCTTCCTGAAAGGTTGCTCTCGAAACGGCGCATGAGGATATGGGTGTATGCGATGCTGATCGCGTCGGCTTCGTTGTCGTCCTTCGGCGCGACCTTGAGCTCGCTGGAGATCATGCGCATGACATCCTCTTTCGAGGCCCGCCCGGAGCCGGTGACCGTGAGTTTGACGCGCGCCGGCGGGTAGAAGAACACCGGGATGTCGGCCTCGGCGGCGCAGAGACGCGCGACGCCGCGCAGTTCGCCCAGGGCGATCGGCGTCTTGCGCGACGTGCGCTCCGGAAGGAAGACGTCCTCGATGGCGGCCTCGGCCGGCTTGAATCGTTTGATGAGTTCGACGAGCAGATCTCGAAGCCGCAACAGGCGCCCGGCCGGATCGCGGCGCGCGAGGGCGATGCTGGCGCTCCAGATCACCTTCGGACCGCGATCTTCTAGGATGCAGACTCCGAGCCGCTCGGCGAGGTCGAGGCCGAGGATGACGGCCACTCAGTTCGCCCCGTTTTCGTCGCGCGGGTAGAGCACGACCGAGACGCCGCTGACGATGCCGGCAAGCGCTCCCGTCACGTAGATGGAGTCGTAGCCGAAATATTGCATGCCCATCAGCAGGACGAACAGTACACAGCCGACGAAGATCATTCTCTTCTTTTCATAGGGCTTCATATTGAACGAACTCCGTTACTGCGGCAGCCTGGGCATCGGGGGGCGATTGCTGCCGGAGCGGTGGTGCCGGCGCTTCCCCCGCCGGCGGCGGTTGGGGTCGCCCTGGTTCTGGCTTCGCATGCCGTTCTGGGGTGTCTGTCTCGGCTCACGGGGCTGGCCCTGGTGTTGGAACTGGCGAACCGGGGGCCTGCCGCTCTTGGAAGGCGGCTGGTCGTCGTATCCAGTTTCCATTTCCGTCTCGACCGGCCTGACGGGAGCCCGGGCCGCATCACTGACGACACGCTCCATGTCGAGCATGAATCGGACGGCTTCCGTGTCCTCCTCGGTGTGGCCGCCGAAGTTCTCGAAATACCGGTGTCTGGCTTCGTCGAGGTCGAACTGCCTGCCGAACGGCTGGTTCTGGAAACGCTGCTGCGGTTGCTGCTGCTGACCGCGCTGGATCTGGCCT
>JAKQOH010000225.1 GCA_029565415.1 Candidatus Rifleibacteriota bacterium | reverse complement strand
GGTGACTGGCTGGGCCATCATGGCAGGGGCTCCGTCCGGGACTGCCGGCAGCCGAACGCCGCTCGTGCGCGGCGGAGCCATGTCGCAAGGAACCTCATCCGGAAGATCCTCATGGATAGCCTCTCATGTCATCTCTTTTTTGTTCGCCGGGATTTCCGGCGTTGTTCCATTGTATCCCAACCCGACACTGCATGGTGTAGCATGGGGTGATGATGGATCCGGAAACCGTTGTACAGACGTCTGCCGCCTCACGGGATGACTGCCGGGACGGCGGGGGATTCCGGCTGTCCGTCACCGATGCGGGTGTCCTCCTCGCCTGCGGTCTGGGCACCTGGGGCCTCTGGGGGCTGCTGGGGGAGTTCGCGCTGCTTCTTCCCTTCGTGCTGGGCCATTTTTTCCTGTTCTGCAATGTGTTCCGCGTCGGAACCCGGGCCGAGCTGGTCTGGTGCTTCTGCTTCGTCGCGGTGTTTCTCGGCACCCTGCATGGCGGCCAATTCGGTATCGGTTTCCTTCTCCTGGCCCAAAGCCCCGTCACGCTCGGGGTCATCCTGTTTGCCCTGACCCGCCCCGACTACCACGGCATCTTCTGGAAGCGCCTCGCCGGCCTCCGGAAGCCGCCGTCCTCATGAACCGGCTCTCTTCCCGCAGCATGCGGGCCGGGAGTTGGGATATGCTGTATTCCGGACAATCTTCAGGAGGTGCCGCTGCATGACCGGTTTCAGAACACGTTGTCTCATCCTCGCCCTGTATCTGGGGCTGTTTGGCTCCCTGGCCGCTTCGGGCCAGAATCTTGCCGAGTTCGAAAAGCGGGTGACCGCCTTTACCCTTTCGAACGGCATGAAGTTCATCGTCGTCGAACGCCACGATGCGCCGGTCGTCTCCTTCATGACGTTCGCCAATGTCGGCTCGACGAACGAGACGAAGGGCATCACGGGGATCGCCCACATCTTCGAGCACATGGCCTTCAAAGGGACGAAGACCATCGGAACCAGCGATTATGCCAGGGAGGTTCCCCTTCTCGAAAACGAGGATGCCGCCTTCCGGCTGTTGCGGATGGAAGAGGCGAAGGGCAGTCGCGCCGACCCGAAGATCCTCGAGCTGCTCCGGAAGAAGCTCGATGCGGCGAAGGAGGCCGCGCGCCGGTTCGTCGTGAACAACGAGTTCGCCGAGGCGATCGAGAAGGCCGGCGGGGTCGGGCTGAACGCGTTCACGAGTTACGATATGACTGGGTATACATCGAGCATGCCCTCGAACAAGATCGAGATGTGGTTCTCGATGGAGTCGGACCGCTTCCTCAACCCCTGCCTCCGCGAATTCTATACGGAAAAGGATGTCATCATGGAGGAGCGCCGGATGAGCATCGAGAACACCCCCACGGGGAAGCTGTTCGAGGAGTTCGGGAGCGTCGCGTTTCTCGCCCACCCGTACGGCGAGCCCCTCATCGGCCACATGTCCGATCTCAAGGCGATCAGCCGGGAACAGGCAGAGCGGTTCTTCGGGACGCATTACGTGGCATCGAATCTGACGGCGGTCATCGTCGGGGATGTCGCCCCCGCCGCCTGCCGGAAGCTTGCCGAAACGTATTTCGGCCGCCTGCCGAAACGGCCCCGGCCCGAGCCGGTGGTCACGGAAGAGCCGCCTCAGCGCGGGGAGCGGCAGGTCACCCTCCGGCTCGAAAGCCAGCCATACCTGATTCTGGGGTATCACAAGCCTGACTTCAACGATCCCGCCAAGGTCGCCTTCGACGTTCTCGACGACGTGCTCTCCGGCGGGCGCTCCTCTCGTCTCTACACCTCGCTCGTGAAGGAGAAGAAGATCGCGATCCGTGTCGGCACGTCGGGGGATTACCCGGGCAGCAAATATTCGAACCTCTATGTCTTCTTCGCCCTGCCCGCCCAGGGGCACACCCCCAAGGAGTGCGAGGCAGCCATCCTGGAGGAGATCGAGAAGCTCAAACGTGAGCCGGTCACCGCCGAGGAGCTTGCCAAGGCCAAGATCCGGGCGCGGTCCGATCTCGTCGGCGGCCTAGCCTCGAACGACCAGATCGCTTACAATATTGCTTTCTATGAAATTATCGCGGGAGACTGGCGGGAGATGTTCCACCGCGGCCTCGAAAAACTTCCCGCCGTGACGGCGGCGGATATCCAGAAACTGGCCAGGACGTATTTCGTGCCGGAAAACCGGTCGGTGGCCGTCATCGAGACGGGATCCGCGACGGAAAAGATCCAGTAGGGGAGAACGTGACGATGAAAATGCGATATGGCGTATGTTTCGGTATGCTGTTCCTTCTCTGCCTCGCTGCCGTGCCCGTCCAGGCCCAGCAGTCCTACAAGCAGCTGCAGTTCCCCCCGCTGAACGATTTCCAGATTCCATCGGTGGAGCAGGCCGTTCTGGAAAACGGCCTCACCCTGTATCTCCTCGAGGACCACGAGCTGCCGACCATCAGCCTGTTCGGCATGGTGCGGTTCAACGTCGGGGACGAGCTGGCCGCGAAAACCGGGCTGATCCCGCTGACAACGGCTGTCATGCGCACCGGGGGGACGAAGACCCGTTCCGGTGACGAGATCGATATCGAGCTGGACCGGCTTGCAGCGAGCGTCGGCGTCAGCGGTGGCACCTCGAGCGGCGGCTTCTACGCGTCGAGCCTCGTCGACCAGTGGGACCGGACGCTCGCCATCCTTGCGGACATCCTGAAAAATCCCGCGTTTCCGGAGGACAAGATCGAGCTGAAGAAGATCGAGGCCCGTTCCATGATCTCCCGCCGCAATGACGAGCCGTTTCCGATCGTCGTCCGGGAGTTCATCAAGCTCGTGTATGGTCCCGACAGCCCCTATGCCAGGCACACCGAATACGCCACCATCGACGCGATCACCCGCGAGGATCTGATCGCCTTCCATCGCACCCATTTCCATCCCGAGCGGATGATGGTCGCGGTCATCGGTGACTTCAAGGCCGCCGAGATGAAGAAAAAGCTCACGGAGGCCTTCCGGGAACTGCCGCGGGGCGACGTGGCCCCGACCAAGGTTCCCGAGGTGCGCGAGTTCCCTGCGGCGAAGGTGAACCTGATCGCCAAGGAAGACGTGAACCAGAGCGTGATTCTGATCGGCCACCTCGGCGGATTGATGAACAATCCCGATTACTTCGCCCTCGAGGTCATGAATAACGTCCTGGGCGGCGGGTTTGGCTCGCGCCTGTTCAAGCGTGTCCGGTCCGAGCAGGGGCTGGCTTATTCCGTGTTCGGGACCTATGGATCCGGGTATGACCACGAGGGGATCTGCTATTTCGGGTGCTCGACGAAGTCCGGCAACACCATCAAGGGCATCCGGGCGCTTCTCCGGGAGATCGAAGAGATCCGGCGCTCCGAGATCACCGATGAAGAGCTGAACACGGCGAAGGAGATGTACCTCAACTCGTTCGTGTTCAATTTCGACAGCCGGGCGAAGATCATCGACCGTCTCGTCGAACTGGAGTATTTCGGATACCCGAAGGATTTCCTCGAGATCACGAAGAAGAATATCGAAAAGGTCACGAAGGCCGACATCCTCCGGGTCGCCCAGAAGTATCTCCAGCCCGACAAGATGAGGATTGTCGTTCTGGGAAAGCCCGCCGATTTCGATGGCAAGCTCGAGGAGTTCGGCGCGGTGCAGAAGATCGACATCACGATTCCCGGCTCCCCGAAGGCGGTGCCGGCAAAATAGGATATCGCGCGAAATGGGCCACCTCCCGGAGTTCCGGAGGTGGCCCTTGTTTTCTTCCGGAAACGGTGCTATCAAGAAAGGGTATCTCTGAGGGCAAGGTTCCGACCGCGTCCGAAGAGTTCGTGTCACCGACCGGCGTTCTGAAGCATCGCTGCCAAGACGGGGTTGATCCGGATTCCTCTTTTCCCGTTCTGGCACCCTTTTCGAGGTGTGAATCGTGGAAACCATGGAAAACAGGATCGCGTTGATCGCTCTCATCGTCGAGAATCCCGATGCCACCGACCGTCTGAACCAGTTGCTGCACGATCAGCGGCAGTTCATCGTCGGCCGGATGGGCATTCCCTACGCCAAGCGGGGCGTTTCCATCATCAGCGTCGTCGTCGACGCGCCCAACGACGTTATCAGCAGCCTTTCCGGCAAGCTCGGCCTGCTCGACGGCGTCAACGTCAAGACCGTCTATTCCAAAAAGTGAGGTGCAGACACCATGTACGATCCCAAGTCACCGCATGCCTCCGAGTTCATCGATGATGCCGAAATCCGCGCGACCCTCGAATACGCGGCGGGCAACCGCCAGAACCGCCCGCTGATCGAGTCGCTGCTCGAAAAGGCGCGCGCCTGCAAGGGGCTCTCCCATCGCGAGGCCGCCGTGCTGCTCGAGTGCGACCTGCCCGATATCGTCGAACAGATGTATGCCCTGGCCCGCGAGATCAAGCAGAAGATCTACGGCAACCGCATCGTCATGTTCGCCCCGCTCTACCTGTCGAACCACTGCGTGAACGGCTGCCTCTACTGCCCCTATCACCATTCCAACAAACACATCACGCGCAAGAAACTCACCCAGGCCGAGGTCGAGCAGGAAGTGATCGCCCTCCAGGATATCGGGCACAAGCGGCTGGCCCTCGAGACCGGCGAGGACCCCGTGAATAATCCGATTGAATATGTATTGGAAAGTATAAAAACGATCTATGGCATCCGGCACAAGAACGGGGCGATCCGGCGTGTCAACGTCAACATCGCCGCGACGACCGTCGAGAACTACCGGAAACTCAAGGACGCGGGAATCGGCACCTACATCCTGTTCCAGGAGACGTACCACCGCGAGACCTACGAGAAGCTGCACCCGACGGGGCCCAAGCACGATTACGCCTGGCATACCGAGGCGATGGACCGCGCGATGGACGGCGGCATCGACGACGTGGGGTGCGGGGTGCTGTTCGGGTTGAACCTGTACCGCTACGACTTCGTCGGGCTCCTCATGCATGCCGAGCACCTCGAGGCCGCCAAGGGCGTCGGACCGCACACCATCAGCGTGCCGCGCATCCGGCCGGCCGACGACATCTCGCCGGACAACTTTTCGAACGCGATCGACGACGCGACCTTCGGGAAGATCGTCGCCCTGCTTCGCATCGCGGTTCCCTACACGGGGCTGATCGTCTCCACCCGCGAGTCCCGCGCCTGCCGCGAGCGGGTGCTGGAACTGGGCGTTTCCCAGCTCAGCGGCGGCTCGCGGACCAGCGTCGGCGGATATGCCGTCCCGGAAACGGCGGAGGAGAACTCGGCCCAGTTCGAGGTGAACGACACCCGGCCGCTCGACGAGGTGGTGAACTGGCTGCTCTCCCTGGGCTACATTCCGAGCTTCTGCACGGCCTGTTACCGCGAGGGGCGCACGGGCGACCGGTTCATGACCCTCGCGAAATCCGGCAGCATCGCGAACTGCTGCCAGCCAAACGCCCTCATGACGCTGAAGGAGTATCTGGAGGACTATGCTTCGCCGGACACGCGCGCGAAGGGGGAAAAGGTCATCCTGGAGGAGCTGCAGCGCATCCCCGCCGAGAAGGTGCGCCGCATCGCCACGGAGTATCTGACCTCGATCCATGCCGGCAAGCGCGACTTCCGCTTCTGAAACGTGTAACATGCGACATATCCAAGCCCGTGGAGGAAAACGGATGAAGAAGATGCAGAAGACGGCCGTGGCGCTGCTGATCGCCGCGGCCCTGGCGGGAACCGGTGGCTGGAGAGCCCGCGCGGCAGAGCCCCTGCCGGCGGATGCGGTTCAGGCACAGAGCGCGGCCATCGATCTCTCGGTCCGGTGTGACGACATCGGCCGGCGGGTCGCCCAGCTTGCGCCCGTCGAGATGAAGGTCGACACCTCGTTTCTCACGCGGAACCAGAAACGTGCCGTGAAGAAGCTGGTCGAGGCAGCCCGGCTGATGGACAGGATCTTCTTCAACCAGACCTACCACCTGAACGAGGCATGGCGGGAGGCCCTCCGGGCTGCGAAGGACCTGGACCCGAACTACCTTGCGTATTTCGAGATCATGGACGGCCCGTTCGACCGGATCGACAGTGACCGGCCGTTCATCGGAACGATGACCAAACCCGCAACCACGAACCTGTACCCGGCCGACATGACGAAAGCCGAGTTCGAGGCGTGGCTGAAGGCCCACCCGGAGGACGAGAAGAGTTTCAAGGGCACCTTCACCGTGATCGTCCGCCGCGACGGGAAGCTCGTCGCGATTCCCTATTCCGAGGCCTATAAAACGTGGCTGGAACCGGCCGCGCGGCTACTCCGCGAAGCCGCCGTGCTGTGCGGCAACGCGAGCCTGAAGAAGTTCCTCACCAGCCGGGCCGACGCGTTCCTCTCGAACGAGTATTTCCAGTCAGACATCGACTGGATGGACGTCAGCGACAGTCCCATCGACGTCACGATCGGGCCCTACGAGGTCTACGACGACAAGCTGTTCGGCTACAAAGCCGCCTTCGAGGCCTATATCACGGTCGTCAACCCCGAAGAGTCGCGGAAACTCCAGGTGTACCAGAACTACCTCCGGGAACTCGACGCGAACCTGCCCATGCCGGCCGGTGCGAAATGGCTGCGCGACACCTACGAATCCCCGATCCGCGTCGTGGATGTGCTTGCCACGGGCGGCGAGGCGCGTGGCGGCGTGCAGACGCTGGCCTTCAACCTGCCCAACGACGAGCGGGTCCGGCAGGCCAAGGGCAACAAGCAGGTGCTGCTCAAGAACATCATGACCGCCAAGTTCGAGGGCATCCTCCGGCCGATCGCTGCCGAAGTCCTCTCTGAAGCCGATGTGAAGCAGCTTTCCGCCGAGGCGTTCTTCCTCTCGGTGCTGCAGCATGAGATCGGTCACAGCCTCGGGCCGTCGACGGCCCTGGTCGGCGGGAAGGCCGAGGATGTGGGTAAAGCCCTCAAGGAGCGCTACTCGGCGATCGAAGAGGCCAAGGCCGACACGCTGTCGATGCTCAACACCCTGTATCTGCTCGACAAGGGGGCGGTCGCGAAGGAGCTCGAGCCGACGCTGATGCCCACCTACCTCGCCGGCCTGTTCCGGACGATCCGGTTCGGCCTCGAAGAGGCCCACGGGACGGGCGTCATGATCCAGTTCAATTTCCTGGCCGAGAAGGGAGCCATCGGGTATGACGCGAAGTCGAACAAGTTCGTGGCTCACGGCGACGGTATCCGCGCCCACTTCCGGGAACTGGCCCGCATCCTTCTCGAGATCCAGACCAACGGTGATTACGAGGCGGCCGGGGCCCTGATCGCGAAATACGGCACGCCGACCCCCGAAGTGCGCGAGATCCTCACCCATCTCACCCACGTCCCCGTCGACATCCGCCCCGTCTATCCGGCGATCGACTGATCGCGGCAGAAACGAAATCCCGGGGTTCCGATCGGAACCCCGGGATTATTATTTAGTTGGAATATATTACTTTGCGCTTTTCAGGAACGCGCCGGCCGGGCCTGCGGGGTCGATCACGCCGCCGAGTTCGCTCCAGGGGATTACCAGCTCGGTCGTGCCCAGGGCGTAGGGGGCGATTTCATACTGGTTGTAACAGAAGGCCAGGCCGTCCTTCGAGACCAGGAAATTCGTGTTGAGGGCGAACCGGTTCTTCTCGAACTGGAAGCCCGCTTCCTCGAGGTTCTCGTCGGTTTCGAGCTCGCGCACCTTGCGGAACCGGGCTTCGGCGATCCGGGTCAGCTCGGCCGCCTTCCCGGGCAGGAGCAGCGAGGCGAGCTCGAGCTGCTTGCCGGTCTTCGCCGAAAACACCAGATACACGATGTTCGAGGTCGGGTGAGCCCCGCCCTGGAACACCGAGTCGAGCGTGTCGATGGCGATCAGATCGGCATCGGCGTGGCGGATGGAGGCCTCGAACTTCAGCGACCAGCCGCCCGGCATGTCGGGCGTTTCCTTCACCGAAGCCTCGTAGCCTTTGACGAAGGTGTCGAGCAGCTCGTCGAGCGATGCGGCCGGCTTCTCTCCCGCGACGGCCAGCAGGCGGTTCTGGAGAGCGGCGTTGATGGCCGTCACGACGGGATTGTCGGCGGAGGCGCCGGACAGGACGGGATACCGGATGGAAAGCTCTGCCGGCAGCAGCTCCTTGTTCGGCGAGTTCGGCGGCGGCACCGTCCGCGTCACTTCCTTCATTTCGGCGGTGATCCCGTCGGAGAGCTGCATGGGTTCGGCCCAGACGGCACCGATGAATGCGAGAACGAACAGGGTAAAGAACAGAATCGATATCTTTTTCATGATTTCTCTCCGAATCTCTCGAGAAGACGAACGGGTGCAAACCCGGATCAGGACGGCGGGAACTGGTTGAGGAACTTGCGGTGGGAGCCGTTCTTGTAGGCGCTCCAGGGCTGCCAGTTCGTGCAGTTGTTGCTCATCTTGATCATGACGCGGATATTGGTCTCCGGATCAAACAGGTCGTCGTAGGAGCTCAGATTGTACTGCTTCAGGCGGGCGGGGCCGAGATTTCCGATCATGTTGATCTGGAACAGGCCATACGACTTGTCGCCCGTACCCGCGTTGCCGTTGAAGGCGCGCGGGTTGCCGCCCGACTCGGCCATGCCGACGGCCCAGGCCGTCCGCAGCTGCTCGCCCGACAGACCGGCCCGCTGCAGCCAGGAGTAGAGGGCTTTTCCGCCCTTGGCTCCCGACGCCGGCGCGGCAACGTTGGGGTTGGCGGTGAACGAGCTCGAAGACGGCGGGGTGCTGGTGTTCGACGGCGAGAGTTTGCCCTTGGTGCCCGGGATGACGAACTCCCACCCGGGGTAGATCAGATTCGGGTTGTTGACGAGGCTGGGGTATTTCGCCTTGTTGGCCTCGACGATATCCCAATACCGGCTGCCCTCGCCGAGGAACCGCTTCGCGATGTTCCAGAGACAGTCCCCCGACACGACGGTGTACGTGCCGCCCGCTTCTCCCGTGGCGGCCGACGAGGTGCCTGAGGCCGCCGCGGTGACGGCTGGCGTCGTCGAGGAGGCAGCCTGCCCGACGATTCCATCATCGGCGACGGTGACATCCTGGGAAGCGGTGAACGGCGCGCTCTGCGCGAGACCTGGCGCGGCATTCCAGAGCCAGGCACAGGCAAAAGCTATCAGCACCATCTGGAACAGATGAGTTCGTC
Organism: Candidatus Rifleibacteriota bacterium; assembly: GCA_029565415.1. Next base: position 4,153 of record JAKQOH010000225.1, on the reverse strand, counting down.
TCATATCGTACCCTCCCGACGAGATACTCCCATTCTACCAGCCCAATCCCCCCGGCAGGAAGAAGGGCATCCGGACCCCGTGAAGAACGAACCGAATCGCGGCAATGGCTGAAACGACCGCGACAGGGAGGAGAAGGACCCGGAGAATCGGCGCGAGGCGCGCCTTGAAATACTCCTGGGTCATGGAAAAGCAGAGGTGTGCCGGAGAGAGCATCACGCCGGCGATGCCCCCCGCATAGGCAAGCTGGATCCACACCTCCGGCCGGTCGCCCCAGAACGGGACGAGGATCGGAAACACGGTGCCGACGAACCCGGTCGTGACCCCCGTCAGTGCGCCCATGAAAAAGGGAAGGAGAAAGCTCAGCAGCCACGGGGGCGTGCCCAGGCGGAGCATCGAGGTGCCGACGATCTGGATCAGCCCGGTGGTGATGAGCACCTTGCCGAACAGGAAGACGGACCAGATCAGCAGGATGATCGGCTTGTTGAACGAGTGGCGAAAGAAGATCCAGAGCCGCCAGGGGGAGATCCGCTCGATGAGCGCGAAAACGACGATGATCCCGAAAAGGCCGAGGGTCACGGGGATCTTCACGAGAGCCACGATCACCACCGCCAGGATGGGCCAGAGAACCAGAAGATTCGAGGCCCCGTTCCCGGCGGGCCGTTCGGTGGATGCAGCGAGAAAGGCGGCCGTCTGACGGCGGTAGCGCGGGAAAAACGCGAGCCAGCCGCCGAAAAATCCCGCGATGGTCAGGGGCAGCAGAATCCAGGCGAGCGCCGCCGGTGTCATTCGCACGACCCCCGCCGCCAGGATCACGCCGGGGTACAGTGGAAACGACATTTCCCAGCAGTGCCGGAACCAGTAGTTCGTGAAGACCTTGTCCTCTTTCGAAAGGGAAATGCGGTTGCCCACCTCATCGGTGATCGGCGCGGTGAACATCGCCCCGCCCGGCATCGGGATCAGGCCGACGATCGCCGGCACCGAGGCCAGCACCCAGCGCGGATCGCGCATCCGGCTGTTGAGATACGCCGAAATCCGCTCCATGCGGTGGGTGGCTTTCAAGAGAAAGGAATATAAATAAATGAGCATCACCATCGCGAGCAGCTCGAGCACGGTGGGATCGGTCGAGACGGCGAGGGAATCCGCCGCCAGCCCGCGGATGCCGCGCCCGAGCAGGGTGCCGATGCCCAACGCGGCGGCGAGGATCACCTGCCAGAGCGGAACCCCGCGCCGCGTCAGGGCGACGATGATGAAGAGCCAGACGGCCAGGACGGCCAGTGCAAACGGTTCGCTCATGTCTCCCTTCCCGGATCGTGACGGTCACTGCAAGGAAGGCATGATACACGGTTTTGCCGCGTTGGGCGCGTTCGCCGATACGATCGGTATGCAACAGGGGCGCCGGGTGTAGCCCGGCGCCCCTGTGTCAGAGCGGAAAAACCTCCGGAATCAGAGCTCCCGGCGGCCGTGGTAGTGGGTGTGGAGCAGCTTGTGGGAAAGCTCGCTGCCCGGCTTTCCGAGGAACTCGGCGTAGAGGCGCTTGATGGAGGGATTCTCGTGCGACTTGCGGATCTTGTTGTTCTTGTCGTCGCGATAGATGGCTTCCATGCGCTTCTCGAGGATCTTGGGGTCGCCGCGGGTGTAGGGCTGGCCGCCGCCGTTCAGGCAGCCGCCGGGGCAGGCCATGATCTCGATGATGTGGTACTGCGCCTCGCCCTTCCGGATCTTGTTGAGGAGCGTGCGGGCGTTTCCGAGGCCCGACGCGATCGCGGCGCGCACGTCGAGATCGCCGACCTTCACCGTGGCCTCCTTGATCCCGTCGAGACCGCGGACGGCAGTGAAGTCGATGTTCTTCAGATCCTGGCCGGTGACCCAGTCGGCCGCGGTGCGCAGAGCCGCCTCGAGCACGCCGCCCGTCGCGCCGAAGATGACGCCGGCGCCGGTCGACTCGCCCAGCGGATCGTCATAGGTCGATTCTTCGAGGTGGTCGAAGGCTATGCCGGCTTCCTTGATCATGGCGGCCAGTTCCCGGGTCGTGATGACGATGTCGACGTCCCGCGAACCGCTGGCGTTGAACTCATCGCGAGCGGCCTCATACTTCTTCGCGAGACAGGGCATGACCGAAACGACGAGCATGTCTTCCGGCTTCACGCCGATCTTCTTCGCGTAGTAGGTCTTCGCGACGGCGCCGAACATCTGCTGCGGCGATTTGCAGGTCGAGGGGATGTGCATCAGATCCTGGAACTGGTGCTCGAAGAACTTGACCCAGCCCGGGCAGCACGAGGTGAGGATCGGGAGATTCTTCCCCTCCTTGAGGCGGGCGATGAACTCCGTCGTCTCCTCCATGATCGTGAGATCGGCCGAAAAGTCGGTGTCGAACACCTTCGCGAAGCCCATCATGCGGAGCGCCGTCACCATCTTGCCGGTCGTGATCGCGCCCGGCTCCATGCCGAACTCCTCACCCAGGGCCACGCGCACGGCGGGGGCCGTCTGGACGACGACGGTTTTACCGCTGTTGATCGCGTTCCAGCACTTGTAGGTGTGGTCGACCTCGGTCAGGGCGCCGGTCGGGCAGGCCGCGACGCAGCGGCCGCAGAACGTGCATGTGGTCTCGGAAAGGGGCTTCATGTCGGCCGGGCCGACCTTGGCGTTGAAGCCGCGGCCGATGCCGGAAAGGACGCCGACCGTCTGCACCTCGTTGCAGGCCACTTCGCACCGGCGGCACATGATGCACTTGTTGGGGTCGCGAACGATGGCTTCGCTGGAGACGTCGATATCATGCTTCGACATCTCGCCCTTGTACTTGATGCGGTGCAGGCCCATCTTCGCCGCGAGCTCCTGGAGCTGGCAGTCGCCGCTCTTCTCGCAGGTCAGACAGTCCTTGGGGTGGTCCGATAGCAGCAGGTCGAGCATCGTGCGGCGGGCGTTGATGACCCGCATGCTCGAGGTGATGACCTTCATGCCCTCGGTGGCCGGGGTGCAGCAGGACGGGGCCAGATTGGGGCGGCCGTCGATCTCGACGACGCAGACGCGGCAGGAGCCGGTTTTCGATTCGATCGCGCAGGGGCCGAACTGCTTGAGGTGGCACAGGGTCGGGATGTCGATGCCGAGCTTGTGGGCGGCATCAAGAACGGTCTGGCCCTCGGTGACCTGGACGGGATGGTTGTTGATCGTGAGATTGATCATGATGTTCGGTTCTCCTGACTCGACTTATTTCCGATCGACGGCGTGGAACTTGCAAACGCTCTGGCAGACGCCGCACTTGATGCACCTGCTCTGGTCGATCACGTGCCGCTTCTTCACCTCGCCCGAAATGCAGGGAACGGGGCAGTTGCGGGCGCACATCGTGCAGCCGACGCAGTTTTCATTGATCTCGAACCGCAGGAGTTCCTTGCAGACGCCGGCTTCACACCGCTTTTCGTTGATGTGGGCCAGATACTCATGCTCGAACTGGGCCAGGGTCGACAGGACAGGGTTCGGGGAGGTCTGGCCGAGGCCGCACAGGGCGGTGTCCTTGATCGCGTAGCAGAGATCTTTCAGATCCTTGAGCAGTTGCGGGGTGCCGCGGCCGTCGCAGATGCGCTGGAGCATCTCGAACAGGCGCTTGTTGCCGACGCGGCAGGGGGTGCACTTGCCGCAGGACTCGTCGAGCGTGAACTCGAGGAAGAACTTGGCGATGTTGACCATGCAGTCGTCCTGGTCCATGACGATCATGCCGCCCGAGCCCATCATCGAGCCGAGCCGCTTGAGCGACTCGTAATCGATCTCGGTGTCGAGCTGGTCGGACTTGATGCAGCCGCCCGACGGGCCGCCGGTCTGGACGGCCTTGAACTTGCGGTCGTTCACGATGCCGCCGCCGACGTTGAAGATGATGTCGCGCAGCGTCGTGCCCATGGGCACTTCGACCAGACCGACCTTCTTCACCTTGCCGGCCAGGGCGAACACCTTCGTGCCGGGCGAGCCGGCCGTGCCGATCTTCTTGAACCAGGCCGGGCCGTTCCGGATGATGGCGCACACGTTCGCGAACGTCTCGACGTTGTTCACGATGGTCGGCTTGCCGAAGAGCCCGCTGATCTGCGGGAAGGGTGGCTTGGTGCGCGGGTTGGCGCGCTTGCCCTCGAGCGCGTTGAGCAGGGCGGTCTCTTCGCCGCAGATATA
>JAKQOH010000224.1 GCA_029565415.1 Candidatus Rifleibacteriota bacterium | reverse complement strand
CTGACTTTGCCCGCCCAGGATCTTCTGACGAAACCGGCGTATTCAAATTTACACATCTACTTCCAACAACAGAGTATGCAAAGTATTTAATCGTAGTTAGTGAAGATAAATATTCTGCAACCGCAACAATACCGCTAGAAGGCTTAGGTGATTTGCCTTCCCTTGGAAGCGGCACACCAGACATTTCTTTAAATCCTCCTTCAGACAAGCAATTCTACTTCATTGTTGACGTGACTGCTGGCAAGACAACCTTTGTCACGAACTACGAACAGGAGAATTTCTGAACGGGCTGCGGGGTCGGAATCGGCGATTGCCGCTGTTCGCGGGAATCGCGCTGTTCTGCCTCACGCTTCTTGCCATCACAGCGGAAACGGCATGGGCGGGGTATCCGAGCGGCATCACCGTCGACGGCAGGCCGGGCCTACTCACCATGGCGGTGCCGGTAGGCACGCTCACCCGCAAGCTCGAATACACGCTCCGCTACGGTCTCGGTGAGGGGGACGTGAGCATCCGCGGAAGGGACGTTACCGAAAAAAAGGATGAAATATGGCTCTCCGCGAACGCCCGGCTGCATCCGCACGTGCTGTTCGTCGCGACGTATCTTTCCACGAGCCGGGCGACGACCCCGTCGATTTCAGGCATCGACGGCATCACCGGGGTCCTCGCCGGCGGGTTCCACGTGGAGGTTCCCGAGAACAACATGGCATTCGGCGGCTCCTACGCCGATCTTTCGGCCGCCAACATGCAGCACCTCGACCTGGCGCAGCTCGAGCATCTCCGCCACGTCTACATCACCGTCACAGATAAAATATATCAAGATATACAAGGATATCTGCAGGTCAAGCAGGCGCTCAGCCAGAAATACACCGCAGTTTTTCCCGACGGTCGCCGGAAGAACATTCCCATGAAGCGGGCCATCATCGGCACCCTCGGTGCCGAACGGGCGATGAAACGGGGTGCATCGCTGTTCGGGGAAGCCCAGATCTTCGACGACTCCGACTTCCTGTATTACGGAAGCGACCATTACGCCGTGAATCTCGGCTACCGGATGAAACGCAGTCGCTACTCCGTGGAGATGGCGGTGCGGAGCATCAACAACTCCCCCACCTGGTATATCGGAGCCGCCGCCTCCCGCTGAGCGCCAGGTAGCTGATACGGCTTCTCACGTTCGGGTGAGAAAAATCACGGCTGGAAGCCGGTTGAACATCCAGAAACCGGCAGGCAGACCGATGACCGTGACGCAACACAGGTAGGCCACGTTGATCCAGATCAGGGAAAGCCACCAGCCGACCACCACCAGCCAGAGAAGACGCAGAATCAGCGGCCACTGCGTCACCCCGCCGTGAAACACCTCGTTTTCCTCGAGCTGAAGCCGGTACCGGTCTTCGGGGTCGAGCTGCAGCGTCATGATCATGGGAATGCGATTGAACACCCACAGCCCGAGAGGGATGCCGATGATCGTGATCATGCAGACCCACCCGACATTGATGCAGACGAGCCCGACCGGCAATCCGATGAAGACGAACCAGACGAGCCGCAGGACCAGAAACAGGCAGGAATCCATGCCGTTACCCCTCTTTCATCCCGACCTTTCAACGCTCCATCATCTCACAGACGGAAAACGCCCGCCACCCAGCGCCTGGCATGTCGAAATTCCCTGAAATCATCACAAGGCACGAAGACCGTTTCACCGCCGAGGCGCAGAGACACAGAGTCAGGAATGAAGGATGCCCCCACCGTAGCGGCGGGTTTCAAACCCGCCCATCCAGTCACAGCGGCGAGAACCAAACCACAGATAAAGGCCTGATAGGAACAGCACATGATACCGTCTCTTTCAATCAAGATTTCATCTGCGCCATCTGCGAAATCTGCGGATCGGTTCTCATGATGAAACCAATATACCAGGCACGAAGACATAAATTCTGGGCGGCTCGGGCGGTTCGCGAACTGCCCGAACCGACAAGCAAAGATTGATGACGATACAGCATCAGGGGGGGATGTGCCACTCGCGGAGTTTCAGCGGGACGGTTTTTCGGAGGGGACGAACTTCAGGGCCACGGAGTTGATGCAGTAGCGGAGGCCGGTCGGTTTGGGGCCGTCGTCGAAGACATGGCCGAGATGGGCATCGCAGCGGGCGCATCGCACCTCGATGCGCCTCATGCCGAAGCTGAGGTCGGCTTCGGCTTTGAGGGCGGTCTGGGCAGCCGGGGATGAAAAGCTCGGCCAGCCGCAGCTCGTGTCGAACTTGTCGCCCGACCGGAACAACTCGGCGCCGCAGCAAACGCAGGTATAAACGCCGTTCTCGTTGAATTTCACATACTCGCCGGAGAACGGCACCTCGGTGCCGGCCTCGCGGGTGACATGATACTGGTCGGGAGTCAGGATCTTCTCCCACTCTTCGTTCGACTTCATGACTTTGCCGTCCATCGTTTCTCCTTCGATCGCTGCGGGGGGCGTAGCCGGGGGAAGCTCACCGGTAACAGACGTTACAGCGGCGCCGGCAATCAGCACCGCCGCAAGAACGGCACGCATCTCATGAGTATACTTGTAGCTATTCATTCATCGCCCCATCTGCCGCCGGCATCGTTTCCGAGATCCCCAGCCCTGTCGCATCATTGTATACAAAATCAAGGAGATTGTCACAGCACCCAGACAGCCCTCCCTGCTCCGCTCCGGCATGCTCGATTCAAATTATCGCGGCTGCCATTCCACGGGCGGGTTTCAAACCCGCCCCTACCGCATGTGGGAGCTGGCATCACGTGCCCAGAATTGCGCAAAGCCTCCTTACCGACGAGATGCAGAGGCGCAGAGATCGAAACAAGACAGAATAAAATGCATGACACTATTTTTCTCTGCGTTTCCGTGTCTCCGCGGTGAATCTTTCGAATTTCGACATGCCAGGCCTGACGGCCATTTGAAATGTTCCAGAGGCTGTGCAAGCGGGGTCTCTCACTTGCCATGTCGGCGGCAAGATGTTACACAAGGCATGAGGGAAATGAACCGGCAGAAAAGATGCCGGAATACGGAAAGGAGTTCAGATGATGCTCATCGTCCGTTCACGCGTCCTGATGTGCCTGGCGCTCGTGCTGGCGCTGGTTACTACGGCGGCCACGGCGCAGGTTCCCGGGGAGACTCCCCAAAAACAGCTTCCGAAGCTGGAATTCGAGAAGTATGTCCTGCCGAACGGCCTGCAGGTAATTCTGCATCTCGACAAGAAACTGCCAGTCGTCCACGTGAACCAGTGGTTCCACGTCGGGTCGAAAAACGAGAAGCGCGGCCGCACCGGCTTCGCGCACCTGTTCGAGCACCTGATGTTCCAGGGCTCGAAGAATGCCACGGGCGAGTATTTC